>JAUNUF010000046.1 GCA_030538315.1 Propionibacteriaceae bacterium
GCCGCGCCCCGAGCGGATCGAGGTGTACGCGCGGCGCACGTGGCGCTCGCCCGCCGTCGAACCGCAGATCGCGCTGGCCAAGGCGCACGGTGTGGAGGTGCAGACCATCGGGGTGCCGCAGCCCAAGCCGCAGGTGCGCCCCACCACGGTGCAGCGGGCGCTGCGCAAGGCGCGCCGCCTGGTGGCTTCGGTGGTGCCACAACGCCCACTCGGCGGCGGCGACGGTGCGGTTGCCATTCTGGGCGATTTCACCTCCGGCGCGGATCTGGCGGCGCGGTGGGATGAGCAGCCGGGCCTGAGCCCCACCGTCGAACTGGATCCCACCCTGTTCGGCGACCGCCCTACAGACGGGCACCCTGAATGAGCCGAATCCTGATGCTGGTGGCCACCTCCGTGGCAACAGACACCAGGGTGCTGCGCGAGGCCCGCACGCTGGTGGATGCGGGCCACACCGTGCACATCATCGGGCGCTCCGTGCCCGAGGGGTTCGACGCAGGGCCGGGCATCACCGTCTCCTCCGTGGGCACCTCATCCGTCTTCCGCAGCGAGGGCAAGCCGTCGCTGGCCGGCAAACGGCTGCCCCCGCACACTCGCTTGGCGCGCTGGTTGCTGCTGCCGGAACACCGCAGATCCTCCTTCGGGCGCTGGGCGGCCGGTGCGGTCAAGGACGCCCAAGGTCGCGAGTTCGACGTGGTGCACGCCCACGATTTCACGGCACTCGCCGCCGGTGATCAGTTGGCGCGTGAACGGGGCGTGCCGCTGGTCTACGACTCGCACGAGCTGTGGACCGGCCTGCCCCGCGAGTTTCGCCCCACCCCCTTGGCAGATGCCAAGGAGAAGCGCATCGAGGCCGAATGCGGCTCCCGCGCCTCGGCCATCATCACGGTGGGCGACGGCGTGGCCGATGCCCTGAAGGACGTCCACGGTTGGCGCGATGTCACCGTGGTGCGCAACACGTTCCCGCTCAGCGGCGAGCCCCCCGTCGTCCCCGCAGAGCCCACTGGCTTGGTCTACGCGGGGCGCATCGCCGCCTACCGGGAGCTTGAGGCCATCGCGGCTGCCAGTCGCCAGGTGGATCTCCCCATCACGATGTGTGGGCCGGCCGACAAGACGTGGCTGACGTCGTTCGACCCGGGCCGGGTGACGGTGCTGGGCGCGCTGCCGTTGGAGGAGGCCTCTGCCTTGATGTCGGCTGCCGGGCTGGCTCTGGTGACCCACTCGGACAAGTGGACCAATCACCGCCTCGCGCTGCCCAACAAGCTCTTCCACGCGGTGAGCCTGGGGCTGCCCGTGGTGGCCACCGACATCGGGGAGTTGGCGAAGGTGGTGCGCAAGCACGATCTGGGCACCCTGTACAAGCCGGGAGACCCCGACGATCTGGTGCGAGCGATCCGCAGCGCCGTTGCTGATTTCGGGCGCTACGTGTGTAATGTCGAAGCGGCACGCCCTGCCTTGTGCTGGGATGCCGATGCCGCCCGCTTGCGGGCCGTCTACGAGAAGCTGGCATCCGATGGCCGGGGAGAAGGATCACGTGGGTAAGGACACTGCAGCGAAAGCCAACCGGAGGGTATACACCCCTCACAAGGCTGGCATTCCCAACCTGCGTCAGTACTTCACGGAGTTGTGGCACCGCCTGGACTTCGCGAAGGAGATGAGCGACACCAACATCCGGGCTGGCAACACCAACACATTCCTGGGCCAGGCCTGGCTGGTGCTCAACCCGCTGTTGCTGGCGGCCGTGTACTACCTGCTCGTCATGATCATCGGCGGCGGCGCCAGAGTTGATCCCGTCACCGGAGTGGCCCGGGCAGATTTCCCCCAGATCGCTGGCGGTCTGTTCCTCTTCTTCCTCGTCTCAGGCATCGTGCAGGCCTGCGCCACCTCTGTGACCAACGCCGGCTCGCTCATCCTCAACATGAACTTCCCGAAGCAGTTGCTGATCTTCGCCAACACCTACTTGGCGCTGCGCCGCTTCATCCCCACCATGGTGGTATACGCGGTGATCCACATCGTGTTTGGCCGCCCCATCAGCTGGACGCTGCTGTGGCTGCCCCTGGCGGTGGTGTTCGCCGCGCTGATCGGGATGGGGCTGGGCTCCATCGTCGCAACCTGGCACGTGTACTTCCGAGACACGGCCAACTTCCTGCCATACGTCATCCGCATCTGGCTGTACGCCTCCCCGGTGCTCTACACGGGCGAGCAGTTCCTCACCGGCATCGGCAAATCGATTGGTGAGTGGATCCTGTTCAACCCGGTGTTCGGGATGCTGGGCATGTGGTCTGATGCCCTCCACGGCCAGAACCCACCGTGGCACTACGTGGTCGTCGCGGCCGCCTGGGCCATCGTGCTCAGCATTGGCGGCGTGCTCTACTTCATCTCGAGGGAGCGTGATTTCGCTGTCCGCCTCTGACGAATCCCAGTACCTGGAGCGCCAGCCCGGAGCCGAAGAGCCCCAGGCCGACGCCTCCGTCGCACCCCCCACGTCAGACGAGGGCGCGGCGATCATCATCGAGGACCTCCACATCACGTACAAGGTGTTCATGGAGCGCAAGAACACGCTCAAGAACGCCTTGGTGAAGCGGCTGCGCGGCCAGCAGGTCAACTACCGCGAGGTGCGCGCCGTGCGTGGCGTCACCTTCAACGTGCCCAAGGGGCAGTGCACCGGCGTGATCGGCGCCAACGGCGCGGGCAAATCCACCCTGATGCGCGCCGTCGCGGGCATCTTGCCGCCGTCGCAGGGCCGCATTGAGATCGACGGCAAGGTCTCCACGCTGTTGGCGCTCGGCGTCGGGTTCAACTCGGCCCTCACCGGCCGCGAGAACGTGGTGCTCGGCGGGCTCGCCGCAGGGCTCACCCGCCAGCAGATCACTGAGCGGTTCGACGAGATCGCGGATTTTGCGGACTTAGGCGACTTCATCGACATGCCCATGCGCACGTACTCCTCCGGCATGTTCTCCCGCCTCGCGTTCTCTGTGGCCGTGCACATGGACCCAGACATCCTGATCATCGACGAGGCCCTCTCCGCCGGTGACGCCGCGTTCAAGGACAGGGCCAACCAGAAGATGGCCTCGCTCATGGATCAGGCCGGCACCATGCTGCTGGTCTCCCACGCGCTGGGCACCATCCAGGAACTCTCCGACGAGGTGGTCTGGCTCCACAAGGGTCGCCTCATCAAGCGGGGGGATCCGAAGGAAGTGTGCCAGGCGTATCTGGACTTCCTGAAGGTGGGCGACGACTCCATCATCATGGAGGACTTCTGAACGAGCCGGGCGGGAAAGCGCGGCGGCCCTTCGTCGGGTTGCGCCGCTCGTTCCTCGCGGGCAACCCGCTCAGGGACCAGCGGCGGCGCCCACCTGCTGTTTTCATCCTCACGACGGGGCACGACGTGGCCGACGCCCGCCTGCACCGCACCGTCGCGGCGCTGCGGCGCGCCGGGTGCGAGGTCACGGTGCGAGGGCTCTCCGCCGGGGCTTCGGCATCACCGGGGGTTTCAACCAGCCGCCCCGCAGGCAAGGTGACCCGCGGGCTGCGGGCCCTCATCTGGCCGTGGCAGGCGCGCGGCGACGTGCTGCTCACGATTGACCCCGACACGGCGTTGTCGGCCTGGCTGTCGTCGAAGGTGCTGCGCCGGCGCTGGGTGGCAGATGTGCACGAGGACTACCGCGAGCTGCTGCGCGACAGGGCGTGGGTGCCGAAGCCGTTGCTGGCCGTGCTGCGTGGTGCGGTGAGCGTGCTGAACTGGATCATCACGCAGGCGGATCTGGTGCTGGTGGCGGACGAGCACGTGCCGCCGCGCTCGGCCCGCCGTCGGTTCGTGATGCGCAACGTGCCAGACGTGACGTTGTTGCCGCCCATGCCGTCGCTGGTTGAGCCGACCTCCTCCGAGCTTGCGAGGAGCGAGGTCGTGTCGAAACCCGGTGACGTGACCGCCGACGTCGGGACCAGTCGGACAGCGGTCTACATCGGCGACATGCGCGAATCCCGCGGCCTGCGGCTCATGGTGGAGGCGGTCGCTGCCACCTCGGCGGACGAATCCCCGTGGTCGCTCACCCTGGTGGGCAACCTGGCGGCGGCCGACGAGGCTTGGTTCCATGACCGGCTGAAGCAGCCCGACGCGGCTCGCATCCGGTGGCATGGCCGGATGGCGCCTGTTGAGTCGTGGCGGATTGCCGAAGGGGCCGCCGTCGGCTTGTGCCTGCTGGCGGACACGCCGGCGTTCCGGGATGCCATGCCCTCGAAGGTCTACGAATACCTGGCGATGGGCATGCCCACCATCGCCACGCCCCTGCCCAGAGTGCGGGAGCTGGTTGAGGGCACCGGGGCCGGGGTCATCGTCGACGATGTGCCGGCCACCGTCGAAGCACTGCGCCGATTCGCCACGGAGCCGAGCCGCCGGGCGGGGCTGATCGCCAATGCGCGGGCGGCCGGAGAAGAGCTGCGGGAGCGGCCCAGCCCCTACGATGACGCGGCGCGCAGGATCCTCCAGTTGGCTGGGGAACTGAAGTAGTGGCGCTACCGCCCGTCGGATGCTCTGGTGGGACGCACGGCCGGTATGCTCGCTCACAGCGATCGCGCTCGTTTCCGGGCGGGTCGAAGTGCTCAGGCTGAACTTGTCGAAGTGAAGGGACCCACCATGGTTCGCATCGTTGATTCTGCGGACGTTTCCCCAGACGCCACGATCGGTGAAGGCTCCTCCATTTGGCACCTTGCGCAGGTGCGCGAGAACGCCGTGCTGGGGGAGAACTGCATCGTTGGCCGCGGCGCCTACGTGGGCACCGGCGTGCAGATGGGCAACAACTGCAAGCTGCAGAACTACGCGCTCGTCTACGAACCCGCCATCCTGGAGGATGGCGTCTTCGTGGGCCCCGCCGCGGTGTTCACCAACGACCACTACCCCCGCTCCATCGACCCTGAGGGCAAGCTGAAGCGCGGCGATGACTGGGAGCCCGTGGGCGTGACCTGCAAGACGGGTTCCTCCATCGGTGCCCGCGCCGTCTGCGTTGCCCCGGTCACCATCGGCCGTTGGGCCATGGTGGCGGCCGGCTCCGTCGTCGTGAAGGACGTCCCTGATTTCGCGCTCGTGGCCGGTGTGCCGGCGCGGCGCCTCCGCTGGGTGGGCCGCGCAGGCGTGCCGCTCGAGCCCGGCGACACCGAAGGCCTGTGGGTGTGTCCCCAGACCGGCGAGCACTACCAAGAACAAGACGAAAACACTCTCGTGGAGGTTTCCAAGTGAACGACTTCATCCCACCGGCCAAGCCGATTGTTGGCGACGAGGAGCGTGAGGCTGTTGATCGCGTGCTGCGTTCGGGCATGCTCGCGCAGGGTCCGGAGGTCGCGGCTTTCGAGCAGGAGTTCTCCGCGCACTTTGGCCTGGGTCGTGCGTGTGTTGCGGTCAACTCGGGTACCTCGGGTCTGCACCTTGGCCTGTTGAGCTCTGGCATCGGTGCCGGCGACGAGGTGATTGTGCCGTCGTTCACGTTTGCTGCGACGGCGAATTCGGTTGCGTTGACGGGGGCCACGCCTGTGTTCGCGGATATTGCGTTGGATGATTTCACGCTGGATCCGGCGTCGGTGGAGGCGTCGATCACGGAGCGTACGAAGGCGATCATGCCGGTGCATCTGTATGGGCATCCGGCGAAGATGGCTGAGTTGCAGGCGATCGCGGACAAGCACGGTTTGATGCTGTTCGAGGATGCCGCGCAGGCGCATGGTGCGTCGTTGAACGGGACGCCGGTGGGTGCGTTTGGCACGTTTGCGATGTTCTCGCTGTATCCGACGAAGAACATGACCTCGGGTGAGGGTGGCATGGTTTCGGCCGCCAATGATGAGGTGGAACGCAACCTGCGTCTGTACCGCAATCAGGGGATGCTGCAGCAGTACCACAACGAGGTGGTGGGCCTGAACAACCGCATGACGGACATTCACGCTGCCATCGGCCGCGTGCAGTTGACGAAGGTCAACGGCTGGACTGAGCAGCGTCAGAGCAACGCCGCGTTCCTGTCGTCGAACCTTGAGGGCGTTGTGGTGCCGCCGGTGCTCGACGGCGCCGTGCACGTGTATCACCAGTACACCGTTCGCGTGGCTGAGGATCGTGATGGTTTGGCCAAGGCGTTGAAGGATGAGTACAACGTGGGCTCCGGCATGTTCTACCCCGTGCCGAACCACCGCCTCAAGCCCTTCCAGGCTGATGTGCACTTGGCCAACACGGAGCAGGCCGCTCTCGAGTGCCTCTCGCTGCCGGTTCATCCCTCCCTGTCGCAGGAAGACCTCGAGCGCATCGTGACCGCGGTCAACACCCTCGCCAAGGCTGGTGCCTGAGCGATGGCGAATCTTCGTGCTGGCCTGATTGGTTTGGGGTCGATGGGGCGTCATCACGCCCGGAACCTGCGTGCCATTGATGGTGTGGACCTGATTGCTGTGGCTGATCCGGCGGGGGATCCGTTTGGTGTGGCCGGCAATCTGGAGGTGCTGCCGGGTGTTGAGGCGTTGATCGCCCAGAAGCCGGATTATGTGGTGGTGGCCACCCCGACGGTGTATCACGAACAGATCGGCTTGGCGTTGGCAGAAGCCGGGGTGCATGCGCTGATCGAGAAGCCGCTGGCCGCGGATACGGGTGCGGCGAAGCGTCTTGCTGAGGCGTTCGCGTCGAAGGGCCTGATTGGGGCAACGGGTCATATTGAGCGGTACAACCCGGCGTTGCAGAACCTTCGCCGTCGGTTGGAGCATGGTGATTTGGGGGATCTGTATCAGATCTGCACGCGTCGCCAGGGGCCGTTCCCGGCCCGGATCGCGGATGTGGGTGTGGTCAAGGATCTCGCGTCGCACGATATTGATCTGACTGCGTGGGTCACGCAGCGCAAGTTTGAGTTGGTGGCTGCCCGCACCATGCACAAGGCCGGCCGCGAGTATGAGGACATGGTCTCGGCCACCTGCCAGTTGGAGGGTGGGTTGATGTCGAACCATCTGGTGAACTGGTTGACGCCCACGAAGGAACGTCTCACCATCGTCACCGGTGAGAAGGGCATGTTCGTCGCTGACACCCTCACCGCAGACCTGACGTTCTACGCCAACGGCAACGTTCAGACCACCTGGGATGACATCGCGCAGTTCCGTGGTGTGTCGGAGGGTGACGTGACCCGGTTCGCGATCCCGAAGCCGGAGCCATTGCGCACCGAGCATGAGCATTTCCGTGACGCTGTCTTGGGCAAGGAAGGCGCTGACATCGTCACGATGGAACAGGGCGCCCGCGTCGTCGAGGTGTGCGAAGCCATGATCGAATCCGGCAAAACCGGCCAATTCATCTCCGTCAGCTGAGCATCAAAACATAGGCCCAGACAAAGATAGGGTCGGTTTTGACAGTGAGTACCCTGCGAAAACCGACCCTATCTTTCGTTGCGCGACCGTTTCGACCAGCGAATCGGCCCTAGCCCTTGAGGCCCGAGTGGGCCAAGCCCTCGATCACGCGCTTCTGCATGCTGAAGAACAGGATGAAGATGGGCGCCATCGCCATCACGGAGGCGGCCATCATCACCGCGTAATCCGACGAGTGCTGCCCGGCCAGCGTGGCGATGCCCACGCTCAGCGGCATGGACTCCTCCCGCGTGGTGACAATCAACGGCCACAGCAGGTCGTTCCAGGACCACAGCACGGTGGTGATCGCCACCGCGAACAGCCCCGGCTTCACCAGCGGGAACATCACCCGCCAGAACGTCTGCCACGGGTTGCAGCCGTCGAGGCGCGCAGCCTCCTCCAGCTCCACGGGCAGGTTCATGAAGGACTGCCGCATCAGGAACGCGCCGAAGGCGGAGAACAGGCCCGGCAGCACGATGGCCCACGGCGTCTCCAGCAGGCCGAGGCCCTGCACGATCTGATATTGCGGGATGAGGTAGGCCTGGCCGGGGATCATCAGGATGGCCAGCAGCAGGCCGAACAGCAGCCCGCGGCCGGGGAATCGCATCCGGGCGAACGCGTAGCCCGCCAGCGCACACAGCGCCAACTGGCCAGCGGTGCGCACCACCGTGATCAGGATGGAGGTGCCGAACTGCTTGAGGAACGGCAGCTTCTGGAACACCTCCGCGTAGTTGCCGAACTGCAACTCCTTCGGGATGAACGACGGCGGCACGGCCGAGATCTCCGCGTTGGTGGACAGCGACATCATGACCTGCCACACGAACGGGAAGACCATCACGAAGCCGCCCACCACCAGCACCAGATGCACCCACCAATAGCGGCTCTGCCGCCGGTACGTCTTCTGGGTGGAGAGACGCTGCACGTCCTCTGCGCTCAGCGGCGCGACAAGGCTAGACATAGTTGACCCACCGCTTCTGGAAGATGAACTGGATGAGGGTGACCAGCGCCACGAACAGCAGGATCACCATGGCCACCGCGGCACCCACGCCGCGGTTGTTGCTGATGAACGCCTCTTGGTAGAAGAGGAACACCAGCGAGCGGGATTGCGCCATCGCCGGGTTGGCGGAGCCGATCAGCGCGTACAGGGCGTCGAACAGCTGGAAACCGCCGATGGTCTGCATGATCGTCAGGAAGAAGATCGACGGCGTGAGCAGCGGCACCGTGATGGTGAAGAACTGCCGGGCGTCGCTGGCCCCGTCGATGGATGAGGCCTCGTACAGCTCCCGCGGGATGGATTTCAGGCCGGCCGAGAGGATGATCACGTTGAAGCCGATGGACGACCACAGGCCGAACAGCGCCACCACCGCCAAGGCAAAGCCCGGCGTCGACAACCAGTAGGGCGGGTCCGCTATCCCTATCGCCTTCAGCCCCTGATTGATGAGGCCGAAGTTGCCGTTGAACACGATCTTCCACACCTGGCTGATGGCCATCGGCATGGCCAGGTAGGGCATGAAGAACAGGATGCGGTAGAACGTGGCGAACCGCAGCCCCGGCAGTTCCAGCAGCGACGCGATGATGACCGACAGGGGGATGGCCAGCAACACGACGGCGGTGTAGGCCAGCGTGTTGCCGATGGCCGATCCCAGATCTGGCCGGGCCAGCATGTCCTGGTAGTTCTGGACGCCCACGAACCGCGGGTCGCCGCCGAAGGCGTTGGTCTTGGTGAAGGACGTCCAGAGGTTGGCGAAGATGGGGTAGTAGTAGAAGATCGCCACTCCGGTGAGGAGCGGGCCGACGAAGAGCAGCGGCCACCACCCGCTGCGCGTGAGCCTCGACCCGCGCACCGGACGGGTGATGGCAGCTGCCGACATCACTTCTCCTCTGCCAACAGGGCGTTCATGTCCGTGGCCAGCTGCTTGGCCGCGGCCTCCACGTCGGTGTTGCCCTGGAACGCGGGCACGAGGAGCTCGTTTTCCTTCTCGTTCCACGCGGCGGTGTTCTTGGAGACGGGGTAGGTCACGGCGTAGTTCTCAGCGGCATCGATGAACACGTTCAGGTTCCACTCGGGATCAGCCGAGGCCCACTTCTCCTGGGTGCCGGTGTAGGCGGGGATGGCGGTGCCGTTGGCGGCCTCCGTCTCGGCGGATTCCTGGCTGGCCATGTAGGTGACCAGCTTCTTCGCGGCTGCGAGGTTCTTCGAGGAGCTCGCTGCCACGTAGCTCAGGCCGTGGATGGTGCTGCCCTTGTTGCCGTCGATCGTGGGGAGGGGCAGGGCGATGACGTCGCCCTTGTCGCCGCTGAAGTTCTCGCGGATGGCCGGGGCCTCCCACGAGCCGGTCCAGTGCATGGCGGCCTTCTGGGCGTTGAACAGGTCGCGCGGGGAGGTGTCGGTCATCACCTGGACGGGGGCCATGGAGCCGTCGGCGATCAGTTCGGCCCACTTCTTCAGGCCCTCGATGGTGGCCGGGTCGTCGTAGCCGGAGACGCCGTCCTTGACGACGAAGCCGCCAGCCTGCGCGATGGTGTTGTAGTAGGTGGACTGGCCACCGGTCATCAGGTTGGCCACCACGCCGTAGGCGCCGCCGTCGGACACGGCCTTGGCGGCGGCGTGGAACTCCTCCCACGTCCAGTCACCCTCGGGCACCTCGACGCCGGCGTCGGCCAGCATCTTCTTGTTGGTCCAGCAGGCGATGGTGTCGAAATCCTTCGGGATGCCGTAGTGCTTGCCGTCGAAGGAGTACAGATCTACCAGCGCCTTGGGGTACTTGTCCCACTCCACGCCCATGTCGTCGAGTTCGGCAAGCTGGCCGTTGCTGGCGTAGAGCTGGATGTTGGGGCCGTTCATCCAGAACACGTCGGGCAGGTTGTCGCCCTGGGCCTGGGTGCGCAGCTTCGTCCAGTAGTCACGGAACGTGGTGATGCTGGGGGTCACCTTGATGTTGGGGAAGTCCTTGTTGAACGCGGCGATCGCGGCCTCGACGGTGGGCGTCTGGTTGACATCCCAGTAGGACAGCGTGAGTTCGGCGGTGGTGTCGGCTGCCAGCTCAGAACCGGCGGATCCGGTGGTGCCCTTGGAGTCGTTTCCGCAGGCGGCCAGGGTGCTGGCTGCTCCGAGGATGGCGGCGGCAGAAAGGAACGTGCGTCGCTTCATGATGGTTCTCCTGTGGTGAGTGGTCACTTGACCTGGTTGTGGTTGAAGTAGTTGACGAGGCTGTCGGGTAGGGCGGGCACCTCGCGCAGGGACGAGTTGTCGCGGATGGATTCGGTGGCCTGGATGCCGGCGGCAACGGAGTACCAGGCGCCCAGGGGTGAGGTGTCGGTGGCTGAGCCGTGCCGCACGAAGCGGAGGAACTCGGCCACGGTGAGGGCGTCGGCATCGTGATGGCCCTGTGCGTCTCCGAGGATGGGGAACTGCTCGTCCCCATCTGGCGAGTAGGTGGTGCGCCTGTTCCACAGCTTGATGTGGCCGCCCTCGCCGTCGCCGAAGTTCTCGATGCGGCCCTCGGTGCCGATCACGGTGTAGTTGCGCCAGTAGTCAGGCGTGTAATGGCACTGCTGGTAGGAGGCGAACACGCCGGATTCCATCTCCATCAGCATCATGGAGATGTCCTCCACGTCGACGACGGGGTTGAGGCCGGTCTGCGTGAGCGGCGGCCAGTTGTCGAGCGAGTACCAGTCGCTCATCAGCTCATCGCTGCGATCCTTGCGGTCCGTGATGTCGCCGTAGACGGTGAGGCCGCCCATGCCCACCACGCGGGTGGTGTGGGATTCGGCCAGCCAGTGCATCACGTCGATGTCGTGGGCGGCCTTCTGCAGCAGCAGGCCGGTGCCGTGCTCGCGGGTGGCGTGCCAATCCTTGAAGTAGAAGTCGCCGCCGGAGCCCACGAAGTGGCGGCACCAGATGGCCTTGACCTCGCCGATGCGGCCGGTGCGGATGATGTCGCGCATCGAACGCACCACGTTCATGTGGCGCATGTTGTGGCCCACGTAGAGGCGGGTGCCGGTGGCGTGCGCCGTCTCGAGGATGCGGGTGGCATCGTCGAGGGTGATGGCAAGGGGCTTCTCCAGGTAGACGGGGATGCCCGCCTCCAGAAGTTCGCAGGTGACCTCGGCGTGCGTGTCGTCTGGGGAGGTGACGAAGGCGGCGTCCACCCCGGCGCGGATCAGATCCGTCACGGATGAGGTGATCGTCACCGAATCCGGATCTCGTTCCAGGCGGGTGGCCACCCGCTCGCGGACCTTCGGGTGGGGATCCGCGACGGCGGTGATCGCCGCGTCGAGGCCCTCCTGCTCGGCGTGCAGCGCCAGCTTCGAGCGGGCGCCCACCCCGATCACGCCGATGCGCAGCCGTGAGGTGGGTTCCGCGGAGGCGGCGGTGGTGTCGAGGGGCATGGTGGTGTGGCGTCCTTCCGATAGCTGATGGGTGAGGAGTTCGTGGCCGCGCAGCTGCACGGGGCCGGCGGGGGCGCCCAGCAGGTGTGCCAGGGCGTCGCGCAGCGCAAGGGACAGCGCTCCGAAGCCGGCGGCGGCCCAGCCGAGACGGGCGGGTTCCATGCGCATGGAGGGTGCCGTGCTGGGGCGGGTGTCGACGAGCCGGGCGGAGATCGCGGCGATGTTCTGATGCGAGATCTGGTTGGGGGCGGCCACCACGATCACGCTGGGATCCACGACGGCGGACACGGCGCCCAGGGTGAGCGCGGCCCTGTCGAGCCATGCGGCGTCTGAGCCTTCGCCGTCGCCCAGCAGGTGGATGCCCAGCACGTCGGTGATCTCGCCCGCGTTCCAGGAGCGGCCGCGGTGCAGGTCTCCAGAGAGCACGAGGCCGGTGTGCAGGCCGCGGATGAGCTGGATGAACAGCACGTCAGCGTTGTGCTCCACCTCGCCCTCGTCGCGACGCAGCGCGAACTCGCCGAAGCCGGAGGCGTTGATGTCGTTCTCCACCCGCACGGGCACGCCCAGCCGCTCGCGCAACTCGGCAGCAAGCGGCAGGCCCGCCCACTGGGGCACCAGATCCGAACGCACCACGGTGCCCTCGCCGTCGATGATGCCGGTGGTGGAGAGCCCCACCGCCCGGAGCGGGCCATGGGCCACGAACTCTTCCGCGGCATCCTTCAGGAAGGTGGCCACCTCGGCCAAGCGGCGGTCGCGCCCGGATTCCGGCACCGTATGGACGCGGGCGCTGAGCACCTTCCCGCTGAGGGTGGCCACGCTGAGCAGCATGGAGGAGGGCAGCAGATCCGCGCCGATGACGATTCCGGCGGTGTCGGCCACCGCCCACACCGCGGCGGGGCGCCTGCCCTGGCCGCCGTCGGAGCCCGGCGAGGCAACGAGCCCCGCGGATTCCAGCTCCGTGATGATCGACGTGACGGTGGGCCGCGAGAGCTCGGTCTCGCCCGTGAGTTCCGTCAGGGTGGCGCGCTGGGCTTGGGCGAGAGTGGTGAACACTCGGGCCGTATGGTCTGCGCGGCCGTGCTGATTGTGACGCATGGGGCTCCTCGTCGAGCTAAGGCAGGAACCTTCTGTAAGGTTCGTACATCAGGAAGATAACCCGACGACGAGGTCTGGGTCAAGGGGTTTCTCGGGATTGATTGGGCGACGGTAGACTCAGGCGAGGCCGAACGGCCATCGACAGCACGTAGGGAGTCACCGGGTGAAGATCACCGTTGTTGCGTTGGGGAAGATCGGTTTGCCGCTTGCGGTGCAGTTCGCTGATATGGGCCATGAGGTCATTGGTGCGGATGTGCAGCAGAGCGTGGTGGACTTGGTGAACCAGGCGAAGGAGCCGTTCCCGGGTGAGGCGCATCTGCAGGAGAAGCTGTCTGAGTTGGTGCCGGCTGGCCGGTTGCGGGCGACGACGGATACGTCGGCGGCTGTGGCGGAGTCTGACGCGGTTGTGGTGGTGGTGCCGCTGTTCGTCAATGCTGAGGGTGTGCCGGATTTTGAGTGGATGGACAACGCCACTCGCTCTATTGCTGCGGGGTTGAGGCCGGGCACGTTGGTGTCGTATGAGACGACGTTGCCGGTGGGGACTACCCGGAATCGGTGGAAGCCGATGCTGGAAGAGGGCTCGGGCTTGGTCGAGGGCCAGGATTTCCATGTGGTGTTCTCCCCGGAGCGGGTGTTGACCGGGCGGGTGTTTGAGGATCTGCGGAAGTACCCGAAGCTGATCGGTGGTCTGTCTGAGGCAGGCGCGGTGAGGGCCAAGGAGTTCTATGAGGCCGTGTTGACCTTTGATGAGCGGCCGGATCTGCCGCGGGGCAATGGTGTGTGGGATTTGGGGTCTGCTGAGGCTTCGGAGATGGCCAAGCTGGCGGAGACCACCTATCGGGATGTCAACATTGGGTTGGCCAACGAGTTCGCCCGCTATGCGGGCAAGTCCGGTATCGATGTGTATCAGGTGATCGAGGCGTCGAACTCGCAGCCGTATTCGCATATTCACCGCCCGGGTATCGCGGTGGGTGGGCATTGCATCCCGATCTACCCGCGGCTGTACCTGTGGACGGATCCGGAGGCCACCGTCGTGGAGACCGCGCGGAAGGCCAACGCGGCGATGCCTGCCTATGCGGTGCAGATGCTGGCTGACGCCGTGGGTGACCTGTCAGGTAAGCGGGTCGCCGTCTTGGGGGCTTCCTACCGTGGTGGGGTGAAGGAGACCGCGTTTTCTGGTGTGTTCCCCGTGGTTGCTGAGCTGCGGGAACGCGGGGCGCAGGTGGCGGTGCATGACCCGATGTTCACCGATGAGGAGTTGGCGGGCTACGGGTTCGCGCCGTTCCATCTGGGCGAGGAGGCTGATTTCGCCGTCGTCCAGACCGATCACGTGGAGTACCGCACCATCACCAAGGCGGATCTGCCGGGTGTGTCGGTGATCGTGGACGGCCGCCGCAGCCTTGATCCGGTGGATTTCGAGGGCGTCAAGATCCTCGTCATCGGCCTGGGCTGAGACCTGGAGGGGGCTAGGCGAAGTCGAGCAGCGCCTGGATCACGCGCTCCGACGCCCGGCCGTCGCCGTACGGCTGGCCCTGATCGCCTTCGGGAACAGGGCGCAGCATCACGTCGGCCAGCTGCGTCAGCTCCGGGTCCAGGATGTTCCACCCGTTTTCCAGCGTCTCCGTCCACTCCGTCTCGGTGCGGATGGTGGTGGTGGGCGTGCCCAGCAGGAACGCCTCCTTCTGCAGGCCGCCGGAATCCGTGACGACGCCAGCCGCTGCCATGACGGCGCGCACCATCTGCGGGTAGGCGAGCGGTTCGGAGGCGAACAGCGACCCTGCGGAGAGGTCCAACCCGTGCTTTGCGGCCAAGGCCACGAGGCGGGGATGGGCGAGCAGCACGACGGGGATGGGCGCGGCCTTCAGTGCGTCGAGGATGGCGCGCAGGCGATCCGGATCGTCGGTGTTGTCTGCCCGGTGGATGGTGGCCAAGGCGAACGGCTGGGCGGGGTCCACGCCTTCGGGCAGTTGCGGATTGTCGTTGGCGACCGCGTCTCGCGTGGCCAGGCACACGTCGGTCATCACGTCGCCCACCAGTTGCGCCCGCGCGGCCAGACCCTCGGCAGCGAGGTTGTCCATGCCCACCTGCGTGGGCACCAGCAGCAGATCCGAGAGGTGATCCGTGATGATGCGGTTGTGTTCCTCCGGCATGCGGCGGTTGAACGAGCGCAGGCCTGATTCGAGGTGGGCGAGCTTCACATGCATCTTGACGGCCGCCATGGCTGCGGCCGCCGTCGAGTTGGTGTCGCCGTAGGCCAGCACCCAATCCGGCTGGTACTCCTCGAGCACGCCGTCCATCTGCTGCAGCATGGCGCCGGTCTGGCGGCCGTGGGTGCCGGAACCGACCCCCAGGTGCGCATCCGGGGCTGGGATGCCGAGGTCGCGGAAGAAGACATCTGACAGCAGCGGGTCATAGTGCTGCCCGGTGTGGACGATGATGTGCTCCACGCCCTCGTGCTGGCTGGCGGCCCGCACGATGGGGCCAAGCTTGACGAACTGCGGGCGGGCTCCAACGACGCTCATGAACTTCACGCGCCCAGTGTGTCACAGGCGGCCTGATCGGCAACGGTAGAGTTGCGGCAGGCTCGAGAGAAAGGCGCACAGTGACCGACCGCAAGCCTCGCGTGGTGCTGTTCAGGCAGGCCCCGATTGATTTCGACTCCCGCGCCAAGCGCATCGCCGGCACCCTGTACCGGGGCGGCTTCGAGCCCATCATCATCTCGCTGGAACCGGCGGGCGGCAGGTCTGAGGAGTTCCTGCTCGACGGCGTGATTCGCGTGATCCGCGTGCCCCTGGCCTTCCGCCCCAAGGGCTCCCTCCTGAAGAACATGCCGGTTGCGGAACCCGCAGACGACCCCGGAGAGCACGTGCGGGCGCTGCGCCGCCGTCGAGGTGTCTACGCGCAGCGCATCACCGGCCCCAACGCCACCTCCGCCAAGGCTGCCGCGCACTACGCGAAGCTCTCGGCGCAACTGGCTCCCTCCACGGCCAAGCGGCTGGGGAAGCGGGCTGCGCGCACCGTCGGCGGTGCACTCTCTGGAGCGGTCAACACGCTGGCGGCGCCCGTCAGGGCCGGCCGCAAGCGCAAGGATCTGTACCGCGATCTCGATCTGGCCACCACGCTGCCCATCGCGGACCACACCGCCTATACGCTGACGGATCTGCTGATCTCGCTGCGGCCAGACATCCTCCACCCGCACCACCCCAACGTGATGCCGGCCGCGTGGCAGGCGCTCGACGCGCTGCGCGCCGCCGGCCACCCCGTGCGAGTGTCCCTGGACATCCGCGAGAACTTCACCGGCCTGCCGGAGAAGGAAATCGGCGACCCGGTGGCGCACCGCACGCTGCTGGAGATCCAGCGCCGGTTCGTGCCGTTCGCGGATTACGTGACCTCCGTCAACCAGCAGATCGCCGACATCGTCACGGAGCAGTACGGCCTGGAGCGCCCAGCCATCGAACTGCGCAACTACCCCATGCTGGCTGAGCCGCAGGGCCCGCGCACGGTGCGCGACGCTGCCGGGGTCGACGCCTCCACGCCGCTCATCGTCTACTCGGGCGTCATGAGCCGCGCCCGCGGCATGGACACCCTCATCGACGCCATGACCCACGTCCCCGCGGATGCCCACCTGGCGATCGTCACCATGCCGCTGCCGCACCCCATGCAGCCCGAACTCATGGCGCAGGCTGAGGAGCTCGGGGTGGCGGACCGGGTGCACTTCGTGCCGGCCGTGGACCAGAGCGAGCTCATCCACTACCTGGGGGGCGCAGATGTCGCGGTGCACCCCATGCCGGGCGGATCGCCCAACCACGATCAGGCGATGCCCAACAAGCTGTTCGAGTACCTCCACGCGGGCCTGACGTTCGTGACCTCCGACGCGAAGCTCCTGGCCCAGTTCGTCACGGACAACGGCATGGGCCGGGTGTTCCGCTCCCACGACGCTGAGGATCTGGGCCGCCAACTGACGGCGGCGCTGGCCAACCCCGTCTCCAAGGAGCACCTCCGGGAGTTGGCCGAGCGGCACTCCTGGCAGCACAACGAATCCATCATTCTGCGGGAATTCGGCCGGCTGGCGTCCCTGGTGGACGCAGATCCCCGTACCGGGCACGCCCCCATCCTCCCGGCGGAGAAGCCCTTGCGTGCGCGGGGCTCCGCCGTCGAACCTCCGCACGTGGTGCTCTTCCGGCACGCCCCGGTGGACATCGACACCCGCGCCAAGAAGATCGCCACCACGCTCAGCCGCGGCGGCTACCGCGTCACGATCGTCTCGGTGGAGCCTCCGGGCACCGCGGCCAGCGAGGCCGTCATGAACGATGTGCGCATCATCCGGGTGCCCCTGGCCTATGCGCCCGCGGCGCCGCCCAAGCCGTCGTCACTGCCCGAGCGCATCGTCGCCAAGCTGCAGCGCGAAGCCCCCGCCCGCGTCCGGGCGCTGGTCACCCCGGCGGAGCAACGCCCCGAGGCGATCATCGAGGCACACACCGCCACGTTGGCGGACCTCCTGGTGGAGCTGAAGCCAGACGTCCTCCACGTGCACCATCCGTACGTCTTCGATGCCGCGCGGGTGGCGATGAGCCGCCTCGGCTCCGAGGCCCGGATGGTCTACGACGCGCGGGAGAACTGGGCCGGGCTGCCCATCGTTGAGCAAGGTACCCGCGCCAAGCACGAGGCGCTGGTTCACGCTGAGGCCACCGGCATCGTGCAGGCCGACGGCGTGCTCACCGTCGCGGAACCTCTGGCAGATGACCTCAAATCCCGCTTCCACCTGCCCCGCCGTCCCCTGGTGGCGCTGCACTACCCGGCCGAGTACCCCCTCGTCGGGACCCGCACGGTGCGCGAGGCGTTGGGGCTGGGCAGCGAGGTGAAGCTGCTGGTGTACTCCGGTGTGCTCAGCCGGGCCCGCAATCTGGAGCTGCTCATCAAGGGCTTGGCGCAGCTGCCGGATGAGGTGCATTTGGCGTTGGTGGCGGTGCCGTTCCCCCATCCGCAGGAGGCGGAGCTGCGCAAGGTGGCTGAGGCCGCTGGGGTGGCGCAGGCCCGGCTGCACTTCGCCCCTCCGGTGGATCAGCACGAGTTGGCCTACTACCTGAGCGGCGCGGATGTCGCGGTCTCCGCCATCCCGAAGGGTTCGCCCAACCATGATCTGGCGTTGCCCAACAAGCTGTTCGAGTACCTCCACGCCCGCCTGCCGCTGGTGCACGCCGATGCCACGGCGATGACCCTGTTCACCCGCCGGGAGGGCACCGGAGACGTGTTCACCAGCGGGGACCTGGGCGGCTACGTGCGCGCGGTGGAGCGGATGCTTGAGGCCCCCGTGGAGGCGGATCTGCTGGCAGAGAAGGCCGCGGAGTACACCTGGCAGAGCCTCGAGCCGCAGGTGTTGGGGCTCTACGACCGGCTCACCGGCTTCGTGCACACCCCGCCCCCGCAGGAGTTTCCGCCCATGATGGTGGTGGAGACCAACCCTCCCCACTAAGACTGGGCTCACGCCCGCCGTCGTCCACGTAGGGTGGGGGACATGCGTGCTGTGATCGTTGAAACCCCAGGCGACGTCGATGCCCTGAGCATCGGCGAGGCGCCCAAGCCCACCCCCGGCGTTGGCGAGGTGCTGGTGCGCACCGTCGCCTCCGGCGTCAACCGGGCAGACGTGCTGCAGCGGCAGGGCCACTACCCGCCCCCGCCCGGCATCACGGACATCATCGGGTTGGAGGCCTCCGGGATCGTCGAAGAGGTGGGCGAGGGCGTCGAACGGTGGAAGCAGGGCGACGAGGTGGTGGCGCTGCTTTCGGGCGGTGGCTACGCCGAATACTTCGTCGCGCCGGAGGGCCAGCTGATCACCCCGCCGCCCGGCGTCGATCTGGTCTCCGCCGCTGGGGTGCTGGAGGTGGCAGCCACGGTGGTGTCCAACCTCCGGGTGGGTGGCCTGGCGGCAGGCGAGGTGTTCCTTTCGCACGGTGGAGCCGGTGGCATCGGTACCTTCGCCACGCAATACGCCAAGGCGTTGGGCGCAGTGGTGGCCGCCACCGCCGGCAGCGAGGCCAAGCTGCAGCACTGCCGTGAACACGGCGCGGATTTCGCGTTCGACTACAACGGGGATTGGGTGGCCGAACTGAAGGAGGCCACCGGCGGCGCGGACGTGATCCTCGACATCATCGGCGCCAAGTACCTCGAACCCAACGTCAAGGCGTTGAAGAAGCGTGGCCGGATCGTGGTGATCGGGCTGCAGGGCGGCGTCAAGGGCACCCTCAACCTGGGGCTGCTGTTGGCGAAGCAGGCGAGCATCGCCGCCACGTCGCTGCGCTTCCGGCCGGAGGCGGAGAAGGCGGAGATCTGCGCGGCCGTCGAGGCGGAGGTGTGGCCCATGCTCGCTGACGGCCGCATCAAACTCTCACCGGAGACGAGGGTGGCATTCGACGACGTGCGCGCCGCTCACGAGCAGCTCACCGGGGGCAGCAACGTGGGCAAGATCGTCTTGGTGCACTGATTCCGTCGCGGTGCCGCTGCGGGTTCAGCGTGCGCCGTCGAGTGCGTGGCTGAGGTCGGCATCTGGGGATTCGACGATCAGGAACCGCACGGTCTCTCCGCGGAGGCCGGCCGTTTCTGACCAGACCGAACCCAGATTGCGTCGTCCCACCCAGGTGTCCGGGGTGGCGCTGAGCCGCTCAGTGGCCGTGCCGACGCAGGCCTCGGCTTGGCGCAGCCACTCCCCGAAGTAGGCCGTTGCGTCGGCTGCGCTGGCGAACTCCAACGTCAGGCCGATGCCGGGGTGCCCGGCCTCGTCCGTCAGGTTGCCCTCCAGTGCGGCAATGGGTTGGGGGTAGGGCGCCAGCTCGGTGCACCCCAACGCGATCGCCGCGTAGGCCGAGTGCTCCGGGGAGGTGGCGTGGACCCAGGAGCCGTTGCCCATGAAGCCCTCCTCAGGGCCGCCCGGCTTGGCGGTGGGGTGCCACCCGTCGGCAGTGGCCACGTCGGTCTCCGTCAGGGTTCCCGCTGTGGTTTCCGCAGGGCCGGTGGGCACCGGCGGAGGCTCCGACGGCGGACCGGCTGGGCTGGGCAGTGGTGAGAGGGGCGACGTCGTGACCACCACCACGGACGGTGTGCGGGACGGCACAGGAGGGGTCTGCGGGGTGCTGGGTTCGACCGGGGAACTCGGTGCGGGTGGGCTTGCCGTCGGCCCTGGAGCGCACGAGATCAGGCCCAGCGCGGAGACGGCGCACACTGCAAGGGCCGCGGGAAGTGTGGAACGCATGGGCGTTACTTCTTCTCGAAGTGGTGCCAATCCCACCCGGAGAACCAGCTCCAGCCGTGGGCCTTGAACGCCACCACGGGCGCGCTGGTGGCGGTGAGCATGCCGGGGACCACGGGGGTACGGCTCACGTGGTTGGTGCTGGGATGCCACTTTCCGCTGGGGTCGCGGTAGGGGTTTTGCAGCGGGTTCAGATCGACGGCGTAGCCGTAGCTGTGTGGCGACATCGCGTAGGGATTGCCCACCACCCGGCGGCAATTGAACCCCGAGGTGTTGTTCGCGGCCATCATCTTGATGTCATCCGCCCCGAACGCGTTGGGATTGGTCATCTGGAAGACGGGGAAGCCAGCGGCGAAGGTGCGGGTGAAGACATCTGCCACTTCAGCTGCTCGATCCCTCCGCACGATGAGCTCGCCGCGGTACACGCGGCCGTCAATGGATTGCTGGTTGATGCGGATGGTGCTCAGGTTGTTGGGGCCGACGGGGCAGCCGGCGCGGTAGGTGGAGGCCACTTCTGCGGCAGTGGTGTTGGTGACCACGGCGTTGGCGATTCGGGGGCGTTCGATGGTCATCGAAGATGAGCTGGGGATGGTGGCGCCCCACGGGAGGATGGCGCACACGCGGACCTGGCTGGTGCCGATGGTGCCCTTGCCGTGGGCGTAGGTGAGTTGGTAGGAGCCATCGGAGGTGGTCCGGCCCGCGCCGGCCTTGACCCAGCCGCCTCCCGCCGCGACGTGAGCCTCCACCAGCACGTCTCCGATGCCTGGGTTCACCTTGCCGGCGATGGTGCTGGTGCCCAGAGGGTCGATCCTCGTGGCCCCCGTGAGGGTGACGCCAGCTCGGTGGAGCGTGACGTCGGAGGTGGCCTCGCCTGCCCCAGCCACCGTTGCGGTGAGCCGGGCCGGGCCGGAGAAGCCGCCGTCGAGCAGCACGATGAACCGCCCGGTGGTGAGCTTGGTGGCGGCCGTGCTGCGCACCGTGCCGTTGGCGTCGGTGAGCTGCACGGTGACAGCGGCGCCCTCGGTGCCACCGGGGGCGCTGCCTTGCACCTCGATGGCGCCAAGCCGGTCGAAAAGGCTGCCCGAGGGGAAGTCTGGATGCTGCACTGAGGTGAGCGTCACTGCTGCGGCTGCCGGTGCGACGGCGTTGGCCTCGACGGCGGACGCCACCCGGAGTTCTTCGGTGGGCTCAACGAGTTCCTC
>JAUNUF010000159.1 GCA_030538315.1 Propionibacteriaceae bacterium
TGTCCGCAAGGTGAGCTTCGGCGTCGGCGTGGAGCGTACGTTCCCGCTGCACTCGCCCATCATCGAGAAGATCGAGGTCGAGCGTCGTGGCGACGTGCGTCGCGCCAAGCTGTACTACCTCCGTGGTCTGCGCGGCAAGGCCGCCAAGATCAAGGAGAAGCGCGACTGAGCGCTGGCTCTCACAGGCTGCACAGGGCCGTCGGGTGTGTACCCGACGGCCCTGTGTCGTTCAGCGGGACGCCGGGGCGTCGGTGGCGTGGCGCATCGCGTGCTCGGAGTATGCTCGGATGAACCGTCGTCACCGAATTGAAGGACTTGCACGTGGAGCCCGCCCCCGAGAAGCCGCTCGAGCCCAGCGACGTCGACGGCCCCCGCAGAGGCGAACCGGATTCCGCCGCGGCGGCCACCGAGGCGCAGGAAGCGCCCCAGAGCTTCGTCCGCAAGGCCTTCGGCTGGTTGCTGGAGGGTGTCCTCATCCTCGTCGGCGCCATCGTGATCGCCACGCTGCTGCGCACTTTCGTCGGTCAGATGTTCGTCATTCCGTCGGGATCGATGCAGAACACCCTGCAGATCAACGACCGGGTGTTGGTGGCCAAGTTCGGCGGGTTCCAGCGCGGTGACGTCGTCGTCTTCGAAGATCCGGGCGCTTGGCTCGCCCCGGCTCCGCCGTCGGAGAACCCGCTGAAGATCTTCCTGGAGTTCGTGGGGGTCCTGCCCAACTCCGGTACGGAGCACCTCATCAAGCGCGTCATCGGCATGCCCGGCGACCATGTGCGGCTCAATGAGAACGGCAAGCTCGAAGTCAACGGGCAAGAACTCGACGAGACGGCCTACCTCTACGGGGAAGGCGGAGTGCAGGTGGCTCCGGCCACCGTTCCGTTCGACATCGTGGTGCCGAAGGGCCACATCTTCGTGCTGGGCGATCACCGCAACGCCTCCAACGACTCCCGCTGCCGGTTGGCCGATGTGTCGCGCACGCCAGGC
This sequence comes from Propionibacteriaceae bacterium, assembly GCA_030538315.1. Lineage (GTDB taxonomy): Bacteria > Actinomycetota > Actinomycetes > Propionibacteriales > Propionibacteriaceae > Arachnia. Next base: position 985 of record JAUNUF010000159.1, read on the forward strand.
ATGAGCGCGTTCGTGCCGGTCGACAAGGTCGTGGGGGCCGCCGTGGCCATCGTCGCGCCGCTGGAGCGAGGCTCCACCTTCAACCTGCCCGAGACGTTCAAGACCGTCCCCGCGCCCGCCGAACCGGCGCCGGCGCAGCCAGACCTGATCCACGTCGAGCCCGGCTGCTGATGATCCGGCCTGGGCGGGGCGCCTACGGCTACGAGCGGGCGTTGGTTCGCGCTGGCCTGGGGCCGGTGGCGGGTGCCGATGAGGCGGGCCGCGGCGCGTGCGCCGGCCCGTTGGTGGCCGCCGCCGTCATCCTCGACCCAGCCAAGCCCATCCCCGGACTGGACGACTCGAAGGCACTGACGGCCGCCGCCCGCGAGCGGCTGTACGACGTCATCCTCAACCGCGCGGTGGCCGTCGCCTGGGCGTCGGTCGAATCCGACGAGTGCGACGTCCTGGGCATGCACCAAGCCGACCTCCACGCCCTGCGCCGCGCTGTCGGGCGGCTCGACGTGGCCGCCAACTTTGTCCTCACCGACGGCTTCCCCGTCGACGGACTGGGCGTGCCCGGCTTGGCGATGTGGAAGGGCGACAAGGTGGCCGCCTGCGTCAGCGCCGCCTCCATCGTCGCGAAGGTCACCCGCGACCGGATGATGGTCGCGCACGCCGAGACCTACCCCCAGTACGGGTTCCACATCCACAAGGGCTACAACACGGCCGTGCACATGGCAGCGCTCGATGAGCACGGCCCCTGCGCCATTCACCGGTGGCGCTTCGACAACGTCGTTCAGAGCGCGCAGCGCCACGGTGTGGAACCGCCGATGTCGGCTAGAGTTGCCTCACCATGAGTGCCGAAGATCTGGAGCAGTACGAGAGCAAGCTTGAGCTCGACTTGTACCGCGAGTACAAGGACGTGGTGGGTATCTTCACCTACGCCGTCGAGACCGAGCGTCGCTTCTACCTGTGCAACGCTGTCGACCTGAAGGTACGCACCGAAGGCGGCGACGTGTACTACGAGGTGTCCATGGGTGACGCCTGGGTGTGGGACATGTATCGTCCGGCCCGGTTCGTGAAGTCGGCGAAGGTACTCACGTTCCGCGACGTCTCCATTGAAGAGATCGCGCACTCCGACCTGCAGGTGCCCGACAACAAGTAGCCCTCGGTTATCCACAGGTCCAAAGAAACTTGGTGGATCGGGTCTCTCATTTCCGACAGTGGGGTCGGAGGTGATGGTTCATGGAGAACCGACGACAGGCGATCGGTCGCCGCGGCGAAGAGAAGGCCGTCGAATACTTGGAAGGTCTGGGATGGCGCATCCTCGACCGCAACTGGCGCTGCCGTGAGGGCGAGGCCGACATCGTCGCCTATGACCCGGATTGCGACGCCCTGGTGGTGGTCGAGGTCAAGACCAAGTCGGGCACCGGCTACGGATC
>JAUNUF010000160.1:0-1456 GCA_030538315.1 Propionibacteriaceae bacterium
CTGTCAGATCTTCTTCTGACAGTTCTCCTTCTGACAGCTCATCGTCACCGGCAGCCTCCTCGGCGGCCTTCTTCGACGACACGAATTCGATCTGGACCAAGGCCTTCGCGATGTCCGCGAGCGCCAGGTCCCGCGTCTCGGTGAGGTTCTTCTTGGCGTTGGTCACGACCTCGAGAGTGACGGTCTCCTCCGTCGTGCCGACAACCCGACCGGTGACCTCGCCGCCCTCTGCCAGAACCACCTTGACCAGGCGTCCGGTGTTGCGGCGCCAATGCTTCGGCTCGGTGAGCGGCCGGGACGTGCCACGTGAGGACACTTCGAGGGTGTAGGGCTGTTGCCCCAGAAAGTCGGCCGTGTCGAGCGCGTTGGAGATCGCCTTGGTGGCCTCGGCAATGTCGTCCAGCGACGGACCACGACCGTCGGGTCCATCACCATCGACGATGACGCGCAGCAACCGCCGGCGGCCGGCGGGCACGGAATCCAGGGCATCCAGTTCGAGTGCAAACTGCGCCAGCAGTGGTGTCAACAGGGAAGTCAGTTGGCCGTCATTCATGCGTTCCGCACCTCCTGGCGTCTCCGCCGATCCTCTTGTGGCTTCAGTTGTTTCGGTGTTTCGCGGGCTCCGGGGCACCGGTGTCGGGACAGCATACCCGCCTCATGCGATAGCTTCAGCGCGTGATTTCCATGCCCCGTCGTCGCTTGCTGGCTCTCGCGGGCGGCATCGCGCTGGGCGTGACCGGGTGCCAGGCCAGCAACCCCGTGATCCGGGGCGGCCCCACCGCCCCACCTGCGCTTGAGCCCGCACCAACGGAGCCCGCGGTGCCCGCACAGGAGAACTCGTTGGTCCACGAGGTGACCCTCGCCACCCTCGCCGGCACGGCCCACGACGACGCTGCAGCCCGCCAGATCGATGCGCAGACCACCGCCGTCCTGGGCTGGTTGGCGGCCGGACATGACGTCCACGTCACGGCCCTGTTGGATGCGAGGCCAGCCCGCCGGTCCACCACCGCACCCACCCCGGCCCCCGGGCGTACGCCCAGAACCAGGCCCGCACCGACCGACACCCTCGTCGCCGGGCCTGCACCGGAGGTGATCCGGCAACTGCACGACCTGCTCGAGGCGGCGCTGGTGGACTATCGCACGGCCGCCATCGGCGGCCAGGGCACCTCGGCTCTGCTGTGGGGCTCCTTGGCGGCGTACGCCCGCTCGGCGCAGGCCGCGCTTGCCCGCTCCGCACCGCGCCCTGAACCGCCGGCCATCGCCGTCCGCGAACTGGAGCCATGGAGCGATGCGGAAGCCGAACAGCAGGCGCTGCGCCAGGTGCATGCGCTGATCTACGGGTACCAGGTCGCGATCGGCCAACTCGTCCGCGAGGAGGAGCGCGCGGCATACGCGGCACTCGTGCAGCGCCGTGCGCTGCGGGATCATCTCGCCGCAGCCCTCCGGGAACGCGGCC
>JAUNUF010000160.1:1466-2392 GCA_030538315.1 Propionibacteriaceae bacterium
GCCGCACCCGCCGCGGAGGCGGCGTACGACCTCCCGGTGCGGGTCACCGACGCCGCGACCGCCCAGGGCCTGCTGTGGCGGATGGAGGTGGCGTACGCCCCGTTCGCCGGGGCCTGGCTCGCCGCCGCGACCGACGACGACGCCCGCCGGCGAGCGCTGGCCAGCCTGGAACAGTCGGCGGCCCTGGGCACCGACTGGGGCGGGCCGCTGGTCGTCTGGCCCGGCTGGCCCGCCTGACCCTGCCGGATCGACGCTCAGCCGAAGAACTGAGCCCAGGTGTCGAAGGCCAGCTTGATGATGAGCAGGCCCACGACGCCGAGGAAGACCTTGCGGATGAACCCGCTGCCGTTGCGCAGTGCGGTCCGGGCGCCGAGGAAGCCGCCGGTGAGATTGGCTGCGGCCATTAGCCCACCGATGATCCAGAGCACCTCCCCGTTGAGGCCGAACACGGTGATCGCCGCGATGTTTGTCGTCAGGTTGGCGATCTTGGCTTTCGCGGTGGCTTCGAGGAAGCCATACCCCAGCACGGCGACCATGGCGATGACGAAGAACGACCCCGTCCCCGGGCCGAGGATGCCGTCATAGAGCCCGATCCCGCCACCGATGGCGGCGGTCCGCACGACCTGGCCAACCCCGCTGTGCCGGGGGGCATGGATGAGCCCAAGTTCTGGACGGAACCACGTGTACAGGCCCACCGCGATCAACGCCACCAGCACGATCGGGGTCAGCCATTGTTTCGGGATGAGCCGTGCCAGCGATGCCCCTGCCGCTGAGCCGGCGAACGCACACACAACGAGTGGCACCAGCGTCGGGATGTGCAGGGCGATCTTTCGGGCGTACGTGATCGCGGCAGTCACCGTCCCCGCCGCCGAGGAGATCTTGTTGGTGCCCAGGATGTGCGCGGTCGGGGTGTCCGACGGCAGCCC
>JAUNUF010000047.1 GCA_030538315.1 Propionibacteriaceae bacterium
CCCACAAGACCCAAACCCACCAAACAAACAAACTCATACCCATAGGGTCTGAGCCAGTCGCCTCCGAGGAACGAGGAGCGCGACTGGTCGAAGGACGGGTGAGCTTTCAAGACCAGCTATAGTTGAAAATGTGAGTATCGACGTTCAGATCTGGTCCGACATCGCCTGCCCCTGGTGCTACATCGGCAAGCGCCGCTTCGAGAAGGCGCTGGCCAGCTTCCCACAACGCGACCAGGTGCGAGTGACCTGGCGCTCCTACCAGCTCGACCCCACCCTTCCCGAGCACGACCACCGCTCCGAGGTGGATTACCTCACAGAGGCCAAGGGGATGCCTCGCCAGCAGGTGGAACAGATGCTGGAGCATGTGGCCACCAATGCTGCGGGCGAGGGTCTCACCTATGACTTTGCTGGGCTCGTCGTGGCCAACTCCCGCAAGGCCCACCGCGTGCTGCAGCTGGCCAAGGCAGCCGACGCTGCTGATGGCGGTAGTTGCACCGATGCACTCAAGGAGGCGCTGCTCGCCGCCCACTTCGAGGGCGCTGAGGACATCAGCGACGTCGAGGTGCTGGCCCGGCTGGCCACCGAGGCCGGGCTGGATGAAGACGAGGCCCGGGCCGCCGTCGATTCCGAGGAGCTCGACAGCGCCGTCGACGGCGACATCGCGCTAGGACGCCAGATCGGCGTGCAGGGCGTTCCTTTCTTCGTCTTCGACAACAAGTACGGCGTCTCTGGCGCCCAGCCGCCCGAGGTGTTCGCCCAGGTGCTGGAGACCGTGGCCGCTGAGCAGGCACCCAAACTGATCACCATCGACGGCGAGGCCGGCGACGCCTGCGGCCCCGACGGCTGCTGAGCAACAATGGGGGCATGACCCCCGAAGAGCGGCAGCGCCAACTCTGGGATGCCAGTGCTGATCGATACGACCGCATGGTGGCGCCCATGGAGAAGCGGTTCCTGGCCGCCAGCCGCCGTTGGGTGGGTGAGCGCGCCGTCGGAGAGGTGCTCGAGGTCGCTGTGGGGACGGGGCTGAATCTGCCCTACCTACCCACCGAGATCATGCTCACGGCGATGGATATCAGTGCGCCCATGCTTGCCGCGGCGAAGGCCAAGGCGGCGGCGGCGGGTCGCGTTGTGACGTGGGCGGACGGCGATGCCCACCGCCTGCCGTTCCCTGACGACAGCTTCGACACCGTGCTCTCCACCTACGCGATGTGTGGGTTCGCGGATTACGAGAAGGTGCTGGCGGAGATGGTGCGGGTGGTCCGGCCCAACGGCCGCATCCTTTTGGCCGACCATGTGGTCTCGACGAACGTCCTCGTACGCGGGCTCCAGCTCGCCGTCGAGGCTGTCACGAAGCGCACCAACGGTGAGTACTGGACCCGCCGTCCGCTCCCGAAGCTGGAGCGGATGGGTGTCCAGATCGTCGACTCGGATCGCATGCATTTCGGCGTGATCGAACACCTGCACGCCCGCAAGGTCGTCGGCTGAGAAGAGAGGCCGAAGGAAGGCAAACCGACGGCGCCCTCACCGTCTTGCGGGCAGGTGCTGAGTTGGACCCGCGGCTGCTGAACAACGTGCGCGGTGCCGAGAAGGTGACTGGCTGAAGCTATTTCTTCTTTTTCGCTGCCTTGGCACGCAGGGCGTTGATGTCGAACGTGGTGGCCAACTCCAGATCTGGGTCGTTGGCGCCGTCCTCCCACGGGTCATAGGGCTTCTCTTCGTTCTCGTCGACGAAGCCCTGTGACGGGTCGTACTTGTTGGCCAGTTCGCCGCCCAGCACCTGCAGGTTGCCCAGTTGTTCGTCGGGGAGCGTCGTGAGGATCTCATCGATGTAGCCCGAGGCAGCGTCCGTGGTGGGAACCTCGCGGTTCTCCCGCTGCGACTGGTACCACCGGTAGTCCAGCACCTCATGGAAGAACTGCGCTGCGTCGCGCTTGCCGCGCAGATCTGCGGGGATGCGGTTGATGGCGGGCTCGAACACCTCCACCAGCCACTTGTGGGCCGCCACGGATTCCGGCATGTTCGGCGCGGCCTTGGCGCGGAAGGTGTCCATGTCGTTGAGCAGACGGCGAGCTTGGTGCTCCTCGGCGTCCAGCCCGGTCAGGCGCATGAGGCGACGGGTGTGGTGGCCGGCCTCCACCACCTTGGGTCGCATCCTGATGGTGGAGCCGTCCGGTGAGGCGTCGACATCGATCTCGGCCACGTCGAATCCCAGCGCATTCAAGCGGCGCACGCGGCCCTCGAGCCGGTACATCTCGGATTCGTCGAAGACCTCTTCGCCAGTCAGTTCGGCCCACAGCTGGTGGTAACGATCCTCGATGGTGGTCACCAGCCACTGGGGATCCAGCGAGGGATCCAGGATGCCGCCGGCCTCGAGGTCGAGGAACTCGCCAAACAGGTTGGTGCGCGCGATCTGCAGATCGTGGGCGCGTTGCCCGTCCGTGAGTTGATCGTGGAGCTCGCCGGTCTCTGCGTCCACGAGGTACGCCGCAAATTCGCCGGCGTCGCGGCGGAACAGGATGTTCGACAGGGACACGTCGCCCCAGTAGAAACCGGTGAGATGCAGCCGGGCGAACAGCACCACCATGGCGTCGAGCAGCCGGTTCACCGTCTCGTGCTTCACACCGTGGTAGAACAGCGAACGGTACGGCAGAGAGAAGGGGAGGTGTCGGGTCAGCAGGATGGGGTCCAGGGGTTCGCCGTCGGCGTCAACCCGGCCAAGCACCACGCCAACAGGTTCCACTGACGGCACCTGGAGACGCTTCAGTTCCGTGAGGAGGCGGTACTCCTGCACCGCGACCTCCTCGAGGATCTCCTTGGCCGCCAGGATGTCGCTGCCCACCTGCAGGAAGCGCACCACGTGCCGCGAGATGCCCCGCGGAAGCGCGACGAGGTGCTGCGTGGGCCAATCGGCCAGCGGCAGCTGCCACGGCAGCCGCAGCAGGTCTGCATCAGGCTTGGCAGCAAGGAATCTGGGCACGGCCCCAGCCTACTCGGTGGGGCGTGCGGCAGCCGCTCAGGATGCGCGGTCGAGGGCTTGGGAGATCACGGCGACCAGGTCGTCGCGGCCCTCCACACCCACACTGAGACGGAGCAGACCGTCGGAGATGCCGGCGGTGGCGCGGGCCTCGTCGGTCATGCCGGCGTGCGTCATCGAGGCAGGATGGCAGATGAGGGATTCCACTCCGCCCAGGGATTCGGCGAGATGGAAGATCTGCAGGCCGTCGAGGAATCGCTCTGCTGCCGCTCGGCCACCGCGCAGGTCGATGCTGAGCAACGAGCCGAAGCCCTCCTGCTGGCTCGCCGCCAGTTCATGGCCGGGATGACTCTCCAGCCCGGGCCACCAGAGTCGTTCGACGGCGGGGTGATCCTGGATGACCGCCACCAGCGCCTCGGTGTTCTCCGCGTGCACGCGCAGGCGGGCGTCGAGGGTGCGCAGACCGCGCAACGTGAGATAGGCGTCGAACGGGCTGCCGGTGAGGCCCAACGCGTTCGCCCAGAGGCGCAGCTTCTCGTGGAGATCCTGGCTGGACGCAACGACGGCGCCGCCCACCACGTCGGAATGTCCGTTCAGGAACTTCGTGGTGGAGTGGAGCACCAGATCCGCGCCATGCTCGAGCGGGCGCTGGAGGAGGGGAGAGAGGAAGGTGTTGTCTGCGACGACGAGGGCGCTGGCAGCGTGTGCGGCGTCGGCGACCTTCCGGATGTTCGTGATGCGCAGCAACGGGTTGGAGGGGGTCTCGATCCACACCAGATCCGCGCCGTCGAGCGCGGGGAGGAGCGTGTCATCGTCGTTGAAATCCACGAACCGCACCTCGAAACGACCCTGCTGGGCCAAGAAGGTGAACAGCCGCCAGGTGCCGCCGTAGGCGTCGTGCTGTACGACGACGCGGCCCCCCGCGGGCACGAACGCCTCGGCGATGAGCGTGACGCCTGCCAGCCCCGTCGCCGTGATGGTGGCGCCCACCCCTCCCTCAAGGCTGGCGATCGCCTCGCCCAGGAGGTCGCGGGTGGGGTTGCCTGAGCGGGAGTAGTCGTACTGGCGGGCCTTGCCCAGCTCCTCGAACGTGTAGTTGGACGAGAGGTACATGGGTGGCACGACCGCCCCGTAGGTGGGGTCGGTTGCCAGACCGGTCCGCACCGCGTCGGTCCAACGGGAGAAGTCGCTCATGCTCGTCCTTTCAACAGGCCCAACATAGTGCCGCTCGAAGACTCCGCCCATCCTTGCCCGGCGCAGTTCGCTGCTGGGGGAGAGGGCCCGAATCTAGATTTGGGGTGGCAGATGGGCCCAAATCTGGATTCGATGCTCGACGGTGGGTGCTTGGGTGGTAGCGGGTTGGGCACTGTCGGCGTGGGTCGTTGGTGCTTGCGCTGGTCAAGGCAGCAAACACGGCAGGTGTGCGTGTGTTCGGGGTCGTCTGGTGGCTGTCAGGTGAGCTCGTGTTCAAGACGGTGCCAAAGTTCACAGTCGAGTTTTCTGGCAGCTCCGAGTGTAGGTTTTGGCACCGAGCTTGGTGCCAAAGCTTTCAGTTGAACTGTCGGGGCGATCCGACTGTCGCTTTTGACGCGTCTGCCGTCAGCGCCCCGCCGACGGCGAGCCGCGCCCACCTCGCGTCGTGGTTCTTGCCGATCAGACCCACCAAAACAGCGCCAACCACCGCCCTGCTGCCGTGTTTGCTGCTTCGCCCAGCACAAGCGCCAACGGGCCAGTGGGCCCAAAGCGAAAGGGCCCCGACGGATACGTCGGGGCCCCTCCGGGATGCTTCAAGCGATCAGGAGATGCGCTCTTCGGTCTTGTTGCTGAACACGTGAACCTGGTCAGCCGGGGCGGACAGACGCACGACGTTGCCCTTCTCCGGAGCGGTACGTGCGCCAACGCGGGCGACGAACTGCTGGGCGTCGACGATCTCGTCATCCGAGAGGCCGGCGAGGGTGCCGTACAGGTAGGAATCAGCGCCGAGCTCTTCGACGACGGCGATGTCGAGGCCGATGCCCTCGTCAGCGACGTTGAAGGCCTCAGGACGGATACCGATGGTGAGGGTGTCTTCGCCCTCAGCCTTGGCGAGGGTCTCGCGCGGGATGCGCACGACGTAGTCGCCAACCTGCACGCCGTCTTCGACGCGCTTGCCGGAGATGAGGTTCATGGCGGGGGAGCCGATGAAGCCTGCCACGAAGAGGTTCTTCGGGGTGTCGTACAGGGCCAGCGGGGAATCGACCTGCTGCAGGAGGCCGTCCTTCATGACCGCAACGCGGTCACCCATCGTCATGGCCTCAACCTGGTCGTGCGTGACGTAGACGGTGGTGACGCCGAGACGCTGCTGAAGAGCGGCGATCTGGGTACGGGTCTGGACGCGGAGCTTGGCGTCGAGGTTCGACAGCGGCTCATCCATGAGGAAGACCTGCGGGTTACGCACGATGGCACGGCCCATGGCGACGCGCTGACGCTGACCACCAGAGAGAGCCTTCGGCTTGCGGGCGAGGAAATCCTCGAGGCCCAGCAGGTGAGCGGCTTCCTTGACGCGCTTCTGGCGCTCTTCCTTGGGCACGTTCTGCATCTTCAGGGCGAAGCCCATGTTGTCTGCCACGGTCATGTGGGGGTACAGAGCGTAGTTCTGGAAGACCATCGCGATATCGCGATCCTTGGGCGGCAGATCCGTGACGTCGCGGTCACCGATGTAGATGGCGCCGGAGTTGACCTCTTCGAGGCCGGCGAGCATACGCAGCGAGGTCGACTTGCCACAGCCCGAGGGGCCGACGAGGACCATGAATTCGCCGTCCTCAATTTCGAGGTTCAGCTTGTTGACGGCTGCGCGATCCGAGCCGGGGTAGACGCGGGAAGCGTCCCGGTAGCTAACGGTGGCCATGCCACACTTCCTTTCCACGGGCAGGTACGTGCCCGACGATCCGTAGTGGATTGGAACCCTAGGTATTTAGGTTTTCCTTCTCGGCACTTTACACCCCTTGGGTTGCCTCGCCACCACCGGGGCTCCAGTCTTCGGGCGCCCCCGCGGGGGCCTTGTGGACCTGAACGTTAAAAGTCGCCGAATTGTTATACAACTGGGTGCGCCCCCGCCCCTGACGTAGCATTCACCCCGTGATTGACGAGCCCAAGCGCGACGACGAACCCACCCCCGCCGTCGACCCTGTTGCCGACGGGGCTGAGGCGCCCGCAGCGGAGGATCCGCAATGGTGGGAATCCGAGGGCATGCCCTGGAAGAAGGAGCCTGGCAAGGCTGATTACTGGTGCCTGGGCTGGTTCGGGTTCATCGGGGTGTTCTCGCTGGCGCTACTGCCCATCCGCGCGTGGGGCTATGCGAACGCTCCAGACATCCTGGCGATGGTCACGGGCGGCCGCACGGCTGTCGCCATCAGCGGCGCGCTGGGCTCGCAGGGGCAGATGCCGCACTGGCCCATCGTGCTGATCGTGGCTTCCATCCTGAGCCTCAAGTTCGACTGGGTGTACTGGTGGGCGGGCAAGCTCTGGGGCAGGGGCATGATCGAGATCTGGGCAGGGCAGTCCAAGCGAGCCGCGAAGAACTACGCCAGGGCTGAGCGCTGGGCGGAGAAGTTGGGCCCTTGGGCGTTCCTGCTGGCCTATGTGCCCATCCCACTGCCGCTCATGCAGGTGGTGTTCGTGCTCGCCGGCGCCACCAACATGAGCCTCAAGCGGTTCCTGATCTACGACTACATCGCCTCAACCCTGTGGCTGGTGCTCTACTTCTGGCTGGGTTGGCGCTTCGGTGAGCCCATCGTCGACGTGTTGGAGGCCTACGCGAAGATCGCGATGTGGGTGGCGCTGGGCATGATCGCCTTCATCTTCATCAGCACCTACCTGGCGCAGAAGAAAAAGGCTGCCTCCACCGTCAGTTCCGGGGATTCCGCCTCCGACGCGTGAGCTTCCTGGCTGGGCGTTGCGCCAGCGTCAGGCTGTCGTCGTGCGCCGCGCCAGGTACGCCTTGGGGTGCCGAGAACCTTGCGCCCCGGGGGACGCTCCTCAGGAACCGGTCTTCGTGCAGATGGCAACGATGAAGGTGGAATCCTCGGTGAACGGACGCAGGTCCCACGTCGACAACGGAACCTGAAGTTCCAGGCCCGCCTCGGCGCAGTCCGCCAGGAAATCGCGGAAGTCGTAGCCGCGGCCGGCGCCAAACCCGATGATCGCCCGGCCGTCGTGAGCCAGGTGCGTGGCGAAGCGGCGCAGCACGTCCACGCGAGTCGACGGCGCGAGGAAGCCCATCACGTTGCCAGCAGAGACGATCACATCGAAGTTGGCCTCGATGCCCTGCGCGGGGAGATCCATCTCCGCGAGGTCGCCGGTCACCCACACGGGCCCGGGATAGTCCTCCTCGGCGGCGGCGATCAGGCCGGGGTCGACGTCGATCCCCACCACGGAATGCCCCATGGCGTGCAGCCGACCGCCCACCCGGCCCGGGCCACAACCCGCGTCGAGGATGCGGGCATTGCGCTTGACCATGGCGTCGACGGTGCGGGCCTCGCCGCCCAGATCCTCGCCCTGCGCCTCCATGATGCGGAACCGCTGGATGTAGCGCTGAGTGTGATCAGGATCCGCTTCGATCATGCGGCTCCACTTGCTGGGCTCAGGCTTGGTCATATCGAAGTCCTTGTCTCTTGGAGCCTCCTGTGGGAGTCGAACCCACGACCCTCCGCTTACAAGGCGGATGCTCTGGCCGCTGAGCTAAGGAGGCGCGGGTGCCATTGTGCCAACAGTGGGCACAGAATGGAAAAATCAGGCGCCGGAAGCAGCGACGAAGAGTTGCCCCTCGCCGCGCACGTTGGCGTGCTCATCCGCGTCGAGGAACACGCTGTCTCCTGAAGCGAGGCTCATCTCTCCATGCTCCGCCTGAAGGACGAACTCGCCCTCCGTGACGAGCACGATCCGGCCGCAATCCGTGCGGGGAACGGCCAGATATCCGCCGTCGACGGGGGAGATCAACCACAGCTCGAACTCCGGGAAGCTCGTGGGATAGACGTAGACGCCATCCGATCCTTCAGGCACCAGGATGTTGGGCACCATAGGCTCGAACTTGACCACCTGCAGAAGGCCGTCCACGTCGATGTGCTTCTGGGTGAGGCCGCCGCGCAGCACGTTGTCTGAGTTGGCCATGATCTCAACGCACACACCACGCATGTAGGCGTGCATCACGCCGGCCTCCAGCGCCACTGCTTCGCCTGGCTGCAACTTGAACCGATTCATCAGGAGCGCCGCGAGGATGCCTGAATCCCCCGGGAAGAACTCATCAAGTTCGACGGCGGTGCGGGCGAACTCGCCAAGATCTCCGGGCGCTTCCAGATGATTGACGGCGGCGGCGAGCACCACGTCGACGAGGTGGCGGCGCTCATCCAGGGAGAGCACATCGAGGAAGACCTCTTGGAGGGCAGGCGACGTGCAGCGCTCGCGCAGCGGGCCGATCACGGAAGTGAGTTCCTCCGCAACCCCCAGCGCTTCGAACAGGCCTGCCGTCTCCTGCGGGTGGCGGAACCCCAAGAGCCCCTCGAAGGGTGTGAGTGCCACGACGGCCTCAGGCTTGGGCCAATCGTCCTTGTAGGTGCGAGTTGGATCCTGCGGATGGATCCCCATCAGCGACTCGCGCGCGTAACCGACGACGGCCTGCTCCCGCGAGGGGTGGGCCTGAAGGCTGAGCGGCGTGGCCGCGGCGAGGAGCTTCAGCAGGAACGGGAGACGATCACCGAAGGCTGCGCGCGCCGCGACCCCCACCACCTCCGGATTGTCCTGGATGTAGGTGTCCAGCGCCCGTCCGTCGTCGAGGAAACCGTGCCCACTGGGGTGGGTGCCCAGCCAGTACTCAGCCCAGGGGCTGCCGTCTGGCTCGCGCCGCAGGATCGTCGGAATGGCGTGCTTGTGCCCCCAGGCGAAGTGCTGGACGTGGCCGTTGAGTCGGCGCATGAACGATCGGTTTCCTTGGGTGTCGGTGTCAAGGGCACAACTGACTCTACCTGTGCCCGGTGACAAGCTCTAGCCTCCCCGGCAAGCTGGCCATGCCTGCTGAATGACACGCGTGTGTTTTCGGACTAAACTGGCGGCATGTCTGAAGCTCTCTCCGTGCACGCACCGGTCGAACTGACCGAGCGGGAAGCCGCCATCCTCGATTTCGAGGACAGCTGGTTCACCGCCGCCGTGCCCAAGGAGCAGGCCATCATGGAGCACTTCCAGCTATCGTCGGCGCGCTACTACCAGCAGCTCAATGCCCTGATCGACACGCCTCAGGCCCTCGGGTACCGGCCGCTTCTGGTCAAGCGCCTGCGTCGCATGCGCAGCCAGCGTCAAGCCGCGCGCTCCGCACGTCGCCTGCACGCCTGATTCGGTCCGGCTCAACCAGCGCGCTTGAACAGCGCCTTCATTCCCTCACGCACCGGGCGCTTCTCGCCAACGCGGTAGCCGCCCATCAGCAGGTCAGCCTGCACCTCGAAGTGGTTGGCCGTCGCCCTGTCGCCGGAGCGCACCATGGACCACAGCACCGCCAGGCCGTAGAGCGGCAGGAACGGCAGGCCCAAGCAGTAGGCGTACTGCCACGCGTGGGCGTCCTCGTGCGCCATCAGATGCGGGATCCGCGCTGAGGCCTCTTCGACGGTGCGGCCGGGCACCAGCACCACGTCGCCCACCGTCATGGCGCTGGCGTTGAGGAGGGGCAGCTTGACGTTCTCGAACACAAGGAGATGCCCGTGGCGGCGCAGACGCCCGCGCCCCGCGAGCCCCAGCGCGATGCCGAGGGGCGTGGAGAGGTTCACGGCATTGGCCACGTTGCGCAGCGCCCGCATCTTGTCCATGCCCCAAATCTTTGCACTCGTTTGGGGAGAGTGCTAATAATGGGGTTAGCACTCTCACTGATTGAGTGCTACCGAACAGCGGTGAGGCTCGCAAGGGCCGTCCGTCGCGGGCACCAGCGGTTCAACCAGACATTTGAAGACACCCCTGGGGCATGCCGCCCCTTCGACGGGAGGACTCCCGAAACACCATGGCAAAGCTGATTGAATTCAATGAGGACGCGCGTCGCGCTCTCGAGCGTGGCATGAACACGCTCGCAGACGCCGTCAAGGTCACGCTCGGCCCCAAGGGCCGCAACGTCGTGCTCGAGAAGAAGTGGGGCGCTCCCACCATCACCAACGATGGCGTGTCCATCGCCAAGGAGATCGAGCTCGAGGATCCCTACGAGCGCATCGGCGCTGAGCTGGTCAAGGAGGTCGCCAAGAAGACCGACGACGTGGCGGGCGACGGCACCACCACCGCTACCGTCCTGGCCCAGGCGATGGTCCGCGAGGGCCTCCGCAACGTCTCGGCCGGCGCGAACCCCGTTGGCCTGAAGAAGGGCATCGAGACCGCCGTCAAGGCGATCGTCGAGCAGCTCGGCGAGATGGCGATTGATGTGGAGACCAAGGAGCAGATCGCTGCCACCGCATCGATTTCTGCTGCCGACACCACCGTCGGCGAGATCATCGCCGAGGCGATGGACAAGGTTGGCAAGGAAGGCGTCATCACCGTCGAGGAGTCGAACACGTTCGGCCTCGACCTCGAGATGACCGAGGGCATGCGCTTCGACAAGGGCTACATCTCTCCCTACTTCGTCACCGACGCTGAGCGCATGGAAGCCACCCTGGACGACCCGTACGTCCTCATCGCCAACTCCAAGATCTCCTCGCTGAAGGATCTCCTCCCCGTGCTCGAGAAGGTCATGCAGTCCGGCAAGCCGCTGCTGGTCATCGCCGAGGACATCGAGGGTGAGGCCCTTGCTGGCCTGATCGTCAACAAGATCCGTGGCACCTTCAAGTCGATCGCCGTCAAGGCACCCGGCTTCGGTGACCGCCGCAAGGCCATGCTCACCGACATCGCCATCCTCACTGGTGGCCAGGTCATCTCCGAGGAGGTCGGCCTGTCGCTCGACACCGTCTCCCTCGATCTGCTCGGCCAGGCCCGCTCCGTGCTGGTCACCAAGGACGAGTGCACCATCATCGAAGGTGCCGGCGATGCTGAGCAGATCGAAGGCCGCGTGGCCCAGATCCGCCGCGAGATCGAGAACTCGGATTCCGAGTACGACCGTGAGAAGCTCCAGGAGCGCCTCGCCAAGCTGGCTGGCGGCGTGGCCGTCATCAAGGTCGGCGCGGCCACCGAGGTGGAGCTCAAGGAGCGCAAGCACCGCATCGAGGATGCCGTGCGCAACGCCAAGGCCGCCGTCGAAGAGGGCATCGTCCCTGGCGGTGGTGTGGCCCTGCTGCAGGCCTCGAAGCTCGCTTCGGTTGAGGGCCTGACGGGCGACGAGGCCGTTGGCGCGCAGATCGTGTTCGCGGCTGCTTCGGCTCCGCTGAAGCAGATCGCCTCCAACGCCGGCCTTGAGGGCGGCGTCGTGGCAGAGAAGGTTGGCTCGCTCCCCGCGGGCGAGGGCCTCAACGCCGCCACTGGCGACTACCAGAACATGGTTGACGCCGGCATCATCGATCCGGCCAAGGTCACCCGCTCGGCGCTGCAGAACGCCGCGTCGATCGCCGCGCTGTTCCTCACCACCGAGGCCGTCATCGCGGACAAGCCGGAGAAGGCCCCCGCGGGCGCTCCCGGCATGGATGACATGGGCGGCATGGGCGGCTTCTGAGCCACCCCGCAACCTGCGTAGAAAGGGCGGTCCCACTTCGGTGGGGCCGCCCTTTCCGGTTGGCTCAATTCTTCGACTGCCTTTTTCCTGCAGATCTCCGCTATACGGCGACATCTGCAGGAAAATGGCAGGTGTAATTTTCCGAATACCCACTTTCTCCCAGTTGAAGGCGGCCCGTGACCTTCCCGCACCTGTTCCTCGGCCACTGGATCGATCAGCGCACCATCGGCTGGCCGCACACGCTTGTGCCGGGCACGCTCCCTCGTTCGTGGGAGTTGTGGGCCTCACCGGTGGGTGGGCTGCAACTCGACGATGACGTGGTCGTGGGCCCGGGTGCCGTCCGGCTGGGCGAGTTGCTGCCTGACGGCGAACTCACCGAGGCGCAACTGCTCAACCGCGGTCATCTCCGCGGGTTCCACGCCCTTCGGCTGGAGGCGGAGCGGGCCGTCATCGAGGAGGCGCTGCTCGGCGACCTCGCCGTCGTGCAGCGCGACGCCTACGGCACCGTCGAGGCGTTCACGGGGTTGCAGGCGGCCGGGGTGTTGGACGACCTGTATTCCACGGCGGCCCGGAATGCCGAACTCGGCCCCACCTTCGACGGCGGCACGCCCATGCTGAGGCTCTGGGCGCCGACGGCCAGGGGCGTCGACCTGCTGCTCTTCCCCGAGGACGACGGCGAGCCCACCCGCCTCCCCATGAAGCGGCAGGCGGGCGGCGTCTGGGGCATCACGGGTAACTCGGAGTGGGCCAACCGGGCCTACCTGTTCGAGGTGGAGGTATTCGTGCCCACCCTCGGCGCCGTGGTGCGCAACGTGGTGACCGACCCGTACTCAGTGGCGCTCACGGTGGATTCAGCCCACTCCGTACTGGTCGACCTCGCTGACCAGGCCTGGGCCCCGGAACGCTGGGCCGTCACCCCGGCGCCGGTGCTGAGGCACCCCGTCGACCACACCATCTACGAGCTCCACATCCGCGACTTCTCCGCTTCCGACGCCACCGTCCCACCCCAGCTCCGCGGCACCTACGAGGCCTTTGCCCTCTCCAACACCGACGGCGTGCGCGCCCTGCGCGAACTGGCCGAGGCAGGCATCACCACCGTCCACCTCCTGCCCAGCTTCGACATCGCCACCATCCCGGAGCGCCGCTCCGAGCAGGCGCGGCCGGAGGTGCCGGAGGCCGGCCCGGCGTCGCCCGCCCAGCAGGAGGTGGTTTCGGCCGCCGCGGACCGCGATGCCTTCAACTGGGGCTATGACCCGTTCCACTACACCGCCCCCGAAGGTTCCTACGCCTCGGACGCCAACCAGCGCGGCGGCCTGCGGACGCGCGCGTACCGCGAGATGGTGGGCGCCCTCCACGGGCTGGGCCTCCAGGTGGTGCTGGACGTGGTCTACAACCACACCGCCGAATCCGGTCAGAGCCCGCGCTCGGTGCTCGACAAGGTGGTGCCCGGCTACTACCACCGCCGCTGCATGGCGGGCATGGTGGAGCAATCCACGTGCTGCGAGAACCTTGCGACCGAGCACGCCATGGCCGAGAAGCTCATGGTGGATTCGCTGGTCACCTGGGCCCGCCACTACCGCGTGGACGGCTTCCGCTTCGACCTCATGGGCCACCACTCCCGAGCCAACATGGAGGCCGTGCGGGCAGCGCTGGACGAGCTCACCGCCGAGCGCGACGGCATCGACGGTCGCCGCATCTATCTCTACGGCGAGGGCTGGAACTTCGGCGAGGTGGCCAACAACACCCGCTTCCGGCAGGCCGCACAGGGACAGCTGGGTGGCACCGGGATTGGTGCGTTCAATGACCGCCTCCGCGACGCCGTCCACGGCGGCAGCCCTCTCGACGCGGTGCGGAGCGAGCAGGGGTTTGGCACCGGCCTGTACCTGGACCCCAACGGCGTCGGCGCGCTGAGCCCCGACGACCAGCTCACCGAGCTGCGCCGCCTGCAGGATCTCGTCCGCCTGGGAATGGCGGGCAACCTGGCCGATTTCGAGCTCGAGACCTCCGACGGCAGGTGGCGGCGCGGCGATGAGCTTGACTACTTCGGCGTGCCCGCGGGCTACGCCTCCGAGCCGGCCGAGTGCGTCAACTACGTCGACGCGCACGACAACGAGACCCTCTTCGATCTGGGCGTGTGGAAGCTCCCCGCGGATGCGTCCATGGACACCCGCGTGCGCATGAACACGCTGCAGCTGGCCACCGTCACGCTGGGCCAGGCGCCGTCGTTCTGGCATGCGGGCACGGAACTGCTGCGCTCGAAATCCCTCGATCGCGATTCCTACAACGCCGGAGACCACTTCAACCGGCTGGACTGGACCGGCAAGAGCAACAACTTCGGGGTGGGGCTGCCGCCGGCGTCCCGCAACATCGCCCACTGGGACGCGATGCGGCCCCTGTTGGAGAACCCGGCCAACCGCCCCAGCCCGGCCGACATCGCGACGGCGCGCGCCGCCGCCCTGAGGCTCCTGCGGTTGCGCTCCGCCTACCCGCTGCTCCGGCTGGGTTCAGCCCGGCTGATTCACGAGAAGGTCACGTTCCCCAATGCCGGCGCCGATCAGGCGCCCGGGCTGATCCTGATGAGACTCGACGACACGGTGGGGGAGCGCGTGGACCCGTCCGTGGCCGGATTGTTGGTGGCCCTCAACGCCTCGCCTGAGCCCATCGTGGAGCGGGTCGACGGCATGGCCGGGCTGTCACTGCAGCTCTCGCCCGTGCTCACCGAGGGGCCGGACGCGGATCCAATCGTGGCCGCCACCGCCTGGGACGCGCCCAGCGGCACGCTGACCGTGCCGGGCCGCTCCGCCGTCGTTCTGGTGCAGAAACCCTAGTCAGCGGGCCATGGCGCGCAGCATGCGGTGCATGTCCACGCCGCCCCAGCTGGGGCCAGCGGAGAACGTCTCCGCAAGATCCGTGAAGCCCCGGCGGGCGTAGAAGCGCCGCGCGCGCTCGTTGTCGTTGATCAGCCAGAGGTAGGTGGGGCGCCCATCGTCGACGTTGGCGAACAGGGCATCTGCCAACCCGGTGCCGTGGAACTCCGGCGCCACGTACAGCCTGTCCAGCTGGCGGGTGGCAGGCGCGGGCACCAGCCCGTACTCGAGCTCCCACGACGCGGGCGCATCCGTGATGGAGGCGATGCCCACGATCTCACCCTTCACCTTCGCGACGAGCGCGCGCGAGGTGCCGGGCTGAGCGAAGCGCTCCTCCAACTCCGGAACCCAGGTGTCCCGATACGTGCGCTGCCTGTCGGCGAAATCCTCCGGAACAGTGCCCGCGTAGGTGGCCGCCTGCTGGGCGACGAGGAAATCGAACCAAGCCGCAGCATCAGCAGGCTTGGGCGTAGTCAACACGGGTACTGGCACCTTTCTATGTTAGCGATAACAGGGGAGCAAAGCTGGCAAGCTGTAGCCATGAGCTTGTTGGAGGTCATCGCGCTGCACGCCGCAGATGCTGAACGTGCCGAGGCAGGCGGTGCGGATCGCATCGAACTGGTGGGCACGATGGACGACGACGGCTTGTCCCCAGAGCCACGCGTGGTGGACAAGGCGCGCCGGGCCACGTCGATCCAGATTCGCGTCATGGTGCGCCTGCGCGCAGGGTTCGGCACTGATGGCGGGGAGGTGGCTCGCCTGAAGGGGCTGATCTCCGCCTACCGCGATTCGGGGGCCGACGGCGTGGTGCTGGGCTACCTCAACGGCGTCAACCGGGTGGATCTTGAGGTGGTCGAATCCTTGGTGGGGGATGGCGCCGTGCCCTGGACGTTCCACCGCGCCATCGATCATTGCCTCGACACGGATCAGGCGTGGCGAGATCTCAAGGGCCTCCCCGGCCTCACGCAGGTGCTCACTGCAGGTTCGGTGCGGGGCGTGGAGCAGGGCCTGGACGGGCTCATCCGCCGCGCCCAGGCGGATCCCGACATCGCGCGGCTCACCATGGCGGGCGGCGGCCTTCGGGCCGAACACGTGCCCTGGCTGATGCGCTCCGGGATTCGGGCGTTCCACATCGGGTCGCCTGCGCGCCCGGGCGGGTCGTTCAAGGCCTACGTGGATTCCGAGTTGGTGGAGAGCTGGCGCGCCCTGATCGATACCGAGGCGGCCCATGCCAGACGCGCCCCGTAGTCGCCGGGTCAAGCGTCGCCGCGGCGCGCGCGTCATCGTGCTCTGCAGGGCTGAAGAGCTTGGCGGCCCTTCGTCGGGTCAAGCTGCTCGTTCCTCGCAGATGCCCCGCTCAGGGACCAGTTCTCACGTGCCGCGCTCAGGGACCGGGTGGCACGTCCTCCTGCAAGGCGACACCGACCCAGGCATCCCCGGCTCCCGCTTCTGGCAGACGCCCGGGGGCGGGATCGACGACGGGGAGACCCCGCGCGAGGCCGCGGCCCGGGAGTTGCTCGAGGAGACGGGCCTCGCCGTCGATCCCGAGGCGCTGGGGGAGCCGGTGGCCGTTCGCACCGTCACCCACGGCTACTCAGACCGAATCCTCATCCAGCACGAGACCTACTACCGGCTGGTGGTGGAGCGCTTCGAGCCGGTGCCGGCTGGGCTGAGTGAGGCCGAGGCCCGCCGTCGGGTGGAGACGGCGTGGTTCCCGCTGGACGAGTTGCCGCCAGACGTGTGGCCGGCGGAGTTGGCGGCGTGGGCCGTACACGACGGCGGGGTAATCGACCTTGGTGAGGTGGAGGAATCCACCGTGCCCGTGGCGGCTCAGCGGCCCTTCCGGGAGTAGATCAGGAAGCCGATGCCGCACCCCAGGGCGATCAGGCCCCAGAAGCCGCTGAACATCCGCCAGTCATAGGGGCTGAGCAGCAGCTGCAGCACGAGCGCCGTGGCTCCGCCGCTCAAGGCGATGGAGCCCAGCGCCTTGGTGAGCACCCGGGTGCGAAGGCCCAGCAGGCCGGCCACGAGCAGCATGAAACCTGCGGTGCCGGTTGCGAAGAAGCCCACCAGGCACAGGATCCCCGACACCAATGCGAGCTGCCGGTGGCTGTCTGGGACGTGGGCTGGTTGCTGCGCAAGCGGCGGGTAGTACTGCGGCTGAGCGGGGTAGTGCTGTGTTGACGGATGGTGTTGCGGTGGGGCCGGGTAGTGCTGGCCGGGTTCGGCCCGCCGCACTGGCATCTGCGGCGGCGGGTAGGCCGCCAGCTCTCCAGACGGAACTGTGCGGCGTGGCACCAGATCCGTCGACGGCTGGGGTGCCGATGGCGCTCCGGTCGGCGGTGCCGATGGATACGGCGCGTGAGTAGGCGGGAACGGCGCGTGCGTGGGTGGCAGGGGCAGGCCGGTGGGCGGCGGGGGTGCGGTGTCGAGCGGCGATGGGGCCGCCGTCGGGAAAGGCGTGCGAGGGTCCCGCGGGCCGCTCACAGGCGCATCTGGCCCAGCGGTCACCAGCGATGAGGCAACCTCGAAGGCGTCTCGTGGATCACGGGAGGCGGTGCGCGCTTGGCCGATCTCCGTGAGCGGCTGCTGCGGCGGAAGAGGCTCGAAGCCCTGCGGATGCGCGACGGGGCCGGGTGTCTCGGCTCGGTATGGCGCGCCGGAAGGCAAGGGCTCCGCCACTGGGGTGGCGAACCCGTCGGGCCTCTCCACGGGCGCGTAGGCCGCGCCGTCCTTCCACGTCGCCATGCGCCCATCCTAGGTGGTGAGCAAGTCGGCTGTTCACTTGAACATCTTGGCTGACGCCAAGTGCGCGCCACGTGCCCACAGGAATAGGCTGATCCAAAGGCATCGCCGGGCCGCCGGCACCGTGAAGCACCGTCTGGGAGAGGAAGCCATGGAAATCATCATCGTCGCGAACGAGGAAGAGGTCGGCCGGGTTGCCGCTGACAAGGTCATCGAGGGCCTCGCCGGCAAGGCGACCCCCGTGATCGGCCTGGCCACCGGAAGCTCGCCGCTGAGCCTGTACGCCGAGTTGTCGCGCCGCGCCAAGGCAGGCGAGGTGGATTTCACGCACGCCCTGGGTTTTGCGCTCGACGAATACGTCGGCATTGATCCGGCGCACCCCGAGAGCTACCGCAACGTCATCAACCGCACCGTCACCGAGCCCCTGGGCATGGCGCCGGAGCGCGTGCGCGTGCCGGACGGCTCCGCTGAGGACGTGCAGGCCGCTGCCGAGGAGTACGACGCTGCAATCGACGCCGTGGGCGGCGTTGACGTGCAGGTCCTGGGCATCGGCTCCAACGGCCACATCGGCTTCAACGAGCCCTTCTCGCCCTTCTCCTCGCGCACCCGCGTCGAGATCCTGACCCCGCAGACCCGCGAGGACAACGCGCGCTTCTTCAACTCCATCGACGAGGTGCCCACCCACTGCGTCACCCAGGGCCTCGGCACGATCATGGATTCCCATGCTGCGGTCATGGTGATCATCGGTGAGGGCAAGGCAGATGCGGCCGCCGCGATGATCGAGGGCCCTGTGTCCGCCTCCATGCCGGCCTCGGTGCTGCAGTTCCACCCCAACTGCACCGTCGTTCTCGACGAGGCCGCGGCCTCCAAGCTGAAGCACGCAGATCTGTTCCGCACCCGCGCCGCCATCCGGGAGCAGTACTCCCACCTCGCCTGAGCTGCGCGTCGACAACGTCGCAGGGCTTCGGCCTTCGTCGCAGCCCTTCCGGACGCTGGAAGGGCTGCGACGTGAGGCAAAGCCCTGCGACGTCGTGGTGGAGCGTCACTTGGGCGGCGCCCTGCCCAAGCGGATAGACTTGGGCCTCCACTGGGCAAACAAGTAAGTGAGGGCGACGTGCCAACCGGTAAAGTGCGATTCTTCGACGCTGAGAAGGGCTTTGGTTTCATCACCAAAGACGGCGGCGGCGATGTCTACGTGCGTTCCAACGCGCTTCCCGACGGAGTGACCTCTCTGAAGACGGGGCAGCGCGTCGAATTCGGCGTCATCGAGGGCCGCAAGGGCGAGCAGGCGTTGAGCCTCCGCGTGCTGGAGAACCCACCTTCGCTGTCCAAGGCCCAGCGGAAGAACCCCGAACAACTGGCGGTCATCGTCGAAGACCTCATCAAGATGCTGGACGGCATCGGCAATGACTACCGCCACCGGCGCCACCCTGACGGAAAGAAGGCCTCGCAGGTTGCGGGGCTGCTGCGTCGTGTCGCCGATGAACTGGAGCTGTAAATGGCAAAGCCACCCAAGCTGGACGCCGTCGCGGCTGAAGCCGTAGATCTCGCGCGCGAGGCCGCACTGGAAGAAGGCGGTGAGCACGCCGTCGGCGAACACCTGGGCGTGGTCGCTGAGGAGGGTGACCGCATCGTCACCCACATGTTCGAGTGCCTGCTGCCCGGATACGCGGATTGGCGATGGACGGTGACGTTGGTGCGGGCCTCTCGCGCCAAGTCGGCCACCGTCAACGAGGTGGTGCTCCTGCCGCAGCCTGACGCACTACTCGCACCGGAATGGGTGCCGTGGGAGGACCGGATCGGCCCCGGGGACATCGCGCCCGGCATGCTCATGGCCACGCCAGACAATGATCCGCGGCTGGAGCCCGGCTTCGCGGCCTCTGATCTGCCGCTCGACGCCGACAACGACGACTGGGTGCAGCTGCGCAGCACGGTGGCCGAGTTGGGCCTTGGCCGTCAGCGGGTGCTGAGCCGCTTCGGTCGTGATGAGGCCGTCGTGCGGTGGCAGCGCGGAGAGCCTGGCCCCAACAACGAGATGTCTCGCGAGGCCCCGGCCAATTGCGGGAGTTGCGCGTACTTCGTGCCGCTGCGCGGGTCATTGGGCGTGCTGTTCGGCGCGTGCACCAACGAGTACTCGCCGTCGGACGGCCACGTGGTCTCCATTGAGCACGGCTGCGGTGGGCACTCAGATGTCGTGGCGGAGCAGCGCGCACGGGAGCTCCCCGCGCCTGCTTTCGACACCATCTCGATCGACGAGAGCCTCTTCGACTAACAGCCACGTCGCGCGGGTCGCGCACTGAGGATGGCCACTCCACACCCCCGATGGGTGATTCGCGGCCGCAGAGCCTTAGGATTGCGATCCGTGGTTACGAACTCCCCGAAGGCAGCGAAGCTGCATCCCGAGACCCCGCGGAACACCGCGACTGGGCTCGACCGTTTCTTCGAGATCACCAAGCGTCGCTCCTCCATTGGGCAGGAGATTCGCGGTGGCCTCGTCACGTTCTTCGCGATGGCCTACATCATCGCGCTGAACCCGCTCATCATCGG
Source organism: Propionibacteriaceae bacterium (assembly GCA_030538315.1). Lineage (GTDB taxonomy): Bacteria > Actinomycetota > Actinomycetes > Propionibacteriales > Propionibacteriaceae > Arachnia. Next base: position 19,778 of record JAUNUF010000047.1, read on the forward strand.
CACGGCCCCGGACAAGGACGGCAACCTGATCTCAGGTGCCCCGATGTTCACCGACGCCGCGCGCACCATCGTCGATGAGGCCGCCGTCGGCGCTTCGATTGGCATGGTCGCGGCGGCGACGGCGTTGGTCGCTGGTGTGCTGACGCTGGCGATGGGCCTCATTGGTCGCTTCCCGATGGGCATTGCGGCTGGTCTTGGCCTCAACGCGCTGGTCGCCTACGTGCTGGCCCCCATCATGACGTGGCCGCAGGCCATGGGATTGGTGGTCTGGGAAGGCATCCTGATCTTCATCCTGGTGCTCACCGGGTTCCGAACGGCCGTGTTCAAGGCCATCCCGAAGACGCTGCGCACCGCCATCTCCGTGGGCATCGGCCTGTTCATCGCCTTCGTCGGCCTGGTCAACGCCGGTGTCGTCCGCAAGGCGGCTGGCACTCCCGTCGAGCTCGGCGTGCACGGCACGCTGCAGGGTTGGCCCATCGGCGTGTTCTTCTTCGGCCTCCTGCTGCTCGTCGCGCTGTACGTGCTCAAGGTCAAGGGCGCCATGCTCATCTCGATCGTGACCGCCACCGTGCTGGGCATCATCATCGAGGCCATCACCAACCTCGGCCCGCAGACTCCCGACGGCGCCAACCCGCTGGGCTGGGCGCTGAACGTGCCTGCGCTGCAGAACTTCACGCTGCCTGATCTGGGCCTGCTTGGGCGCGTCGACATGATCGGCGCGTTCTTCCCC
>JAUNUF010000048.1:0-16375 GCA_030538315.1 Propionibacteriaceae bacterium
GCTCCTTCGTCGCAGGCGATCCGCTCAGGGACCAGATTCGGATCGCGCTGCTCCTTCGTCGCAGGCGATCCGCTCAGGGACCAGATCAGGAACCGAGGGCGGCGAGTTCCTCGTCCATCTGAGCGCGGCTGATCACGCCGGCGTGGATCGACTTCACCGTGCCGCTGGCGTCGATGAAGAAGTGCATGGGCACGCCCCGCACCTGGTACTGAGACGACAACTGCGTGGTGGGATCCACGATGTGCGTGTAGGTGAGCCCCAACTTCTCGGCGTACGGCGCCACGTCGCGGGCCGTCTCGCCCAGGTACACGGCCAACACCTCGACGCCCGGGTGGGCCTCGTGGGCAGCCTGGACGTCAGGGTTCTCGGCCCGGCACGAGGCGCACCACGTGGCGTTGAACATCAACCACACGGGCTTGCCCTGAAACTCGGACAGCTTCACCGCCGCCTCGTCGATGGTCAGCCCCGCGAAGTCTGTGGCAGTCTCGCCCACCTTGGGGGCGGGGCCGACCTCGGCGGTCAGCGTCACATCGCTCATCGCGCCCTCAGCGGTACCCGTCTGGCTGCGGACGAACCACACGCCGACCAAGATCAGGGCTGTCGTGGCCACCAGGACGACCATCGACACCAGCCGGTTCGGGCCGCCCGCGCCCTTGCGAGCAGCGCCGGTGGCGTATTCCACGTGCGACTCGATCGGCTTAGCCATAGGAATGCAGGCCACCGAAGAAGTGGTTGCCGAAGTAGGCGAACAGCACCGTGGCGAAGCCGATCACCAGCAGCCACGCGGCCTTCTTGCCGCGCCAGTTGCGCACGACGCGGGCGTGCAGGTAGCCGCCGTAGGTGAGCCACGTCACGAACGCCGCTGTCTCCTTCGGATCCCAACCCCAGTAGCGACCCCACGCGGTATCCGCCCAGATCGCGCCCAGCACGATCATGATGGTCAGCAGCGGGAAGGTCAGCGCCGCGGCGCGGTAGCCGATGTCGTCGAAGGTGTCCTGGCTGGGGAAGCGCTTGAGCTTGATCTTGGGGCGCACCAACCACAGGATGGCCGCTCCGAACGACACGCAGGCCGTGCCATAGGCCAGCACCGCGAAGCCCACGTGCAGCGTCAGCATCACGGAGTTCTGCAGGGCGGGCACCAGCGGGTTGACGGTGGCGTCCAGGTTCATGGCGTAGACCATCATCGCGATGGTCACCGGCAGCACCGCCAGCGACAGCGTGCGCAGCTTGTACAGCCACTCGAACACCACGTAGGCCAGCAGGATGCCCCACGCGAAGGCGACGGCGAACTCGTGCTGGTTGGAGAACGGGCCGTGGCCGGTCACCGACATGCGGATGCCGATGTAGGCGGTCACCAGAATCAGCGACATGATGGTGAAAGCCGTGCCGTACCACGCCAGGCCGTGCGCGCTCTTCGGCACGTCCACATTGGTCTCGACGCCGTAATCGGCGTAGTCATCTGCCGATAGCTCTGTGACGGGCTGCCCGTCCGGGCCCACCAGTTCGCGGGCCTCGGCGCGGGCCAGTGCCTTCTGCTTGGAGGTCACGGCACCGATGTTGATGAACAGCGCGATGCCAGCCAGTATCAGCGCTCCAATGAGACAATATTCAGCAATTTCCATCATGGCTGTTGGGCCTTTCCAGTGGTGATTTCGGCCACGAGGCGGCCGAATTCGCGTTCGTAGAGGGTGTCGACCTTCTCGGAGGAGCCGATCCGCACGCGGCTGCCTGCGCCGTCCGGGGTGATACGCACCCAGACACGGCGGTGGCGCAGCACGAACGTCATGAACATCCCGAACACCATGAGGGCGGAGCCAACCCACACCCAGTTGGTGCCCGGATCCGAACGCACGGTGATGCCGGTGAACTGCTGCTCGCGTTCGAAGGCGAACTTCAGGCTGCCGGCTTCCGCGGTGGAGCCCTGCGCGACGGGGAGCACGGCGAGGGGCTGGTTGGAATCCTTCGGGTACACCTCGAAGACGACCTCGCCAGCGGGGATGTTCGAGCCGGAGCGGCCGGAGGCCGGCGTCACGACGATGACCTCGAGGTTCTGCTCCGGGATCTCGAAGCGACCCAGCGAGTTCGTGCCGTCGCGGCTGGTCCATTGCAGGGCGACCCCGCCGTCGTACAGCACCGTGGAGCCCTCGGTGACGCTCACGATGGTGGCGATGCCGTAGCTGGCCTGGTGGTACTTGATGCCCTCGAAGCGCAGCGGCTCGTTGACGCGCACCTCCTGCTGCTCGGCAACCTGCTGGCCGTCCTTGTAGAGCACCAGATGGGAGACGTAGTCGATGGGGCGGCCGTCCTCGTTGTAGGAATCCTTGAACGCCACGGCCTCCACCTCATACGGAGTACCGGCGACGGCGGCCTTGGTGCCGACGGGGATGTTCACGTGGGTGTCCAACCCCCAGAAGGCGCTCACCACGAAGCCCATGAGGATGATCACGAAGCTGGCGTGCGCGATGGCGGTGCCGAACGGCCCCCAGCGGTATCGGTCTGCGTACAAGTTGATGCCGCGGCCGTCCTCAGGCTCCAGCACCCGGAACCGGCGACCCTTCAGCGCTCTGCGCGCCACGGCCTCCACGCGTTCTGGGGCGACGGGGAGCGTGCGGTCTGCCTTGTAGCGGGCGTGCAGGAAGAAGCCATCCGTCACGCGGAGTTGCGGCTTGGTGGCCCGCTTCCACAGCAGCGGCACGCGGTGCGTGGTGCAGGCGACGATAGACACGGCCAGCAGGGCCGTCACGGTCAGGAAGGGGATGGACTTGTACAGGTTGAAGAAGCCCAGGAAGTGCAACACGTTGGTCCAGCCGCCGAAGCGGGGACGGATCGAATCCAGCCACTGCTGCGCCGACGTCGGGTCGTCGAGCACGCCGCCCGGGGCCTGGGCGATGAGGGTGCCCAGCAGCGACAGGATCGCCATGGCCAAGATGAGGGCCAGGCCCACAAACTTGTTGTGGAAGAAGCGGTAGACCCTGCGGAAGAGATCCTTGGCGGGCGATTCATAGTGATCGTCGTCGATCTCGATGTGCGGATCCGGCTGCTCAGGTTTGCCTGGCTTCTCGACTATCTGTGTCATGGGTTATCCCCCTGGCATGTGGTTCTTGATGACCTCGGCTTGGGGGAAGTCCGGATCGATTTCCAGCACCTTCTCCCACGCTTCGCGGGCCTTGGCCTCGTCTGCTGGCTGACGCGACAGGTAGAGGAAGCCCAGGTTGTACCAAGGCTCGATGCGCTGCGAGTCGAGCTCGGTGACGGCCACCCACTGCTCCTCGGCGCCTTCGGGATCTCCGGCACCCATCAGGAGCACGCCCAGCTCAAGCCGGGCGTCGATATCCGACGGATCTGCCTCCACCTGGGCGGTCAGCTCGGCCATGCGTGCCACGTCCACCTGTTGCTTGGCAGCCTCGCCCATGGCGGGTGGGGCCGCGGTATCAACTGGCTCGGCGGGTGGCTTGCCGATGTAGTAGACCCCGAACACCACTGCGGCGATCACCGCTGCCATCAGCAACGGCTTGCCCCACGTGCTCGTCAGGCGTTGAAAGCGCGTGGGTTTCACCCCGCTTTCAGGGTGGAGGAGGCGCTGCCGCTGTTCCTCGGCCCACGGACGGATCTCGTCCGGGGCCGTGCTGAGGAACGTCAGGATGTCATCCGTTTTCACCGGCGATCAGCTCTTCGTACTTGAGGGTGGTCTCGCTGGCCTCCAGATCCGCGGCCGGCACGCCGGTCAGCACGATCTGGCCCTTGCGCGCCGCGTCGAGCGCGTCGCCGAGGATGCGGTGGATGTAGGCGGGGGCGTGGAAGCCGTTGGAGTTCTCGGAGTAGACGTAGTCGATGAAGAAGCTGGCCTTCTTCTGGAACTCGTAGGCCTCCAGGAGGCGGGCCTCGTCGACACCCTTGGCCTTGGCGTCCTTGATGTCGCCGATCAGCGCAACGAGCGCGTCGAACGCCTGGTTGCGCGAGTGGATGTAGCGGTCCTGGATGGTCTCCACCCGGTTGGTCATCTCTTCGGCGCTCTCGTTGTGGCACGTGCCACAGGAGGCGTTGGCGTCGAACAGCGGGCTCTGCAGGTGGTGATCCGACACCTTCTGGGCGCCCTCACGCTTGTACGGCATGTGGCAATCCGCGCAGCTCACGCCAGAGGCGGCGTGGATGCCGTTGGACCAGATGTCGAACTCTGGGTGCTGGGCCTTGAGCATCTCTGCTCCGGTTTCCTCGTGCGTCCAGTCGATGTGGCCGTCTTCCTTGTAGTACTCCCAGATGTCATCAATGGTGATGCCCTTGGTCCACGGGAAGATGAGTTCCTTGGTCTCGGATTCGAAGTAGTACTCGACGTGGCACTGTGCGCAGGTGTAGGTGCGCATCTCCTGAGCGGTGGCGTCCTTGTTGACGTCGTAGTTCTCGATGCCCTCGGAGGCCTTCAGGGCCTTGATGCCGCGTTCGAATGCGGGGCGGGTGATGCGCAGCTGCATGGTCTGGGGATCGTGGCAGTCGAGGCAGCTGATGGGGTGATCCACCATCTTCGTGACGTCGTTGTACGGCATCTTGTTCATGGCCGCGAAGCCCGCGTCACGGTCTCCATCGCCCAGTTCGTTCATGAGATCGACGGTGGACGCGTGGCAGTTCAGGCAGGCGCCCGGCTGGTTGAAGTCAAGGACGCGCAGCGTGGTGCGCTGGTCTTCGAGCATGTATGCGTGGCCGCGTGCGTGGCGGTAGTCAACGGAGAACGGGTAGCCCTTCCACATGGTCACCAGGCGGGGATCCTCTTCGAGCCGACTGGAGGAGATCTGCTCCGTGCGGGAATCGCCCTCAGGCGGGTTCACGGCGTGGCTGCCGCCCCACTTGGTGGGCCCCATCTCCTCGGTCTTGAGGTAATCCTGGTACTGCTTGGGGAAGTTCTGGCCCCAGACCGCCGGATCAATGGTGGTCTCGTCCAGTTCCACCACCTTGGTGAAGGGCTGCTGGGCCTCCGTCTGGCGTTCCATGATGGTGATCAGCAGCGCGGTCAACCCGAAGGTGACCAGTGCCACTGCAATGATGCCGAGAATCCACTTCCCGGAATCTGCCCAGAGGTTCCTCTTCCTCGGTTCGTTTGCGTTGGTACTCATCATCGATCCCTACTTGTGTCCGACATCGGAGTGGCATTGGGTACAGGTGATCTGCTGGCCTTGCGGCCTTGTCATGTGGACTTCATCCACATAATCCGCGTGGCAGTACAGGCACGCGTTGTTGGTGACCTTGAGGTTGACGTCGCGGATCTCGATGTTCTCGGGGTACCACCCCGTCGTGAACTTGAGCGCGTGCCAGAACCCGTTCTCGCCCTTGACCAGCCACTTGTGCACCACGTTGTCGTGGGGTGCGTGGCAGTCATTGCAGCCGGCCACGGCCTTGTGGCTGCTGGCGTTCCAGCCGTCCCACTGGCTCTCCATGGCATGGCAGTTGATGCAGGTGGCCGGATCATTGCTGAGGTAGGAGGCGCCCTTCGCGTAGCCGAAGGTGAACAGACCCACGCCAAAGAGGGAGCCCACGACGAAGATCGCCAGGGCACGCAGCACGTTGGGGATGGTCATCCAGTTGCTCAAGCTGGGCCGGGCCACGGTGCTCGCCTCCTTGACTTGAATTTTTCAGGTCAATATGGACACTACTACGTCACGTAGTGCTTTGTGGGGGGAGGGTGAACTTAGTGCATAACGAATGGGTATAGCCACTGGAAGTCCGTCTATGCAGGCCGCGTGCCCGTGTGATGGCACCGTCGGGTAGCGTGACATCGTTCGCTGAGAAGGAGGGCGCCGTGGTTCGGATCGAACGCGATTCTTTGGGTGAGCGGGAGATTCCCGACGACGTGTACTGGGGCATCAACACTGCCCGGGCAGTGGAGAACTTCTTCATCAGCCCCCGTCAGATCAACATCTATCCAGATCTGCTGGTGGCCTTCGCGCAGGTCAAGCAGGCTGCGGCCCGCGCCAACCGCGACATCGGGGTGCTCGACGCGGAGCGCGCCGAGCTGATCGACCGCGCCGCGCAGGACATCATCGACGGCAAGCTGCACGATCAATTCGTGGTGGGCGTCATCCAGGGCGGCGCCGGCACCTCCACCAACATGAACGTCAACGAGGTCATCGCCAACCGCGCCCTCGAGCTGGCCGGGCGCAAGTTCGGCGAGTACGACTACATCTCGCCCAACGACCACGTGAACCGTTCGCAATCCACCAACGACACCTACCCGACGGCGGTGAAGCTGGCGCTGGTCTACACCATGCGCCGCCTCACGCAGGAGATGCGGCTGCTGCGCAACTCCTTCGCTGCGAAGGGCCGCGAGTTCAAGGACGTGCTCAAGGTGGGCCGCACCCAGATGCAGGACGCGGTGCCCATGACGGTGGGCCAGGAGTTCCGCGGGTTCTCCACCACCATCGGCGAAGACATCGACCGCATCGAGGACGTGTGGCCGCTGCTCCAGGAGATGAACCTGGGCGCCACCGCCATCGGCACCGGAATCACCGCGCCGCCGGATTACGCCAAGGCCGTCATCCGCCACCTCCGCGTCATCACCGGGCACCCAGATCTGCACAACGGCCCGGATCTCATCGAGGCCACGTCGGACACGGGCGTGTTCATCTCCACGTCGTCGGTGCTCAAGCGCGCCGCCATGAAGCTCAGCAAGATCTGCTCGGATCTCCGCCTGCTCAGCTCCGGCCCGCAGGCGGGCTTGGGCGAGATCAACCTGCCGGCGGTTCAGGCCGGCAGCTCGATCATGCCCGGCAAGGTCAACCCCGTGATCCCGGAGGCCGTCAACCAGGTGGCCTTCGTGATCGCAGGGGCAGACATCACCGTGTCGTTTGCGGCCGAGGCTGGCCAGCTCCAGCTGAACGCCTTCGAGCCTGTCATCGCGCACGTGCTGCTGCAGAACTCCACTTGGCTGCGCCGGGCGGTGCGCACGCTGCGGATCAACTGTGTCGACGGCATCACCGTCAACGAGGAGCGGCTCGAGCAGCAGGTGGCCACCTCGGTGGGCGTGGTCACGGCGCTCATGCCGCAATTGGGTTACCTCCGCGCCGCCCAGATCGCCAAGGAGGCCCTCCACAGCGGCCGCTCGATCCGCGAGCTGGTGCTGGAGGACGGCCGCCTCACCGAGCAGGAGGTGGACGCCGCGCTGGATCCCACGGATCTCTCCGGCGGCCTCTTCGACACCGGCCAGATGCCCAAGCTCACGCCTGAGCTGATCGCCCAGATGGAGGCAGCGCTCGACGAGGCAGATCGCCGCGAGAGATAACGCTGATTGAGCCGGGCCCAGCGACGAAGTCGCCGGCCCGTGACGAAACCCCTAGGCGTTCAGACTGCTGAGTGCCGTCTCGTACTCCGCTGCGAGCCGCTCGACGAGCTCCGCGACGCTCGGCACGTCATGGATGCCCGCCACACCGTGGCCGGCAGACCAGATGTCGCGCCACGCCTTGAACTCCTGCTCCGAGCCCAGGTGCAGCGGGTTCGGGGTGGACGCCGGGTCCACGCCAGCCGCCGCCAAACTCGCGGCCAGGAAGCTCGCCGGGATCGAGCTCACGGCGGGGGTGTAGACGATGTCTGCGGCCTCCGCGTCGACGATCTGCTGCCGGTAGGCGTCCGAGGCTCGGGATTGCGTGGTGGCGATGAAGCGGGTCCCCAGGTAGGCCAGATCCGCCCCCATGGCGCGGGCGGCGAGCACATCCGCGCCGGTGTTGAGCGCGCCGGCCAAGGCGATGATGCCGCCGAACCACGGCCGCACGGAGGCCATCAGTGCGAAGGGGTTGAGCGTGCCGGCGTGGCCGCCCGCGCCGGCCGCGACGAGGATCAGCCCGTCCACGCCAGCATCGGCCGCCTTCTGCGCGTGCCGCTTCGTGGTCACGTCGTGCAGCACCAGCCCGCCGTAGGAGTGGACGCCCTCCACCACATCCGGCACGGCGCCCAGCGACGTGATCACCACGGGCACCTTGTGCTCCACCACCGCCTCCAGATCCGGCCGGAGGCGCTGGTTGGTGGGGTGCACGATGAGGTTCACGGCGTAGGGCGCATCCTGATCGGTGAGTTCGCCGTCGAGTTGTTCCAGCCACTCGCGCAACCCTTCGGTGGTGCGCTGGTTGAGCGCGGGGAACGCCCCCAACACCCCAGCGCGGCAGGCGGCCGAGACCAGTTCCGGGCCGGAGACCAGGAAGAGGGGAGCCGACACCACGGGGAGGCGCAGGCGGCCGGTCAGGCTGGATGGAAGGGGCATGGAGAGGCTCCTCGCGTCGTTGCAGGGGAAGCCAGACTAGCCGGTGTTGGGCGTTGTCATCCGAAAGGCCGACTGTCGCCTTGCTGGCCGGTGTGATGGGCTTGAGGAGGGGGTGGGCCGCATGACGTGCGGCTCTGCGGTGTGCCCCTGGTCGCTTGGGGGAGTTCAGGGGCATGCCGCTTCAAGGCCCGTTGGCCCTAAGCTGAAGGGGTGGGGGCCCAAACGGTGGAGCGGCAAAGCGCGCTCGAGCGGCCGGTGGAGATCGCGGTTGCGATCATCGCCCTCCTTGGCCTGCCCAAGATGGCCACCGGAGTCACCTTCCAGGAAACCCCCACCATGCTGTTCGGGCTGGCAGTCCTCGCAGCCGCGCACCTCGTCATCGCCATCGATTGTCTATGGATCAAACGGCTGGGCTGGGTGGTCTTCGGCCTGACGGCCGTCGGCACGGCCTGCATCGTGCTTGGCCAACTATCCTCCCCAGATATCGCGTTGTGGCGCACCGATGCCTGGTTCGGCAGCGTCTTCACCTACGCCATCCTGCTCCTGCGCAACAGGGTGCTGCTGGCGGCTCTGGCGGCGGTGTTCGTGGCTGGGCAGGTCACGCTGGCGTTGACCAAGGATCTCGGGTGGGTGCCGCAACTACTGGGGGTCATCTTCACCGGGAGTGGCATCGCCGTGCTGTGCGTGGCGCGGATGGTCACCATCGTGATCGCAGAGGAGTACCTCTCCAGCCGGCTGCAGCGCGCCGAGCAGGCCGTGGAGGCGGGTGAAGCCGCGGCCCGGGCGGAAGCGATGGCTGGCCTGCGTCGCGAGATGCACGATTCCCTCCTTCACACCCTCCAACGCATGGGCGCGTCCTGGAGCGTCGCTGAGCCGGCTGAGATCCGTGCGGCGTGCAAGGAGGCAGCGCAACGGCTGGCAACGGTGCCCCGAGCCTCGGATGAGCACGCGCGGCTTGACGTGTGTGAGGAGGTGCGCGAGGCGCTGGCCCCAGGGCGGCAGGTGATCACCTCAGAGCCTGAGGCCATCTTCGTGCCCCGCTCTGTGGCGGAGGCGTTCGAGGGAGCCGCCCGTGAGGCGGTGCGCAACGCACTCAAGTACGCGCCCGGCGTGCCGGAGGTGCGCATCACGCTGCGAGGTGAATCGGTGCGGGTGGCCGTCATCGACGACGGGCCGGGCTTTGATGTCGCCTCCCAGCAGGGCCAGTCCCTGGGCCTTGAGGGCTCCGTCGTGCAGCGCATGGCGGCGGTGGGCGGAGAGGCGCGAGTGCTCTCCGGGGGTGAGGGCACGACGGTGGACATGCGCTGGCCAGCCTCGGCGCCGCCGGCCGGCGGGTTGGGTGCGGGCGCGCGCAGGTTGGTCTCCTGGTTGCCGCTGCCGTTGTTGTTGGCCACCTTCATCCAGGTGCTTGCCATGGGTTGGCCCGCGATGGCGGCGCCGATGGCCGCCGCGCTGGGGATCGCCGTGTTCATCCTCATCGGGGCACTGCGCGTGCGCCGTGGCGGGTTGCCTGCCTGGCAGGCTGCGACGCTGTGCCTCGCCGGCATGGCCGCCTTCGTGTACAACTACACCTCGTTGAGGGGCGTGGAGAGCACGGATTGGGATCTCTGGGCGCCAACGCTGGTCTCCGCCGTCCTGGTCATCGCATTGGCTGGCCAACCGGTGAAGGTCGCCGTGCCGCTGGCCGTTCTGGTGGTGGTGGGCGCGGTGTCCGTCAGTGGCCTCACGCTGGGGTGGCAGGCGACGCTGCAATCGCACTTCGGCGGAATTCTCGCGGTGGTGCTCTACGCCGTGGTCACGCTCGTGCTCGTGTTTGGCGCCACCGGTGTGTCGCGGCACCTGCACGTCACGCGGAAGCTGGCTGCTGCAGCAACCCTCCACGCCCAGGCCGGGCGCGTGCGCGATGTGGTGTGGGTGGAGTGGCTGGCCAGGGCCAGGGAGCTCACCGGTGACTTCCTCGACGACGTGGTCGAGGGCAGGCGGGATCCTCAGGATCCCGAGACCAGGGCCATGGCCGCGCGCCTGGGCGCCCGCATCCGTGACGAGCTGAGGCTGTGGCCCGGGCCGCTGGATCTGGCCACCGAGCTGGACCGCTTGCGGGGGCTTGGCTGGGACGCCCGGCTGCTGGACCCGGAGATCGGCGCAACGCCGCGCGCAGATCTGGTGCAACTGCTCCGCGCAGTTGACGCCAGGGGGGAGGACGGAGCCCAACTGCAGGTGGTCTCCGAGCCCTCAGGATCCGTGGTGACGTTCACCCCGCGGATCGACCTTGTACAGCATCCGCAGCTGCGGCAGTGGGTCAGCCTCGACGACCCTGAGTTCACGCAGTTGCGCACGCCGGAGCGAGGGCGCGATGACTGAGTGGGGGCCCATCCGCGTGGTCGCCCTGGACGACCACGACTTCATCCTGCGCTCGCTCGCGGATCTCGAAACCCTGGCCCATGGCGGGGTGCGTCTGGTGGGCTCCTTCACCTCCGCCGAGGAACTGTTGGCGGCCGTGGCTGAGCTGAAGCCGGCCGTGGCGATCGTCGACCTGTTCCTCTACGGCCGCATCGCCGGGCACGAGGTGATCGCGGAGCTGGCTGATCGCGGGATCTGGAGCATCGCGTTCACCGCCGAGCATCGGCGGGTGCCGGTTCGGCTGGCCATGCAGGCGGGCGCGCGGGGGCTGGTTCTGAAATCCGATTCCGTGTCGGTGCTGCTCCAGGCCGTGCGGGACGTGGCGGGAGGAGGCTGGTCCCAGAGTTCGATGATGGCGGCCATCCTGCTGCAGGAGAGCGAATCCGTGCCCAATCTGTCGCAACAGGAGCTGGAATGCCTTCGGCTGGCAGGGGAGGGCGTGCCGGTCTACGCCATTGGGCGGCAGTTCGACCCACCGATCACGCTCAGCTCGGTGAAGACCTACCTGACGCGTGCCTACGAGAAGTACGCCGCCGTCGGGCGCGAGGTGGCCAACACCACCCAGGCCGCCGTCGAGACGGTCAGCGACGGGTGGTTCGACGTTTAGTGGTCCAGATCTGCCGCGATCATCGCCGCGATCTGTTCAACGGCCTCTTCGTTGTCTGAGGTGACGGTGACCTCGTGGCCCTTCTCGGCGCCCAGGGTCATGATCAGCAATGAGGACGCGGCGTCCACAGCGTGGCCATCCACGGACAGCGTGATGTCGTCATCGAACTCGCCGGCGGCGGCGGCGATGAGAGCGGCAGGGCGGGCATGCAGGCCCACCGTGGACCCGACGGTCACGGTCTTGCTCGACACGAGCTGCTCCTTTCACTGCCCAAACGCACCATTGCGCGGGCTCGATGGTCAGCATAGTGCCCCGTCCCAAGGAGTGGTGCGTACCCCCAGTCTGGCTCCGGGGGCAGATCCAGACTAGATTGGCCGGGTCGCCAAAACTCAGCTGGAGGGTCATGACTGACGTCGTGCGTGGCACGGGGGTTGTCGCCGGAGTGGTGAAGGCCCCTGTGGTCTGGAAGAGACCGCTCATGATGCACCCCACCCCGTTGTGTGCCCTGCCGACGGAGCGCCGCGAGGCTGAGGCTCAGCGCCTCACGCTGGCGGTGCAGGAAGTGGCGGAAGGTTACACGCGCCGCGCCAATCAGGCGAAGGGGGAGGCGGCCGAAGTTCTAGGCGCGCTCGCCCAGCTCACGTGCGACCGGGGTTGGGTGCGGCCAGCCCTCAAGGCGATCAGCGACGGCATGCCCGCCCCCACCGCCGCGCTCGACGCGCTGGAATCCATCTCCGCCACCTTCCGCAGGCTGGGGGGAGTCATGGCGGAGCGGGTCACGGATCTGGGCGACATCCGGGACCGCGTGATCGCCCGCCTCGCCGGCCAGCCGGAACCTGGGGTGCCCACCCCCAGCGTGCCGTCGATCCTGCTGGCAGATGATCTCTCCCCCGCAGACACTGCGGATCTGAACCTCGACCTCATCGTGGCCATCGCCACCCGGCTGGGCGGCCCCACCAGCCATACGGCCATCGTGGCGCGCCAGCGGGGGTTGCCCTGCGTGGTGGGCGTCACGGATCTGATGGATGTGCAGGAGGGCGACACCGTGCTGCTCGACGGCGCGGCCGGCACCCTCACGCGTCGCCTGGCGGATCTGGATGCGGATGCGCTCGTGGCGGCGGATGCGCGCCGTCGGGCCGCCGTCGATGCCTGGGAGGGGCCGGCCGTCACGAAGGACGGTGTCTCCGTGCAGCTGCTGGCCAACGTGGCCGACGGCGTGGCCGCCGAGGAGGCGGCAGCCCGGCCAGTGGACGGCGTGGGCCTCTACCGCACGGAGTTCGGCTTCCTGACCGCGCAGATTGAGCCCACCGTCGAGGAACAGGCCGCCACCTACGCAGAGGTGCTCAAGGCCTTCCCCGCCAAGAAGGTGGTGGTCCGCACCCTGGACGCCGGCACCGACAAGCCCGTGCCGTTCGCAAGCTTGAGCGAGGAGCCCAACCCGGCGCTCGGCGTGCGAGGCCATCGTCTGGCCATTGCGCAGCCCGGGCTGGTGCTGCGCCAACTCGACGCCATCGCGCTGGCCGCCGCCAACCATGAGCCGCGCCCCTGGGTGATGGCGCCCATGATTTCGACGGTGGACGAGGCGGCGCAGTTCGCGCAGGATTGCCGGGCCAGAGGGCTGTTCGCCGGCGTGATGGTGGAGGTGCCGGCCGCCGCTCTGCTGGCGGAGGAGTTCCTCCGCGTGGTGGATTTCGTCTCCGTCGGCACCAACGACCTCACCCAGTACGTGATGGCGGCAGACCGGCTCGCGCCGGAGTTGGCACACCTGACGGATCCATGGCAGCCGGCCGTTCTGAGGCTCACGAAGTTCACGGCAGATGCCGGTGCACGCCTGGGCAAGCCGGTGGGTGTGTGCGGCGAGGCCGCGGCAGATCCCATCCTCGCCTGCGTGCTGGTGGGCATGGGGATCACCAGCCTCTCCATGGCCGCGGCGGCCGCGTCCGCCGTCGGCGTGCAGCTCTCCAGGGTGACCAGCGCGGATTGTGAGCGCGCTGCGGAAGCCGCCCTGAAGGCAACAACCGCCTCAGATGCGAGATCTGCGGCGGCTGCGGCGCTTGCTGAATAGCGCTTGCTTAACGCTGGCGGGTGAGCCAGACGGAGGCGTCCGTCGGCAGTATTCCATCCGTGATGGGCGTGCTCGCCAGCGCCACCTCGAAGCCCTCGGGCAGCGCCACCGGCGCGCCCAGCACATTGGTCATGACGCGCACGGGGCCGTTGTCGAACGCGACGACGTGCTCGCCCGCGGCCACCCATTCCAGGCTGCCCGTGCCCAAGCCCTGTTCCTTGCGGAGGGCGAGAGCGGCGCGGTACAGCTCCCACGTGGAGCCCTCCACGCCTACCTGCTGATCGACGGCGAGCTCGGCGTAGCTCTCGGGTTGCGGGAGCCAGCGTGCGCCGTTGGCCGAGAAGCCGAGGCTGGGGCCGCCGTCGGCCTCCCACGGGAAGGGGATGCGGCAGCCGTCGCGGCCCACGCGGGTGAACTCCGAGCGGAACCAGGTTGGGTCCTGGCGCAGCTCATCCGGCAGCGTGGTGTGCTCCGGGAGGCCGAGCTCCTCGCCCTGGTACATGTACGCGGAGCCGGGCAGCCCGAACATCATCAGGGCGGCGGCGCGGGCGCGGCGAAGGCCGATCTCGTTGTCTGGCTGCTCGTCGTCTGAGCCCAATCCCTCGTGGCTGGAGCCGGGATCCTTCAGGCCGAAGCGGCTGACGCTGCGTACCACGTCGTGGTTGTTGAGCACCCAGGTGGTGGGGGCGCCCACGGCCTGATCTGCGGCCATGGTGCTGGTGATGACCGCGCGGTAGGCGGCTGCGTCCCAGCGGCAGTCGAGGAACTCGAAGTTGAACGCCGTGTGCATCTCATCCGGGCGAAGGTAGAGCGCCAGGCGCTTGGGATCTGCCACCCAGGCCTCGGCCACCAGGCTGCGGTCGCCGTCGTACTCATCGAGGATCTTGCGCCAGCGGCGGTACACGTCGTGCACGCCGTCCTGATCCCACATGGGGCCGGAGAGGCCGTCGAGCATGGCCTGCTCCTCGTCCCAATCCGGCAGGCCCTGCTCCTTGACCAGCGAGTGGGCCACGTCCACGCGGAACCCGTCCACGCCCTTGTCCAACCAGAAGCGCAGGATGTCGTCGAAGTACTGACGCACTTCCTCGTTGTCCCAGTTGAGATCTGGCTGCTTCACGTCGAACAGATGGAGGTACCACTGCTGGCGCTTGCCGTCGCCGGCCGAATCTCCCACCCGGGTCCAGGCCTGGCCGCCAAAGATGGACTTCCAGTTGTTGGGCGGCAGCTCGTTCTCCTCGCCGCGGCCCTCGACGAAGTGGTAGCGCGCCCGCTCCACGGAACCGGGCTCGCTGGCAAGCGCCTGGCGGAACCACTTGTGCTCGTCCGAGGTGTGGTTGGGCACTAGATCCACCAGCACGCGGAGGTCCAGTTCGTGCGCCCGGGCGATCAGCCGTTCGGCGTCGCCGAGGTTCCCGAACAGCGGGTCCACCGCCAGGTAATCCGCCACGTCGTAGCCGGCATCCGCCATGGGGGAGGAGTAGAAGGGGGAGAGCCAGATCGCGTCCACGCCCAGCTGCCGGAGGTACGGCAGCCTCTCGATGATGCCCGGCAGGTCGCCGTAGCCGTCACCGGTGGCGTCTGCGTAGGAGCGGGGGTAGATCTGGTAAATGACGGCGTCGCGCCACCATTCAGCTGCCATGGTGTGGTCCTGTTGATTGACGAATGATGAGGTCCGGATGGAAGAGCATCTCGGTTGAATCTGTGGGTAGCCCGCGGATGGCGCTCATCAGAGCGCCGACGGCGGACTGGCAGAGGGCGGCCACTGGTTGGCGAACCGTGGTGAGCCCCGGAGCGGTGAATGCCATCACCGGGGAGTCATCGTAGCCGACGACGGAGACGTCGCCCGGCACGTCAAGCCCGCGCGCGTGGACCTCGCGGATCGCGCCCAGCGCCATGAGATCCGAGCCGCAGATGATGGCGGTGTGCCCGGAATCGAGCAGCTTGGCTGCCGCTGCCTGGCCGCCCTCTACGCTGAAGATGGTGGAGACGATTGCCTCACGGGTGAAGCCGAGCCCCAGGAAGGCATCCATCTTCCGCCGGGCGGGCTGGTAGCGCTGCTGGCCGATGGCCAGGCCGATCCGCTCGTGGCCGAACTGGCGCAGATGGGCCACGGACATCGCGATCGCCTCGGCATCTGACGTGGAGAAGAAGGCACCGTCGATCTTGGGATCATGCGCGTTGATGAACACCGCTGGCACGCCGGCCGCCGCGATCCTCTCGTAATGGTCGTGCGACGCGAGCCTGTCCGCGAGGGTGCCGGACACCGAGATGATGCCGGCGATCTCCACCCCCAGCAGCGCGTCGAGGTAGGCAACCTCTGTGGTCGCGCCCGGGCCTGCGGTGCACAGGATCATGTGCCGGCCGGCCGCGGACAACTGCAGGGAGAGTTCGGTGGCGAAGGAGGCAAAGCCGGGGTTGCCGATCTCGGGAACCATCACGGCGATGAACCCGTCATCCGCGCCGCGATGATCCTCCAACTGGAAGCCCAGGGATTCGACGGCGGACAGCACGGCCAGGCGGGTTGCCTCCGCCACGCCGGGCTTGCCATTGAGCACGCGGGAGACGGTGGCGGTGGACACGCCAGCGGCCTCGGCCAGATCGGCCAGGCGGGCACCGGGGGGAATCATCTTGCGCCTTCTCCTCTCCATTGAAGCGCGACGGTACAGCAAGCTGTTGCAGCCCATCCTGCAACACTTTGTAACGCTTTGCAATGCCCTTACAGTAGCGCGTCCTCGCGTGAATGGGAGTGTTGAGCGTGCCAATTCGCCGGGGGTCAGCTTTCGTTATCGAGTTGTTATGCAACGACCTTGCAAGCCTTGCAAAAAGCGTTACTATCTTCCTATCGGGTCGGCACCGAAGCGACCCGCACACCAAACAAGGAGAACCCACATGCGCAAGAGCCTCCTCGCCGCAGCTGCGGTCGGGCTTTCGATGACGCTGGTCGCCTGTGGCGGCGGCACCGCCCCCGAGACCACAGAGACCACCCCGGCTGCCACGGAGACCACTCCCGCCGCTGCTGAGACCACCACCGATCTGTCGTGGGCCGACGAGGACGCCCTCGAGG
>JAUNUF010000048.1:16385-20170 GCA_030538315.1 Propionibacteriaceae bacterium
TGCTGAGACCACCACCGCTGCTGAGGAGACCACCCCGGCCGAGGCAGCTGGCACCCTCACCATCTGGGTTGACGAGACCCGCATCGACGGCTTCAAGGCCCTCGGGGAGGCCTTCCAGACCTCCACCGGCGTGACCCTGGATGTCGTCCAGAAGCCCTCGCAGGACATCAAGACCGATTTCATCGCTCAGGCCCCCACCGGCCAGGGCCCCGATCTGATCGTCGGCGCGCATGACTGGACCGGCGATCTCGTGAAGAACGGCGTCATCGCCCCCGTCGAGCTCGGTGACAAGGCTGACGCCTTCTCCGATGTCGCCATCCGTGCCTTCAACAACGGCGGCCAGCTCTACGGCGTTCCCTACGCCGTCGAGAACGTTGGCCTCGTGCGCAACAACGCGATGGTGCAGGACACTCCCGCCACCTTCGACGAGCTGATCGCTCAGGGCAAGGCCGCTGAGGGTGCCGAGTTCCCCATCGTCATCCAGACGGGCCCGGACGGCGACGCCTTCCACCTGTACGGCGTGCAGACCTCCTTTGGCGCACCGGTCTTCAAGACCGACGCCAACGGCGACTACACCGCTGAGCTCGGCATGGAGGGCCCCGAGGGTCTCGCCTTCGCTGAGTACCTGAAGAAGCTCGCCGATGAGGGTGTCGTCTCCGCCTCCATGGGTGGCGACCAGGCCAAGCAGGCCTTCCTCGACGGCAAGAGCCCCTACATGATCACCGGCCCCTGGTGGACCACCGAGTTCGTCGCCGCTGACATGGACATCTCCGTCCTCCCCATCCCCAGCGCCGGTGGCCAGCCCTCCGCTCCGTTCGTGGGTGTCCAGGGTGTGTTCCTCTCCTCGCAGTCCGAGAACGCTCTTCTCGCCGGTCAGTTCGTTGACTACATGGCCAGCAAGGAAGCACAGGACAAGCTGTACGAGATGGGTGGCCGTCTCCCCGCCCTGACCGAGTCCGCCGACGCTGTCTCCGACGAGCTGCTCGCCGGCTTCGGCGAGGCCGGTGCCCAGGGTCAGCCCATGCCCGCCATCCCCGAGATGGGTGCTGTGTGGCAGTTCTGGGGTGGCGCTGAGGTCAGCATCATCAACGGCCAGGCTGCCCCGGCTGACGCCTGGAAGGCCATGAACGAGAACATCAAGGCTGCCTTCGGCGCCTGAGGCTAACCCCTCCTCGATGTGACCTGAAGGGGGCCGCACCTGTGCTGGTGCGGCCCCCTTTTCACGCCCGACTACGTTCAAAACCCCTAGAGTCATCGGTATCCCCGCAATGAAGCGAAAGAGAACAACACTGTGAGCAGCTCGACAGATCCGTCGCCGCGGCTCTCCCACGCGCGAGACATCTCGCGCCCGGGCTTCTACGCGAAGCTCGTCCTGATGCTGCTGGTCAATGCACTTGGCCTCTACGGCATTCTGGCCAGCTATGGCCAACAGGAGTGGGGGGTCCTCATCTTCCTGGCCTTGACCCTGATCGTGGTCAACTACGTCTACTTCTCCAAGCGGGCCGTGCCCGCCAAGTACCTCGTCCCTGGCCTGATCTTCCTGATCGTTTTCCAGGTCTACGTGATGATCAACACGGCCTACGTGGCGTTCACCAACTACGGTGACGGCCACAACGACGCCAAGGGTCCGGCCATCACGCAGATCATGAAGACGGCAGACCGCCGCGTCGAAGGCACGGCCACCTACCCTGTCACCGTGCTCGACCGCGACGGCGAGGTGGCCTTCGCCGTCGTGCAGGATGGAACCGTCAAGGTTGGCGACGCCCAGAACCCCCTTGCGGACGCGGCTGATGCCGTTCTGGACGGCACCAAGGTCACCGAGGTGCCCGGCGCCCAGGTGCTCACCCTCAAGGAGATCCAGCAGCGCCAGCGCGAAGTGCTGGACCTGCGCGTCTCGATGACCGACAACCCCGACGACGGCTGGCTGCGCACCGACAACGCCACGATGGCCTACGTCGCCAAGTCCCTGTTGAGCTACGACGAGGCTGCCGACACCTTCACCAACCCCGAGGGAAAGGTCTTCACCGCTGACGAGAGCCGCGGCCTGTTCGTGGCAGAGGATGGCCAGACGCTGACGCCCGGTTGGCGCGTCACCGTGGGCTTCGACAACTTCAAGACGATGTTCACGGATTCCCGCCTCGCGGGCCCGTTCCTCTCCGCCCTGGCGTGGACCTTCGCGTTCGCCATTCTCTCCGTGCTCACCACCTTCGCGTTCGGCCTGCTGCTGGCCGTCGTGTTCAACGACCCCAGGGTCAAGGGCCGCACGCTCTACCGCGCCCTGTTCATCCTCCCGTACGCCTTCCCGGGCTTCCTCGCGGCGCTCGTGTGGCGAGGCATGTTGAACAAGGACTTCGGCTTCATCAACCAGGTGTTGCTGATGGGCGCAGACATCCCGTGGCTCACCAACGGTTTCATGGCCAAGCTGGCCATCCTGGGCGTGAACCTCTGGCTGGGCTTCCCCTACATGTTCCTGGTCACCACAGGCGCGCTCCAGGCCATCCCCGGCGAGCTCACGGAGGCCGCCATCATGGATGGCGCGAGCCCGTGGCGCCGGTTCTGGTCCATCACGCTGCCGCTGCTGATGGTCTCCGTTGCTCCGCTGCTGATCGCGTCGTTCGCGTTCAACTTCAACAACTTCTCGCTGATCTTCATGCTGACCGGAGGTGGGCCCAACTATCCCGGCGCCCCGTGGCCCATCGGCGAGACAGACATCCTCATCTCGATGGTCTACGCCATCGCGTTCGAAGGTGGCAACCGCATGTTCGGCCTGGCCAGCGCGATGTCGATCCTCATCTTCCTGGTGGTGGGCTTCATCTCGTGGCTCGGCTTTCGTCAGACCCGCAAGCTTGAGGAGATCGTGTGATGGCCAGGAAGCTAGCCAATGGCGACAACGACACCCGCCTTCGCGGCGCGCGCTGGTGGACGCAGGTGGGCTGGAAGCACATCTTCGCCATCCTCGTGGTGATCTACTGCGTGTTCCCCATCCTCTACGTGCTGAGCGCCTCCCTGAACCCGGGCGGCACCCTCACCGGCTCCAACCGCTTGTTCCGTGCGGTCAGTGGCGAGCACTTCGTGCGGCTGTTCAACACGGATTTCCCCAAGTGGATGATCAACTCGTTCTACGTGAGCTCCGTCACGGCCATCGGCACCGTCATCATGGGTGCCGCCGCGGCCTACGCGTTCAGCCGCTTCCGGTTCAAGGGCCGCCGCGGCGGCCTCACCGCGCTGCTGATCATCCAGATGTTCCCGCAGATGCTGGCCTTCATCGCCATCTTCCTGCTGGCGCTGACGCTGGGGGAGATCTTCCCCATCCTGGGTATCGGCTCGCACCTGCAGCTCATCGCCATCTACCTGGGCGGTGCGTTGGGCGCCAACACGTTCCTCATGTACGGCTTCTTCAACACCATCCCCATGGATCTCGATGAAGCGGCCAAGATCGACGGCGCCTCGCATGCCCAGATCTTCTGGGGCATGATCATGCGCCTCGTGACCCCCATCCTCGCGGTGGTGGGCCTGCTGAGCTTCGTTGGTTCGTACGGCGAGTTCATCCTGGCCAAGATCGTGCTGGCACGGCCGGAGAACTACACGCTGGCCGTCGGCCTGTACGTGTGGGGCTCAGACGAGCGCAACGCCCCGTGGGGTCTGTTCGCTGCCGGCGCCGTGCTGGCCGCGATCCCGATCATCCTGCTGTTCATGTACCTGCAGAAGTACATCGTCAGCGGCCTGACGGCTGGTGGCGTGAAGGGCTGATCCCTGAGCGGGTGCGGTGGTCCCTGAGCGGGTGC
>JAUNUF010000161.1 GCA_030538315.1 Propionibacteriaceae bacterium
TCGGCCATCGGCCAGCACTGGATGTACCAGGGCTACCACGTGCTGATCGTGTTCGACGACCTGACGAAGCAGGCGGAGGCGTACCGCGCCATGTCGCTGCTGCTGCGTCGCCCGCCGGGGCGCGAGGCGTACCCCGGTGACGTCTTCTACCTCCACTCCCGCCTGCTGGAGCGCTGCGCGAAGCTCTCCGACGAGCTGGGTGGCGGCTCGATGACCGGCCTGCCGATCATCGAGACGAAGGCCAACGACGTCTCGGCCTACATCCCCACCAACGTGATCTCCATCACGGATGGCCAGATCTTCCTCCAGTCTGATCTGTTCAACGCCAACCAGCGCCCGGCCGTTGACGTCGGCGTGTCGGTGTCCCGAGTCGGTGGCGCTGCCCAGGTCAAGGCCATGAAGCAGGTCTCCGGTTCGTTGAAGCTGAGCCTGGCCCAGTACCGCGACATGCAGGCGTTCGCCATGTTCGCCTCTGATCTCGACGCGGCCACCCGCCGCCAGCTCGACCGTGGCGCCCGCCTCACCGAGCTGCTGCGTCAGGGCCAGTACGCCCCGTACGCCGTCGAGGATCAGGTCGTCAGCGTGTGGGCTGGTATCGAGGGCCTCTTCGACGACGTCCCGGTCGATGATGTGCTGCGTTTCGAGCAGGAGCTGCTCGACTACATGCGTCACAACACCACGGTGCTGCAGGACATCGCCTCTGACTTCCAGTTTGGTGATGACCGCAAGGATGCCGCCAAGGGCGCCATCGCCGAGTTCAAGAAGGTCTTCCGCACGTCCGAGGGCAAGCTGCTCGTCGGCCGTGAGGAGCACAAGCCGCTTGAGGACGAGGACATCGACCAGACGAAGATCGTTCGCCAGAAGCGAGGCTGATCGACCATGGCATCCAGTCTGCGTGAGCTTCGGCAGCGTCGTCGGTCTGTATCGACGACCAAGAAGATCACCCGAGCCATGGAGCTCATCGCTGCCAGCCGCGTCGTCAAGGCGCAGCAGGCGGCCCGAGCCGCGGCCCCGTATACGCGTGAGCTGACCAAGGCGGTCTCCGCCCTGGCCAGCGCGCACGATATCGATCACCCTCTGCTGCGTGACATTGAGCAGCCCCGCCGTTCGGCGATGCTGCTCATCACCTCCGATCGTGGCCTCGCGGGTGCCTACTCGACCAACGCCATCAAGGCGGCCGAGCAGCTGCACGCGAAGATCATCCAGGAGGGGCAGGAGAACGTCCAGTACATCACCGGCAACAAGGGTGTGGCGTACTTCGAGTTCCGCAACCGCCACATCGAGCAGTCCTGGACCGGCTTCTCCGATCGCCCCACCTACGCGGAGGCCAAGGAGATCGCGGACGTTCTGCTCGAGCGCTTCCTTCGTCCCTACGAGGAAGGCGGCGTCGACCAGCTGCACATCGTCGGCACGCGTTTCGTGTCGATGATGACCCAGACCCCCATGGCGGTCCGGTTGCTCCCGCTGGTCGTCGAGGACGCACCGGACGACGACGAAGAGCCCTCGCCGGAGGACATCCACCCCTTCTACGACTTCGAGCCGGATGCCAAGACGGTGCTGGACACGCTTCTGCCACTGTTCGTCGCCAACCGCATCCACACCGCGCTCCTGCAGTCGGCAGCCTCCGAGCTCGCCAGCCGCCAGAGCGCCATGAAGTCGGCCACCGACAATGCGCAGGAGCTCATCGAGAAGCTCACCCGCGCAGAGAACCAGGCCCGCCAGGCGGGCATCACCCAGGAAATCACTGAAATCGTCGGTGGCGCCTCGGCGCTGGCCGAATCAGCCGGAAACGAATGAGGAAACAAATGACTGCCACTGTGAACGAGACACAGCCGGCCACCACCGGTGGTGTCGGGCGTGTTGCACGTGTCATCGGCCCCGTCGTGGACGTCGAGTTCGCGGCTGACCAGATCCCGGAGATCGGCAACGCGCTGACCGTCGAGACCGAGGTCATGGGCGAGAAGCGCACCATGACGATGGAGACGGCCCTGCACGTTGGCGACAACGTGGTGCGCGCCATCGCCCTGAAGCCCACCGACGGCATGCGTCGCGGCGCTGAGGTCACCGACACCGGTGCCCCCATCTCCGTGCCCGTCGGTGACGTCACCAAGGGCCACGTCTGGAACGTGACGGGCGACGTGCTCAACGTCGACCCGTCGACCATCGAGATCACCGAGCGCTGGCCCATCCACCGCCCGGCCCCGAAGTTCGACGCCCTGGAGTCCCGCACCGAGATGCTGGAAACCGGCATCAAGGTGCTCGACCTCCTCACCCCGTACGTGAAGGGCGGCAAGATCGGCCT
>JAUNUF010000162.1 GCA_030538315.1 Propionibacteriaceae bacterium
AAAAGGGATGCCGAGGCGTCCGTTTCAGAGAGGATCAGGTAACGGTTTCATAACGCTTCCGAGCGCTTGCCTGCGTGCGGTGCGGAGACCGAAGCCAGCACTTGCTCCGAGTGGTTGGCGTCCTCCGTGAGTGCAGGGGTCCCTTCGAAGTTCGTCCGTTCCTCACCAACCCTCAGGACAGCTCAAGCCCCGGCGCTCCTCAGGAACCTGCCGGGCCTACAGTCAGGTCATGACCGATCCTGTCCATCTCCCGCACCCCATCGCAGGCGATCTGTTCCCCTCACCGGTGCCGCCGGGAACGGGTTGGCCGGGCGATCCTGCCACGGCGGCGACCCCCGTTGCTCGCAACGCCGACGATGTGGTGCGCCTCGCGGACGGTGCAACGCCGGAGGAGATCTCGGCCCGCAGTTCGGTGTGTCGAGCCTGCCCGCGGCTGGTGGAGTGGCGCGAGACGGTCGCCGTCGAGAAGCGAGCATCCTTCGCGGATCAGCCGTACTGGGGCAGGCCAGTGCCAGCGCTGGGGCCGGTGGGCGCGCCGGTGCTGATCGTCGGGCTGGCTCCGGCGGCCAACGGGGCGAACCGCACCGGGCGCAACTTCACCGGCGACCGCTCGGGAGACTGGCTCTACGCAGCGCTGCACCGGGTGGGAATGGCCATGCAGCCCACTTCCAAACATGCCGGCGACGGGCTGGAGCTGAAGGGTGCCCGGATCGTGGCGACGGTGCGGTGCGCTCCGCCGCAGAACAAGCCCACCACGGAGGAGAAGCGCACCTGCGCGCCGTGGCTGGATGCCGACCTGGCCTCCTCCGCGCCGCACGTCCGTTCCATCATGTGCCTAGGTGGCATCGGCTGGGACGCAACGTTGGCGGCAGTGCGGCACGCCGGCTGGGATGTGCCCAAGCCCAAGCCGAAGTTCGGCCACGGCGCGCGCGCAGTGCTGCGCACCCCCGAAGGCTGCGAGGTCTCACTGGTGGGCTGCTACCACGTGAGTCAGCAGAACACCTTCACCGGGCGCCTCACCGAGGCGATGCTCGACGAGGTCCTGCTCAGCCTCTAGAGAGTCTGGGCTCAGCCCAGTTCGGGGCGCTTCTCGCCGAGCATGCGGGCGGCCTCGGCAGGCGAGGGCAGGTAGTAGATAGCGATCGAATCCAGCAGGCGGGTCACCTGCACCATCGCGGCCTCCCGCTCGCTGTCGGTGGCTGCGCGCTCTGCCAGTTGAGCGGACTTGAGCGCCCGCTCCGCCTTGGCCTGGGCGGTGTGAGGGAGATGTGACAGGCCCAGAGTTTCAGCGTTGGACTTGGCCGTGCGGAAGGCCAAATCCACTTCCGCGGAAACGCGCTGCAGCGTCACCGGATCAGCGGTGTTCTGCACGTCGTCCCACCGCATCAGCGCGAGCTGGAACTCACGGGTGAGCGGCGCCGCGTCGTCGAAGAGGGCGGAGTTCTCGATGCGGTAGGCGATGTCGCCCAGCAGCGCTCCGTACTCCGCCTTCACCGAGGCGACCCGCACGATGGCGCTGGAGATCTCCGCGGTGCCGCTGCTGCTCGCCGGCCGGTAGGGGAGAGCGGGGGCCGGGGGTGGGGCGGCGACCTGGGGCTTGGGCCGGTAGGCGAGGGAGATGATGGTTGCGCCCAGCGCCCACAGGAAGGCGATGAAGAAGAACGCGGGAATGCTGAGAGCCACACTCAACCCCGTCATGAGAAACGGTGGCCCGGCGACCAGCAGCCAGACCATCAGCCTTCGCTGCCTGTCGCTGTGCTCGTCGTGCTCCATGGGTCGCAGTCTAGGCCCGATCAGAGGTTGAGCTGCGGTGGCGTGCCGCCCAGCGCCTGAGAGATCTCGTCCGGATCCGGCAGATAGTAGAGCGCCAGCGAGCCGAGAATGCGCTTGGCCTGCTCCCGCGCCGCCGCGCGTTCGCCGTCGGTACTGGCCTCCTGGGCCAGCCTGCTGAGGCTGCGCGGCGGGAGAAGGTCAGCGAGCAGTCCATCGGTCGGTGGAAAGCCGACTTCCTCGAAGCGGGCAAGGCTGGGCTCGCGGCAGGCAATCGCAAGATCTGGGCGTTGACCCGCCATGACGGGCACAAGGTGTCCCAGGCGACCGTGCTGCGGCTGCTGCGTGACGAGGGTTTGCTGCTGGCCTCTGAGTACCAGAAGCAGCGCCGTGAGCTTGCCGCCGACCGTAGAGCCGCGTTCGCGACACCGTCTACCGGTCCGAATCAGGTGTGGCAGCTGGACTTCTCCGAGTTCGAGACCACCACGGGTGGGACGTGGCGGATCGCGGGGT
>JAUNUF010000163.1 GCA_030538315.1 Propionibacteriaceae bacterium
GGCGCCATGATGAGCACCGCGTTCATCGGCTTCGCCGTGGTTGAGGCCCTGGCCATCATCGCCATCGCCCTCGCGTTCGTTCTCTGAGGCATCCTGTGGTCCCCTTGGAAGGGGCGCAAGATCTCCTTGGACCCCTTGCACCCCACTATTGGTCTGAGGTCATCGCTGGCATCATCCTGATGCTCGTGATCTTCCTCATCATGTGGAAGGTTGTCGTTCCCGCATTCGAGAAGATGTACGAGGAACGCTCCAACCGCATTGAAGGTGGCATGCAGCGCGCCGCCGCAGCAGAGGCGAAGGCCGAGGCTGCGCTGGCCGAGTACAACGATCAGCTGAACGCTGCCCGTGAAGAAGCCGCTCGCATCCGCGAGGACGCCAAGAACCAGTCCGCCACGATCCTCGCCGAGGCTCGCGACAAGGCCAGCAAGGAATCCCAGCGGATTCTCGAATCTGGCCGTGCGCAGCTTGAGGCGGAGCGTTCGCAGCTGGTCCAGGATCTGCGCGGAGAGGTCGGCGGCATGGCCACCACCCTCGCCGGCAAGATCGTCGGCGAATCCCTGTCGGACGATGAGCGGGCGATGCGCACCATCGATCGCTTCCTCGCTGAGCTCGAGACGGCAGGGTCGGACCGATGACGGCCCGCGACGCTGCCTACGCTGCGCTCGACACCACGGTTGACGGCATCGCTACAGATGCCGGCACCGCGGACGAGCTGTTCGCCGTCGTCGATCTGCTCGACGGTCAGCCGACGCTGCGTCGAAGCCTGTCGGATCCTTCGGCATCCGTCGCCAACCGGGCCAAGCTCGCCCAGAGCCTCTTCGGTGGCAAGATCTCGCCCGCGGCGCTGTCCGTCGTCACGGCGGTCGTCGAGACCCCGTGGAGCAGCGGCAACCGCCTGGTCACCGGGCTCGAGAGCCAAGGCATCCGCCTTGCGCTCAAGAGCGCGCACCGCGAGGGCAAGATCGACGACGTGATGGCGCAGCTGTATCAGCTGTCCACCACTGTCGATGCCAATCGCGAGCTGGCAGGGGCGCTGCGCAATGCGCAGTACCCGCTGGATGGCAAGCGAGACCTGATCAACCGCCTCATCTCCGGCAAGGTCCATCCGGTCACCGCGGCGCTCGCGTCGCGTGCCGCGAAGGCCCGCAAGCGGACGTTCGCGCTCACCGCGAAGTCGTACGTGGAGATGGGTGCCGAGATCGCCGGCGAACAGATCGCCAAGGTCACGGTGGCCCGCCCGCTGGACGCGGATCGTGTCGCGCGCCTCAAGTCCGCCCTCGAGAAGCAGGTGGGCGCCCCCGTCAACCTGCAGATCCATGTGGACCCTGCGGTGCTCGGCGGCATGAGCGTGGTCATCGGCGCTGACGTAATCGAATCAACCGTTGCTGCGCGGCTCGAAGATGCCCGCCGGCAGCTCACCCACCTCTGAACAGTCAAGAAAGAAGTATCGACGACATGGCTGAACTCACCATCAGTCCGGATGAGATCCGCAACGCACTGGACGACTTCGTACAGTCGTACGAGCCCCAGGCTGCCAATCGCACCGAGGTCGGCACCGTCGTGTCCTCGGGTGACGGTATTGCCCGCGTCGAGGGCCTGCCCTCGGCGATGGCCAATGAGCTGCTGCGGTTCGAGAATGACACCCTGGGTATCGCCCTCAACCTGGACGAGCGTGAGATCGGCGTCGTCGTCCTCGGCGATTCCGAAGGCATTGACGAGGGCAGCACCGTGCACGGCACGGGCGACGTCCTTTCGGTCCCCGTCGGCGACGGCTACCTCGGCCGCGTCGTGGACGCCATGGGCAACCCCATCGACGGTCTCGGCGAGATCAGCGGCATCGAGGGACGCCGCGCTCTCGAACTGCAGGCCGCAGGCGTCATGGACCGCCAGGAGGTGCGCGAGCCGCTCCAGACCGGTCTGAAGTCGATCGACGCGATGATCCCGATCGGCCGTGGCCAGCGCCAGCTGATCATCGGTGACCGCAAGACGGGCAAGACCGCCATCGCGATCGACACGATCATCAACCAGAAGGCCAACTGGGAATCCGGTGACAAGAAGAAGCAGGTCCGCTGCATCTACGTCGCCGTCGGCCAGAAGGGCTCGACCATCGCAGAGGTGCGCGGCACCCTCGAGGCTGCTGGTGCGATGGAGTACACCACCATCGTGCACGCTCCCGCCTCGGATCCTGCGGGCTTCAAGTACATCGCGCCATACTCCGGTTCGGCCATCGGCCAGCACTGGATGTACCAGGGCTACCACGTGCTGATCGTGTTCG
>JAUNUF010000164.1 GCA_030538315.1 Propionibacteriaceae bacterium
CCATCGACGTCGCCTACCGCTACTTCGCCACCGACCGCCGCACCTTCATCCTCGCGGACACCCCCGGCCACGTGCAGTACACCCGCAACACCGTCACCGGCATGTCCACGTCCCAGGTGGTCGTCCTGCTTGTCGACGCCCGTCACGGCGTCGTCGAGCAGACCGTCCGGCACCTGACCGTCGCCGCCCTTCTCGGTGTCAAGACCGTCATCCTCGCCGTGAACAAGATCGACCTCGTCGACTACTCCGAGGATGTCTTCCGCGCCATCGAGGCCGACTTCACCGCCAAGGCCGCCGAACTCGGCGTCGACGACGCCCACGTCATCCCCATCTCCGCCCTGCGCGGCGACAACGTCGTCGAGCCGAGCACCAACATGGACTGGTACCCGGGGCCGACCGTCCTGGAGATCCTGGAGAACGTCACCGTCCACCGCGGCCGCGCCCACGACCTCGACCTGCGTTTCCCCATCCAGTGGGTCATCCGTGAGCACGCCAGCGACTACCGCGGTTACGCCGGCCGCGTCGAGGCCGATCAGGTCAGCGTCGGCGACGAGGTCACCCTCGACTACGGTCGCACCACCACCGTCACCGGCATCGACTCCGCCGACGGCCCCGTCCGGCAGGCCGTCGCCGGCGACTCGGTCACCCTCCTGCTCGCCGACGACATCGACCTGGTCCGCGGCGACCTCATCTCCGGCCCGTCCCGCCCCGAGTCGGTCCGGCGTTTCGACGCCACCGTCGTCGGCCTCACCGAACGCGCCGTCAAGGCCGGCGCCCCCGTGAAGGTCCGCTACGGCACCTCGCTGGTCCGCGGCCGGGTCGCCGCCGTCGACCGTGTCCTCGACATCGACGGTGTCAGCGACACCGAGGCACCCGAGACCTTCGGCCTCAACGACATCGCGCACATCAGCGTCGAGGTCGCCGCCGAACTCCCGGTCGAGGACTACGCAGCGCGCGGCGCGGTGGGCAACTTCCTGCTCATCGACCAGTCCGCGGGCACCACCCTGGCGGCCGGCCTCGTCGGCCACCGCCTGCGCTAGGAGCCACCATGACCGCCCTGATCACCCTCTCCCACGGTTCGCGCCACCCCGGCGCCGAAGCTGGGGTCCGCAGGTTGACCCGCGCCGCCGGCGAGCTTCTCGACGTCGCCGCGGTCGCCGCCCACCTCGACTTCACCGAGCCGTCCCTCCCGGACGCCGCCCGCGCCCTGGCGGAGTGTGGTCACCGCGCGGCGGTCGTCGTCCCCCTCCTGTTCACCCACGCCTTCCACGCGCGCCATGACGTCCCCGCCGCCCTCGCCGAGGCCCGTCACGCCAGTGGTCTCGACCTCCGTCTCGCCGACGGGCTGGGCACCGGCGACCTCGTCGCCGAGGTCCTCACCGCCCGCCTCGCCCTCGACGCCCCGGACGGCGCGCACGTCGTGCTCTACCCGGTGGGAACCTCGGACGCGGCGGCAGCGGCGGGCGTCGAGAAGCTCGCCACGAACGTGGGGGAACGCTCCGGACACAGCATCCAGGTCGTCCCCGCCACCGGCGGGCGCGGCAGCGGGGGAGCGGGCGTCCTCGAGGCCGCCACCGGGCACGACGCCGTGCACCTGCTGCCGCTGTTCGTCACCGACGGGCTGCTGCTCGACCAGGTCACCGGGCAACTCGGACGAATGCAGGCCGCCACCGGCACCCGCCTCACCTCGTCCCCGCCCCTGACCACCGACCTGGCCCGCGTCGTCGCCCGACGCCACAGCGCCGTCACCCCCGCCCTCACCTGAACAGGTCGTCCCCCATGAAAACGCTCATCCTCATCGCGGTCGCGGGCCTGGCGGCCCAGCTTGTCGACGGCGGCCTCGGCATGGGCTTCGGCGCCACGTCGACGACCATCCTCATCCTCCTCGCCGGCCTCGGCCCCGCCCAGGCCTCCGCGGCCGTCCACGTCGCCGAACTGGGCACCACCCTCGTCTCCGGCGTCAGCCACTGGCGCTTCGGCAACGTCGACTGGCGCGTCGTCGTCCGCCTCGCCGTCCCCGGCGCCCTCGGTGCCTTCGCCGGCGCCACCGTCCTCTCCTCCCTGAGCACCGACGCCGCCCGGCCACTCACCGCCGCCATCCTCGCCGCCATCGGCGTCAACCTCATCTGGCGCTTCTCCCGCGGCCGCGTCCGCCGCTCCCTGGACAACCGCCCCCACTCCACCGGATTCCTCGGCGGCCTCGGCCTCTTCGGCGGTTTCATCGACGCCTCCGGCGGCGGTGGGTGGGGGCCGGTGACCACCT
>JAUNUF010000165.1:0-1138 GCA_030538315.1 Propionibacteriaceae bacterium
GACGTCACCGCGCTGCGCAACCGCGGGTTCGCCGCCGGCGTCACCGTGATGACCGTGGCGTTCGGCTCGTTCCTCGGCGTGATGATCGTCCTGCCCCTGGTGCTGCAGCAGGTCCGTCATGTGTCCGTGCTCGTGGCCGGGCTCGTGCTCATGCCGTCCGGGCTGCTCATGGGCCTGCTCGGGCCGACCGTGGGGCGCTGGTTCGACGCGCGTGGAGCCCGGCCGCTCATCGTGCCGGGGGCGGCGATCGTCGCCGTGGGGATCGGCGTGCTCGCGTGGACGGTGACGTGGGCGCCGGTCTGGGTGATCGGTGTGATCGTCGGCGTGGTGGGCCTGGGGTTGGCGCTGCTGTTCACCCCGATCTTCACGGCCAGCCTGTCCGATCTGCCGCCCTCGCAGTATTCACACGGCTCCGCGATCCTCTCCACGCTGCAGCAGGTCGGCGGCGCCGCCGGGACCGCTGCCATGATGTCGGTGCTCTCCTGGGGCGCCGCGCTGGGCGTGGCCGCCGGCGAGCTTCCCGACCTGGGCCGCGGCGGCACCTATGCGTTGTTCGCGGCCGCCGGGCTCGCGGTGGTGACGCTGCTGCTCACCCCGCTCGTGCCCGCCGGCAAGCCTGGGCGGCACGGACCCGCGACCGCCGTGCACTGAGAGTCGGACCGCACGAACGCGGCCTCGGGTGCAGGCCTCACCGTGTTTGCACACCATCAGTGAGGTGTCGACGCTGTGGGCCCGCGAATGCACATCTTCAGCGTGAGCCTCACTGATTTGTCCGCAATCAGCGTGGCATCGGCCGAGAAGCGCCCGCGCTGATGGTGTGCAATCGGAGCCGGAGCCGGAGCCGGGCGCCGGAGCTCCGCGGACTCAGAAACCGACCATCGGGAATCCCTGTCGCCGGAGCAGGCCCGCGGTCCGCCGCATCACGACGTCTGGTCTGCGCATCATCCCGGCGGTCACGCGGAAGCTGCGCCAGTCCTCCTCGGCGAGGCGGGCGGTGACGTCGGAGTCCCAGTCCCGCTGCTCGCGCTGGAGATGCCCGCCGCCGTCGTAGAAGAGCGCCACCCGCTGGCGTCGGTAACCGAGGTCGGCGGTGGCGATCTTCCGCCCGCCCGAATCGCGGATCTCCAGCTGGATCTCC
>JAUNUF010000165.1:1148-2260 GCA_030538315.1 Propionibacteriaceae bacterium
ATCGGCATCCCGGAATCCTCGAACCGCAGCCGCAGCCGGGTCTCGGGAGGGGAGTCTGTGCGATGGTCGCAGCGCGGGAGCAGCCCCAGCACCCGCTGACGACCGTGGAGTCCGGAGAGCTCGCGCGCGTGGGCGCCGACGCGTGCGACCGGGGTGGAGGTGGCGTTGCAGACTGCGTCGACCGCGATGATCGCCTCCTCGGGGTCGCGCTCCCAGCGGGCGAGGTCGAGCGCGGTGCGTTCAGGGGACGTGCAGGTGAGCCCGTCGACCACGATCAGTTCGCCTGCCCGAAACGGGTGACGCACCTGCCGGACGCGGATCCCACGAGGAGCACGGGCGGCGCGGGGGACGTACAGGTCGACGACGCGGTGCACCGCCTCCTCCGCCAGGTGCGGCTCGCGGTGGAGGAGCGCGGCCGCGAAGCCGGCCACCACCGCGCCGGGTGGTGCCCATAGCGCCGCTGCCCGGACCCGCGCATGAGCGTCGAGCTCGGCTCCGCGAACGAGATGGATCCCGGGCAGGACGCGAGTGAATCGGACGCGGAGATCGTGGGCCGTCAGCACACCGGCGGCCACCGCGGCGGTCCCGACGAACGGCCTTCCGCCGAACACCGCATCGGCGAACGCGCCGATGTCGGCGTCGCTGCGGTCGCGTGAAGGCGGCATGGGGCCACTGTCATCGATGACGTCGCGTGCCGGAACCCCCCTAGGCGCGACTGTGGAGAAGATCGACGACCATCCACAGGCAGGAGTCGAATGATCGTCCACCTGGTGGGCTGGTCTTTGTCGAGTGCCGTGGATTCCGCCCGTCATCAGCGCGCCGCTACGCCGTTTGCACACCATCAGCGCGGGTGCCTCTCGGCCGATGCCACGCTGATTGCGGACAATCCGGTGAGGCGCCACGCTGATGACGTGCAATCGCGGTCCCACGGCGTCGATACCGCGCTGATGGTGTGCAAATGTGAGGGGCGCGGTGCCTCGAGCTCAGCCGGTGATCTGCCAGTAGAGCCCACCGGGGACGTCGCCGCCGCCGGTGAACGCGCACGTCAGCTGCTGCCCACCCGGGCCCGGCACGGTGAGGCCCTGCTGCATGCACGGCCCGCCGACTACTGC
>JAUNUF010000166.1 GCA_030538315.1 Propionibacteriaceae bacterium
CGCCACATCCAGGATCAGCTGACGCACCTGTGGGGGGTCGAGCAGACCGTCGCCTAAGGGCAAGTGGGCGTCATAGTGCGTCAGGACGAGGTCAAGCCCGTACTTGCCTCTCTCGTCTCTGGGCAACGTGTCGAGCGTGGCGCCCGCTGTCCCTTGGGCGCGTCCGTTGAGGAAGTAGGGTTCGCTCTTGGGTTTGCAGTCGGATAGGTGGATCGTCGAGACGCGACCGCGTAGTCGTGGATCCATGAGGTGCCGGCGGATCCATGCGGAGGCTAGCTCCGGGGGTTGCAGGAGAGCCCAGTTCGGGAAGTGGGCTGGGATCTCATGCTCCGTCAGTTCGTCTGCAGTGAGATGGAAAGCTGCTTGGCCTTGTTCGCTTCCAACCGCGTGCAGTAGGTGGTTTACGTCCCAGCCGACGCGGATGCGATCCTGGGGATCGTGGAGCGCCGCAAGTAGGTGGGCGAAGTCATCTGCGGTCTGAAGTCCGTACTCCAAGCCCCATCCAGCGTTCTCGACCTCGATGATGGGCGATGTGGCGCTGACAAGAGAGGCGTCATCCAGCACTTCCAGGAGCTGTTGAACCATGGCGATCATGGCGTCACGGATGGTGGTTCGGCTGAGCGTGAAGTCCCAGGCCCCGTCAACCATCGCGTAGTCGATGGCGTGGAAGACATAGGCGTCCGCCTTTAGCGCACAGGCCAGTTGGTACTCGTCGCGCCAGCGGGCGAACATGTGCTCGCCTGTGGTGTCTTTGTAATAGGCGCGGACTTCCGCGACTCCGCCAGCCCGCTCGACGAGTTCGCTGAACCCTTGCTTGGTCAGGAACGCAGTGGGGTAGCCCCAGTATGAACAATGAATTCGCCGCACGCGTCGTCTGGATAGGCTCCTCTGCAGGCTCCCGAAATCATCCTCGTCCTCAAAGAGGCGTTCGTTCCGCGGGCGAACCCAGTCCATGAAAACCTCGAACCCAGACAGCCCGAACCTGTCGGCTATGGCGTCTGCCCGCCGGGTGCTTTCGAGTTCGAGGAGTTGTTGGGTCAAGGTAACGTATTGCTTCATATTCCTTCCCTCACTTGACAGAGCCGGCTGTCATGCCTTCGATGAATGAGCGTTGCGCGATGATGTAGACGAGCAGCATGGGCAGAGTGACGGTGACCAGGCCTGCAAAGAGTTGTGGGTAGTCGGTGACGTACTTGTCGACGAACGCTTTCATTCCCAGCGGGAGCGTCATGTTGGCGTCTTCGCGGATGAGGATTCTCGCCAAGAGGTACTCGTTCCACACTGTGATGCCGTTGAGCACGACCAGTGCCATGATTCCGGGCCTAGCAAGGGGGACGATGATCTTGGTGAAGCTCTGGAACCGCGTACAGCCGTCGATGACGGCAGCTTCCTCCAGACTCTTCGGCAAAGCGATGAAGAAGGATCGCAACAGGAACGTGCCGAATGCGAGGGCTTGTGCCGATCCGAAGAGGATCATCCCAGCGAGGGAGTCGATCAGGCCAAACTGGAGTGCAGACATGAAGATGGGAATGGCCAAGACCCCCGTCGGGATGCACAGACCGAGTAGGAGGTAGATGTAGATGGCACGTTTAAACCTGAATTCGAGGCGCGCAATCGCGTAGGCGGCGCACCCGACGGCTGGGATGATTAGCAACAGGCTGACGGAGGTGACGATAATTGAGTTGATGTACTTGCCGCCGAGCCCGCCCCGAGTCCATGCTTGCGGGTAGTTGGACCACTTCCAGGCTTCCGGTAGGCCCCAGATGTTGGTGTAGAACTCTTGTGTGTCCTTCAGCGATCCTGCCAGCATCCATACCAAGGGATACAGCGTGAACAGGATGAGCGCGATAAGTGCCAAGGCTCGAAGCAGGTGCCGTAGAGGCTTCCACAGTGTCGTAATCACGGTTGCCTCACTGCCCGTAGTTCTCGTCGCGAGTCATTGAGAAGATTTGGATCAGGCCGAAGATCAGCGTGATGCCGAAGAGCAGTACGCTCATGGCGCTTGCCTTGCCTAGGTTGTAGAACTCGAAAGCCGTTCGATAGATGTAGGTCATCGCGACTTCAGTGGATCCGAATGGTCCTCCACCAGTCATCACATTGACGATGTCGAAGTTTGAGATCAGTCCACCAGTCACACCCATCAACACGTTGAGCACGATGACACTGTTCAGTTGCGGGACTGTGACGTACCTGAACTTGGCCCACCCGCTGGCCCCATCGAGCGAAGCTGCCTCGTACAGATCACGGGAGATCGATTGG
>JAUNUF010000167.1 GCA_030538315.1 Propionibacteriaceae bacterium
GAGCGTGCCGCCGGCGAGGAACGAGCCACGCATCTGGTCCCTGAGCGTGCTGCCGGCGAGGAACGAGCCGCGCAGCACGACGAAGGGCCGCCAAGCCTCCCCGCCCGCTTCGACCTCGTCCACTCCCACCACTGGATGTCCGGCGTGGCAGCGATCCCCCTGGCCCGCGAGGCCGGCATCCCGCACGTCATGACCTACCACTCCGTCGCGGCGCACCCGAATTCGCCGTTGCGCGACGGCGAGCCCCCTGAGTCGCCTGCCCGCCTCGACGGCGAGGTGTACTGCGCTCGGGAATCAGACCTCATCCTGGCGGTCTCCCACCACGAGGCCGCCGTCGTCATTGGGCGTTGTCAGGCGGATCCGGAGAAGGTGGCGATCGTCCAGCCCGGCGTCGACATCGAGCTCTTCCACCCCGCAGAGCCCGGCAGCACGTGGACGCCCGCGCCGGACGTGGCCCCCGGCTACCTCCTGTTCGCCGCCCGCCTCCAGCCGCTGAAGGCGCCTGACGTGGCGATCCGCACGCTGGCGCTGCTGCCTGCCGCCGAGCGACCGGATCTGGTGATCGTCGGCCAGGTCTCGGAGGATTTCGCGGCCTACGAGGCCGAGCTGCACCAGCTTGTCGCCGACATGGGGCTCCAGGACAAGATCACGTTCCTCCCCGGCCAGGACCGCGAGTCCTTCGCCCACATCATGCGGCACGCCTCCGTGCTGCTGGTGCCCTCACACTCCGAAACGTTCGGCTTGGTGGCCTTGGAGGCTTCCGCTTCCGGCGTGCCCGTGTTGGCGGCGGCGGCCGGTGGCCTCACCGAGGCGATCTGCAACACCCACACCGGCCTGCTCGTGCCCACGCACAACCCGCATGCCTGGGCAGGCGACCTGCTGGCCCTGCTGCGGGATCCCGAGTATCGCGCCAGGCTGGGGCGCACCGGTCGCCAGCGTTCAGAATCCATGACGTGGGCGCACTCGGCCCAGCACACCGTCGACAACTACCGACGTGTGCTCGCCCAGCACTGCCTCCAGCGGGTGGCGTTCGTGCACGCGCATCCCGACGACGAGACCCTCGCGTCCGGTGCCTTCATCGCGCACCTCGCCGATTCCGGCGTGGATGTCTCCCTCCTCACCGCCACCCGCGGCGAGATGGGGCAGGTGGTGCCCGGTCCGCTGTCTGCGCTCGCGGGCACACCCGAGCTGGAGCGCAGGCGGGAAGCGGAGCTGGCCGGCGCCGTCGACTCCCTCGGCATCACCCACCACGCCTACCTCGGCATGCCGCCCGCACGGGCCACCGGGCTGGAGCCGCGTCGCTATCTGGATTCCGGCATGCAGTGGATCTCCGACGGCGTGGCCGGCCCCGCGGACACCTCGGACGAGCGCTCCCTCTACGCCGCCGATGCCGAGGAGGCGGTGGCAGACATCGCCGCGTTCCTGCGCCGCACCCGCGCTGAGTTCGCCGTCAGCTATGACGACGACGGCGGGTACGGCCACCCGGATCACGTGCGACTACACCACCTCACGCGGGCGGCGGCCGAGGTGGTGGGCATCCCGTACGCCTCACTCACCGCAGACCAGGCGAAGGCCGACAGGTGGGTGGAGTTGGAGCGCTACCGCCCCAGGGTGGCGGAGGCGCTGCGGCATCACCGCACGCAGTTGACCGTGCACGATGAGCACAACATCACCCACAGCGGCGGCCAGGCCGACACCATCATCACGTCGATCGGCCTCCGCGGCGCCATCCCCCGTCTCCCCTGACCAGACGCCTGCCTTAATCGAGGACGCCCTGCTGCCCACGCGCCTGCCTTGATCGAAGGTGCCAGCCCTATAGAGCAGGCACCGTCGACTAGGACAGGCGCCTTCCCCAGCAAGGCAGGCGTCCCCACCTAAGGCAGGCATCGTCATGGAAGGCTGGCGCCCGGGCAGACACCCCGAATGGCTAGACTCCGAGCATGCGCCTCATTCTGATCCGCCATGGTGAGACCCAGTCCAACGTCGACCGCGCCCTGGACACCGCCCACCCCGGAGCGCCTCTCAACGAAACCGGCCTGGCCCAGGCGGAGGCCCTCGTCGAAGCACTTGCGCACGAGGAAATCGACGTCCTCTACGCCTCCACGCTGCTCCGCGCGCAGCAGACCGCCGCTCCGCTGGCCAACGCTCGCGGGCTGAAGCCCATCGTCGTCGACGGCATCCAGGAGATCGCCGCGGGCGTGGAGGAGATGCGCACCGACTGGACCAACTACGTGGGCATGCTCAACACGTGGCACC
>JAUNUF010000049.1 GCA_030538315.1 Propionibacteriaceae bacterium
CCTCCGCACCCAGGCTTCGGAACTGATCGCGATGCTGGTGCCCGACGTCGCCAACCCCTTCTACACCGGCATCGTCCGCGCCGTCGAAGACGTGGCCCGCGCCAAGGGCTACGCCGTCATGCTGTGCAACACCGACGAGGATCCGGCCAAGGAGGCCGAGTACCTACGGGCCGTGGTCGGCGAGCCGGTCGCGGGCATCATCGGCGTGCCGACGTCGACGGCCACCCCCTACCGTCTGGCCGCCACGCGCGGCGTCCCCGTCGTCGCGATCGACCGCACGCCGGGCGCCGACGACCGCGTCGACGCCGTGGTGATCGACGGCCTCACCGGCGCCGCAGCGAGTACCAGGGTGCTATTCGAACGCGGGTACCGTCGGGTCGCGTGCATTTCGGGGCCGGCTGGGATCGAGACGGCCGACCGTCGCGCCGAGGGCTGGCGCCAAGGCGTCCGGGAAGCAACCGGGGCGGAGGCGCCGGACGAGTTGCTGGTGCGTCGTCCGTACACGATCGGCGGTGGTCGCGACGCCGCGGCCGCCCTGCTCGCCCTGCCCGAACCACCGGATGCGATCTTCTGCGCCAACAACCGCTTGGCCGTCGGCGCGCTCCGGCAGTTGGCCGACGCCGGGAAGGCCCCGCCCGAGGTGGGCGTCTACAGCTTCGGCGAACTCCCGCTGATCACGTGGCGGCCCGACGGCATCTTCGTGGCGCACATGCCGATGCGCGAGATGGGCACATTGGCGGCCCAGATGTTGCTGGAACGGATCGGGGGCCTCGACACCCCGGCCCGCCGCGTGACGCTGGCCCCGCACGTCGAGACCGAACCCGGCGACCTGTCCTTCGAATAGGCACCTCCCCGCTCACCCCAACCCATTGACTCAGAAATCGATTTCTGGAACACTGGAGGTGTGCTCAGGGCAACGTCAACGACCGACGACGCCCGTCCAGCACGCCCGCCCCACTCAGTCGCATCCCGTCGCCACGACGTCGATGCCGGGTGAGTAGGCTGGCGCCAAGACACCGTGGTCCTCAACACAAAGAAAGTGACGCCATGACCGCATACGCGTTCCCCGAGATCCACCAGCGCCCGCAGGCCGAAGACAAGACCGTCTACTTGGTCGCCAGCGGCGACCTCCGTCAGCAGACCAACCTCACCGGCTGGCCGAAGCAGGTCGAGGTGGAGGAGAAGTTCGCCAAGGCCCTCGAAGCCCAGGGCTGGTCGCTGAAGCGCGCCCACGAGTACGACGAGCAGAAGAAGCACGGCTTCATCGACAGCCAGCGCATGGGCATGGATGTCTTCGCCAACATCCCCGTCGACGCCCCGCTCGTCGTCCTCGAGACCGTGTGGCAGTACAGCCACCACCTGCTCGCAGGCCTGCGCGACCACCAGGGCCCCATCCTGATCGCCGCCAACTTCGAAGGCGACTTCCCCGGCCTCGTCGGTATCCTCAACCTCATGGCCTCCTGCACAAAGGCAGGCATCCCCTACTCCGCGCTCTGGAGCGTTGATTTCACGGATGACTGGTTCAACGAGAAGTTCGTCGAGTGGCTCAACACCGGCAACGTGAAGCACGACACCTCGCACGTGCGCGATCTCCCCGCACTGCCCGACAGCGACGAGAAGGCGCTGGGCGAGGCCCTCGCCGCCCAGCTGCAGGCAGACAAGGCCATCCTCGGCATCTTCGACGAGGGCTGCATGGGCATGTACAACGCGTTCTTCGACGACGAGTACCTCAACCCCATGGGCATCTACAAGGAGCGCCTGTCGCAGTCCGCGCTGGTCGCCGAGATGCGTACCGTCACCGACGACGAGGCCAACGCCGTGCGCGCCTGGATGGACGAGCGTGGCTTCACGTTCCACACCGGCACCGATGAGAAGTCCGAGCTGACGGACAACCAGCTGCGCGAGCAGTTCAAGATGTACATCGCCGCGGTGCGCATCGCCGTCGACTACGGCGCAGACGCCATCGGCATCCAGTACCAGCAGGGCCTGAAGGACATGGCTCCGGCCTCTGACCTCATCGAGGGCATCCTCAACAACGTTGAGCGTCCCCCGGTCATGTCGCGCGACGGCTCCGAGGAGCTCTTCGCTGGCAAGGCCGTGCCCCACTTCAACGAGGTCGACGAAGGCGTCGCTGTGGATGCGCTGGTCACCAACCGCGTGTGGACCGCCATGGGTCTGGACCCGGCCACCACGCTGCACGACGTGCGCTGGGGCGAGGAGTACGACGGCCAGTTCGTCTGGGTCATGATGATCTCGGGCGCCGTCCCGGCGTCGCACCTCGGTGGCTACCAGAACGGCTACTCGATGCGTCAGACCCCGCACTTCTTCCCGCTCGGCGGCGGCACCCTGGCCGGCATCTGCAAGCCGGGCGAGCTCGTGTGGTCGCGCGTCTACCAGCAGGACGACAAGATCCACGCCGATCTTGGCCGCATGACCTCGGTGGAGCTCCCCGCGGAGGAGACCCAGCGTCGCCTCAACGCCACGGACGCCAACTGGCCCATCCTGCACGCCGTGCTCCATGGCGTCAGCCGCGACCAGATGATGGCGCACCACAAGTCCAACCACCTCAACGTCGCCTACGCCCCTGACGCCGAGACCGCCGACAAGGCACTCGTCGCCAAGGCCGCGATGTTCCAGGCAATGGGCATCGAGGTGCACCTGGCCGGAGACGTCAACATCTGATCGGACGCACGCATCCGCGCTGAGGGGGAGGGCCACCGGGCCCTCCCCCTTCGCGTTGCCGTGACAATGTCTGCATAGCGCACCCCGGTGGCTGGAGCACAAACACGATGAGACACAATGTCGCCATGCCCAAGATCGCCGCCTCCTCTGTTGCGGAGCACCGCGCGCAGATCGAGGAGAAGCTCCTCGACGCCGCGGAGGCCCTCTTGCGCGCCGGTCTGCCGTTGACGGCGGGGAAGGTCACGAAGGACGCCGGCATCGCACGCAACAGCATCTACCGTTACGTCGAGAGCATCGACGACCTACGCGGCATGGTGGTGGCCCGCTACCTGCCCCAATGGGCTGATGCCGTCGAACAGGCCACCTCTGCCGTGGCAGACCCGGGAGACCGGGTCGTCGCATGGGTGCGCGCCAACCTCGAGGAGGCAGCTGAGACCGGCCATGGTTGGTTGATGCAGATGGCTCAGCAGCCCGGCCCCTCTCGAGTGACCTCTGCGGTGGCTGATCAGGCCCACGCCGTGCTGCGTCGCTCCGTGATCGAGGCGTGGTTCGGTGTGATCGAAGATCAGGAGCTCGCGAAGCTCCACATCGCCCTCACCCGTGGCCTGTTGCAATCCGCCTTCATCCAGCTGGATCGAGGCTTCCCACCGGAGAAGCTGATCCCGGCCGTCACGGAGGCCACCCGAGCCTTGGTGCAGGCCGCCGCCCGCTCGTAGCCGGCGCGCTGAGCAACGCGAAACCCCCAGGCCGATGGCCTGGGGGTTTGCTGTGGGTTGTTACTCGGTGGTCTCGGCTGGCTCGAAGCTCTCCACATCAGCCTTGCCGACGCCGGTGAACTTGAACGGCAGCTCCGAACCCTCCTCGGCGACATCCACCTGGACGATCTGGCCCGCGGTGAGATCCCCGAACAGGATCTTCTCCGCGAGGATGTCCTCGATGTCGCGCTGCAGGGCCCGACGCAGCGGGCGGGCACCCAGCACCGGATCGAAGCCACGCTGAGCGATCAGCGTCTTGGCCGCAGGAGTGAGCTCGATGCCCATGTCCTTGTCCTTCAGGCGGGATTCGATCTGCGCCACCATGATGTCCACGATGGTCTCGATGTTCTCCTGCGTGAGCTGGTGGAACACGACGATCTCATCCACGCGGTTGAGGAACTCAGGGCGGAAGTGCTGCTTGAGCTCCTCCGAGACCTTCGCCTTCATCTTCTCGTAGCTGCCACCGTGGTCATCCGCTCGGGCGAAGCCAAGGTTGACGGACTTCGAGATGTCGCGCGAACCCAAGTTGGTGGTCATCACGATCACCGTGTTCTTGAAGTCGACCACGCGGCCCTGCGCATCCGTCAGGCGACCCTCGTCGAGGATCTGCAGCAGCGAGTTGAAGATGTCCGGGTGGGCCTTCTCGATCTCATCGAACAGCACGACGGAGAACGGCTTGCGGCGCACCTTCTCGGTGAGCTGGCCGCCCTCTTCGTACCCCACGTAGCCGGGAGGCGAGCCGAACATCCGCGAGGCGGTGTGCTTCTCGGAGTACTCCGACATGTCGAGCGTGATGAGCGCGTCCTCGTCGCCGAAGAGGAACTCCGTCAGCGCCTTGGTGAGTTCGGTCTTGCCGACGCCCGAGGGGCCCGCGAAGATGAACGAACCGGAGGGACGCTTCGGATCCTTCAGGCCGGCGCGGGTGCGGCGGATGGAACGCGAGAGGGCGTGCACGGCATCGGTCTGGCCGATGATGCGCTTGC
This sequence comes from Propionibacteriaceae bacterium, assembly GCA_030538315.1. GTDB lineage: Bacteria > Actinomycetota > Actinomycetes > Propionibacteriales > Propionibacteriaceae > Arachnia. The sequence continues at coordinate 4,421 of JAUNUF010000049.1, forward strand.
CGATCTCCTCCTCCATGCGCAGCAGGCGCTGGGATTCCTCTTCCGTGAGCTTGAACACGGGGATGCCGGTGGAGCCAGAGAGCACCACGGCGATCTCCTCTTCGCCCACGACGGCGGGGATGTCCGAATCGCCCTGCTTCCAGGCCTCTTCCTTCTCCGCCCGCTGAGCGCGGAGCTTCTGCTCCTCGTCGCGAAGGCGAGCGGCCTTCTCGAAGTCCTGCGCATCGATCGCGGAGTCCTTCTCGATCTTGTTCTGCGCGATCTTCTCATCGAACTCGCGCAGATCCGGCGGGGCCGTCATGCGCTGAATGCGCAGGCGGGCACCGGCCTCATCGATCAGGTCGATGGCCTTGTCCGGCAGGAACCTGTCCTGGATGTAGCGATCCGCCATGGTGGCCGCGGCCGCCAGCGCATCGTCGGTGATCGTGATGCGGTGGTGCGCCTCGTACCTGTCGCGCAGGCCCTTCAGGATGTCAATCGTGAGAGCGACGGAGGGCTCAGCCACCTGGATGGGCTGGAAGCGACGCTCGAGTGCGGCGTCCTTCTCGATGTGCTTGCGGTACTCATCCAGCGTGGTGGCGCCGATGGTCTGCAGCTCGCCGCGGGCGAGCATGGGCTTCAGGATCGACGCGGCGTCGATGGCGCCCTCTGCCGCACCCGCCCCGACGAGGGTGTGGATCTCGTCGATGAACAGCATGATGTCGCCGCGGGTCTTGATCTCCTTGAGCACCTTCTTGAGGCGCTCCTCGAAATCACCGCGGTAGCGGGAGCCGGCCACCAACGCGCCGAGATCCAGCGTGTAGATCTGCTTGTCGCGCAGCGTCTCCGGTACGTCGCCGCGGACGATGGCCTGGGCGAGGCCCTCGACGACGGCGGTCTTGCCCACGCCGGGCTCGCCGATCAGCACCGGGTTGTTCTTGGTGCGGCGGCTGAGCACGGTCATGACGCGCTCGATCTCGTGGACGCGGCCGATGACCGGATCCAGCTGGTTCTCGCGGGCAGCCTGCGTGAGGTTGCGGCCGAACTGGTCCAGCACCTGCGAGCTCGACTTGTCTGGGCCCGTCTCCGGGGCGCCGGACATGGAGGCCTCGCGGCCCTGGTAGCCCGTGATGAGCTGAAGCACGGTGTTGCGCACGCGGCTGAGATCAGCGCCGAGCTTGATCAGCACCTGAGCGGCCACGCCCTCGCCCTCACGGATGAGGCCCAGCAGGATGTGCTCCGTGCCGATGTAGTTGTGGTTCATCTGCAGCGCTTCGCGCAGCGAGAGCTCAAGCACCTTCTTGGCGCGCGGCGTGAACGGGATGTGCCCCGTGGGCACCTGCTGGCCCTGGCCGATGATCTCCTCGACTTGCTCACGCACCGCCTCAAGTGCGATGCCCAGCGATTCGAGCGCCTTCGCGGCCACACCCTCACCCTCATGAATGAGGCCCAGCAGGATGTGCTCGGTGCCGATGAAGTTGTGGTTGAGCAGCTTCGCCTCGTCTTGTGCAAGCACGATGACGCGGCGGGCTCGGTCCGTGAACCGTTCGAACATGTACTACTTCCCTTCTCGTTGCCGTACGGCAGTGCGCACAGGCAACTTCGGTGTCAAGCTTACTAACGCTTGGGCGGGAACAAAGGTCGCACGGTTCACCCGCCGCGAACAGTGGCTAGTTCGCCGCCTCGTAAGCCGCAATGATCTCTGCCGAGATGCGGCCGCGATCCGAGACCTTGTAGCCGTTGGCGCGAGCCCAATCACGCACGTCGGAGTTCGAGGGGCCCTTGCGAGGCGCCTGCGCCGATGCGGAGCGCCCGCTGCGCTTGCGGCCCACCTTCTCCGCCACTGCGATGTAGGGCTCCAGAGCAGCGCGCAGCTTCGCCGCGTTTGCCTCCGTCAGATCCACTGAATAGACATCACCGCCAATGGAGAATTCGATAGGGCGGGCACCTTCGGTGCCATCAAGATCATCGGTGTGGACGACGCGGACCAAACGGGCCATGGAAATCTCCTTGAGTGTCCTCAGTGAGGAATAGCTAGGATTACCCACACTATCGCTATTGAGGTTCGACACGTAGAGGCGGCCCCACATGAATTCTCGCGCCATCACCATTGGGGGCTTGAATCTCCCCGGGCACGAGAGCGTCAGCCTCGGGCCACGTCACCCCACAAGCGCAGGGCTGATCGCCGTGACCCTGCAAACCGAGGGCGAACACGTTGTAACTGCCGATGTCAGAAGCGGTTTCGGGCATCGCGGGGCTGAGAAACTCTTTGAGGTTCGTGATTACCGCTCGATGATCATGTTGGGCGATCGTCATGATTGGCTGTCGGCCTTCAGCGGCGAATTGTCTCTGACGCTCACGTTGGAGAATTCAATGCGCCTCGTAGCGCCTCCGAGGGCGATCATTTTGAGAACACTGTTAGCGGAATTGGCGCGCATACACTCGCACCTTTCATACCTCAGCTATCTCACCACCGCCGGTGAACTTCAGGATCGCTTGTGGGCTGTCATTGAAGCCGTCCGCGGCCGATTCCTCAGGTGGACAGGCAACCGCATCCACCCCATGCTCAATCGGGTGGGTGGCCTCGCCGTCGATGCTCCCGACGGGTGGCTCGAGACCCTCGACGATCTACTCGACGACGTGGCCCGGCTCTCCGCAGATCTGCGCGCCGTGCTGGACCGCACGTCCCGGTTCTCCGGCTTGGGGGTGCTCGACGAGGAGGCCTGTCTGGGCTATGGCCTCACCGGCCCCGTGGCGCGGGCGGCTGGCTTCGACCCAGACCGCCGCTTCGACGGCTACCTGGCCTACAGCCAACTCTTCCGCCCCGTCCACACCCGCACCGCCGGCGACGCCGAGGCCCGCCTGGGGGTGCTGATCGACGAGGTGGGCACCGCCGTCGACATGATCCGGGTGGCCATGGCCTTGGCGGCGCAGACGCCGGGCGAGGTCAACATCAAGTTGTCGCGGCGGCTGCGCGTGCCAGAGGGTGAGCATTCCACGGACATTGAGGCGCCGTGGGGCATCGCGTCGTGCCTGATGAACAGCCGTGGCGGCCAGACGCCTTGGCGCGTGGCACTGCGCACGCCGTCGTTCGCGAACGTCTCAGCTTTGGGCAAGGCCTTGGAGGGCGCTGAGGTATCGCAGATCCCCGACGTCGTCGCCTCGCTGGGCTACACGATCGGCGACCTCGACAAGTAGGTCTGAGCCGCTGGTTGAGCCGACGCTGGTCCCTGAGCGTCACAGGTGCGAGGAACGAGCACCCAGTGGCGACGAAGGGCCGCCGAGCGTCGGCTCAACCAGCGTTAGGCGTGCTTGCGGAGCTCCGGCAGCACGTCGAGGTTGAGCTTGGCGAGATCCACCATCGTGGGATGCTCGTCCTCGCCCCAGATCTCCTCGTGGCTGGGGTGCAACGCACGGCCCGGCAGGGTCACGATGTTGGCGGTGTCTTCAGATTCGCGGGCGGCCTCAAGCTCAGCGATGCGCTTCTCCAGCGCCTCGATGCGGGCCTGACGCTCGGCGACCTCGGCGCGCAGCCACGCGCTGTTGCCGCGCATGGAGCTGAGCTCAGACTTGGCGGCGCCCAGCTGGCTGCGGAGCTTCGCGATGACGGCCTTCAGGTTCTCGGCGCGGGCGTTGTATCGCCCGATCATGGCCACCGACTCCTCGTGGTGACGCTCGGCCTGCACGGCGCGCAGGTCCACCTCGTGCTTGAGCTCCTCCGCGTGCAGCATGCGCTCAGCGCGAAGCTGGCTCACCACTGCGTAGACGGCAGCGAACGCCATCAGGATTGCCACCACAACACCAGCGCGAACCACCCACACGTTGCCCAGCAGCGAAGCCAGAGAGACGAGGGTGCCAACGATCAGGATCGTGAGCGCGACAGTACGCTGGGAGGGATTCTTAGCAACGCGACGACCAGCCATGCGCACATTCTAAGTGCGCTGGCACGTTCAAACCCGCATTGAAACGGGGGTGTTGCGCCGTGTCGCGAAGGCGACCCGTCAGGCTGGTGTGGCCTGGGCCCCGTTGGGGTGGTCGTCATCCTCGTCATCGGCCCGCACGATGCACGCACGCTCCAACAAAGCCCCGGCTCCGGCCAGCAGCAACGCGGCGACAACAGTGGCGCCACCCTGGATCACCCGCTGAGAAGGCAACGGGGCATCGAACATCGAGAGGTAGCGCATCACGTAGACGATGTGGGCGCCGGCGAACAGCGCGCCGGTCATGATCATCGACTTCCCGATGGCCAACGCGGCCAACCCCTCCTGGGGGGCCAGCCGCTTCTCCTCGATGCGCTTCGGCAACGCCCGGCTGTAGATGGCCGTGGCCACGGCCAAGACCACCAGCAGGATGGGCACGGACCAAGGCACCACCGGGGGAAAGTGCCCGGCAGCTTCGAAGCCCACGATGAGCAGCCCCGCGACGATGGCGCCAGCCAGCACCGAGACGACGGCTTGGCGCGGGCTGGTCAGGCCAAGTTTGGGGCGCTGCTGGTTACCGCTCAAAAGCCAGTGTTGGCGTGGATCTTGACGTCGTCGCGGCGGGTGAGCACGGAGGCGTCGATGTCATCGAGCAGCTCAGCGATGGGGCCGTGGCCCGCGACCTCGCCGTTGGGATCAATGTCGTGCCACGGCACCAGCACGAACGCGCGCTCGTGGGCGCGGGGGTGGGGCAGCTCGATGTCGCCCTCGGAGATGCGCTTGCCCACCATGATGATGTCGATGTCCAGCGTGCGGGGGCCGTTGCGCACCTCGCGGCTGCGGCCGAAGTTCTCTTCGATGGCCAGGCAGCGGTCAAGGATGGTCAGCGGCTCGAGCGTGGACTCGGCGACGACCACCATGTTCAGGAAATCGCCCTGATCAGGGCCTTCGCCCACCAGCGCGCTTTCGTACACCGGGGACACGTCGACCAGCATCAGATCCGGCGTCTCGGCGAGGAAATCGACGGCTTCCTGGAGGATGGCGGCGGAATCGCCGAGGTTCGAACCCAAGCTGAGCACCACCTTGGAGATGGGGCGGAGGTTGCCGAGGGTGTCGACGTCGATTTCGAAGGGGCCGTTAGACATGTCTACTCCTGCTGATCGTGACGGATACATCCGCAAAGGTCTGGCTGAGGGGGGCCATGGGCTTGTGCACCGTGACCGTGACGGTGCCCACTTTGCCATGAGTGAGGCACCTGTCCGCAATCTCGCCAGCAACAGTCTCGATGAGATTGCGCGGTTCACCGGTGATAACGGCTTCCACCGCCTCAGCGATCTCGGCGTAGTTCACGGTGGAGGCCAGATCATCGCTCCGGGTGTCCAGATCGAGTTCCAGCACCACATCGACGACGAACGTCTGGCCCTCACGGCGCTCTTCTGGGAAGACGCCATGGAAGCCGGTGGCCGACAGGCCGGTGAGCGTGATGCGGTCGATGGTGGGTTCCCCCTCTGCTTCCAGTGGCACCTTACCGGATGCGGGCAAGGTGGATTCGGGCGTGGTTTCGGATGCTCACCAGCTGTGCGCGCCGTCCGGGAGGGGCGCTTCCCGGTGCAGCCTGCGCGCCACGGCGATCGCGTCTGCCTGGCCGGTCACATCGTGCGTGCGGACGGCCCAGACCCCGTGCTGTGCCGCCCAGAAGGACACTGCGGCGGTGGCGCCGTCGCGGCCCAGCGGCTCGCGGCCGCCCAGCAACTCGCCCAGGAACGCCTTGCGGGAGGCACCCACCAGCACGCGATGTCCGTGCCCCTCGAAGCGGTGGAGGTGCCGCAGCAGCGTCCAGTTGTGATCCCAGTTCTTGGAGAACCCGAGCCCCGGATCCAGGATGATCCGCTCCGGTGCCAGCCCGGCCTCCACCGCGCGGTCACGCTGGGCGAGGAGCTCCCCCAGCACATCGGCCACCACGTCGTCGTAGTCTGCGGTGGCTTGGAAGCGCTCGGAGTGGTCTCGCCAGTGCATCAGCACGAAATCCGCCGACGACTGGGCCACCACCCCCAACATGTCTGGATCTGCGAGGCCGCCGGAGACGTCGTTGATGATGCGGGCGCCCGAGTCGATGGCGGCGGAGGCGACCTTTGCGCGCATGGTGTCCACCGACACCGTCACCCCATCCGCGGCCAGCGCCGCGACGATGGGGACGACGCGGGCGAGCTCGTCCTCGAGCCCCACCCGCGAGGAGCCGGGCCGCGTGGATTCACCGCCCACATCGATGATGGTGGCGCCAGCCGCGAGCATGGCCCGGGCATGCGCAATCGCCACCTCTGTGTCCAGATAGGCGCCGCCGTCGGAGAACGAATCCGGCGTCACGTTGAGGATTCCCATCACCAACGTCATGGCGTCACCGGCCGTTGATCAAGCTCATGGCCTCCGCCCGGGTGGCCGGATCCCGCAGCTGCCCGCGAACGGCAGAGGTGACGGTGCTGGCCCCCGGTTTGCGCACGCCCCTCATGGTCATACAGCTGTGCTCCGCCTCCACCACGACGATGACGCCCTGGGCACCCAGATGCTCGACGATGGCCTCAGCGATCTGCGACGTGAGACGCTCCTGCACCTGCAGCCGGCGCCCGTACATCTCGACGAGGCGGGCCAGCTTGGACAGCCCGGTGACCCGCCCATCGGCGGCCGGGATGTAGCCCACGTGCACCACGCCGATGAACGGCAGCATGTGGTGCTCGCACAGGCTGATGAGCCGGATGTCCTTGACGAGCACCAGTTCGGAGTGCTCGATGTCGAAGGTCTTGGCGAGGATCTCGCCCGCGTCCTTGGAGTAGCCGGCGGTGAGTTCCTCGTAGGCCTTGGCCACCCGCTGCGGGGTGTCCTGCAGGCCGTCTCGCTCGGGATCCTCGCCGATGGCAATCAGCAGCTCGCGGACGGCGGCCGCGGCGCGCTCGAGATCGACGCCCATGTCAGTGCCCCGGTTCAGCGGTGGGTGGGCCCCACGGGGACGGCCCCGTCTCGGGCAACGCCTGCGTGGTGGGCCGCTCAGGAATGGGCTCCGGCGCGGGCGGCACCTCGACGGGGGGCTCGTTGGACGGGATCCGCAGATCCGAGCCGGTCCACGCGGGGCGCTTCTCGCGGCGGCGGAGGTTCTTGAACACCTCATCCACCTCGTTCCGGTTCAGCGTCTCCTTGGCGAACAGCTGGCGCACCAGCTCGTCCAGCACGTCGCGGTTCTCCACGAGGACGTCGAACGCCTCCTGGTGGGCGGCATGGATGAGCTTGGCCACCTCTTCGTCGACGATGGCGGCCATGTGCTGCGAGAACTCCGTCGAGGAATCCGTGCCGCGCATGCCCATGAACGGCTCGGAATCGCCGCCGCCGAGCTTCACGGAGCCCACGCGCTCGCTCATGCCGTACTGCATGACCATGGCCCGGGCCACCTTGGTGGCCTTCTCGATGTCGTTGGTGGCACCCGTCGTCGGGTCGTGGAACACCAGTTCCTCCGCCGCGCGGCCACCCATCATGTAGGCCATCTGGTCCAGCAGCTCGCCGCGGGTGCGGGAGTACTTGTCCTCATCAGGCATCACCATGGTGTAGCCCAGCGCACGGCCGCGGGGAAGGATGGTGACCTTCTGCACCGGATCGTTGCCGGGCATGGCTGCGGCCACCAAGGCGTGGCCGCCCTCGTGGTAGGCGGTGATGAGGCGTTCGCGGTCATCCATCAGGCGGGTGCGCTTCTGCGGGCCGGCGATCACGCGGTCGATGGCCTCGTCCAGCATGGGCTGGCGGATCATGTCCTGGTTCATGCGGGCGGCCAGCAGGGCGGCCTCGTTGAGCACGTTGGCCAGATCCGCGCCGGAGAAGCCAGGTGTGCGGCGGGCGATGGCCACCAGGTCCACGTCGCTGGCAAGGGGCTTGCCCTTGGCGTGCACCTGGAGGATCTTGGCGCGGCCATCGGCATCCGGGGCGTCGACGCCGATCTGGCGGTCGAAGCGACCCGGGCGAAGCAGCGCCGGATCCAGCACGTCTGGCCGGTTGGTGGCGGCAATGAGGATGACGCCGCCGCGCACGTCGAAGCCATCCATCTCCACCAGGAGCTGGTTGAGGGTCTGTTCACGCTCGTCGTGGCCGCCGCCCATGCCTGCGCCGCGGTGGCGGCCGACGGCGTCGATCTCGTCGATGAAGATGATGGCCGGAGCGTTCTCCTTGGCCTGGTTGAACAGGTCACGCACGCGGGAGGCGCCCACGCCCACGAACATCTCCACGAAATCCGAGCCGGAGATGGAGAAGAACGGCACGTTGGCCTCACCGGCGACGGCGCGGGCCAGGAGGGTCTTGCCGGTGCCGGGCGGGCCGTAGAGCAGCACGCCCTTGGGGATCTTGGCGCCCAGCTTCTGGAACTTCGCGGGTTCCGCGAGGAATTCCTTGATCTCCTCGAGCTCCTCGACGGCTTCATCAGCCCCGGCGACATCGCCGAAGGTGGTCTTGGGGGTGTCCTTGGAGACCAGCTTGGCCTTGGACTTGCCGAAGGAGAGTGGGCCGCCAGCACCGCCGCCGGACATGGAGCGCATGAGCCAGAAGAAGATCAGGATGATGATCAGGAACGGCAGGCCGGTGTACAGGAACATCTGCAGCAGGCCCGGCGTGGGGTTGAGGCCGCTCCACTTCTCGAGCGTGCCCTTCGCCTGGCGCTCCTCGAGGAGGGGGACGATGTCGTCGACCTGGTTGCCCACCCACTGGGATTGGGTCTTCTTGCCGGTGTGATCCGTCACGCGGATCTGCTGCTCGCCGTCCACCAGCACAACTTCCTTGAGCTTGGTGTCGCTGGCCAGCAGCTTGATCGTGTCTGAGGTGGGCACCGTCTGATGGCCGGTCACGGAGCTGATCATCTGCATGCCGATCATGAGGAACAGCACGCTGATCAGAATCCAGGCGAACGGACTCTTAAAGAATCTCTGCAACTTACTCTTCAGCTCTCTGGCATGACGACGGTGGACGCTCCGCGCATGGCACGGCGCACCGACACATTACCAGCGGGCGCAAGAGGGGCAGCGGGCTCGCTCAGGCGTAGACGTGCGGGGCAAGCGTGCCCACGTCGCGCAGGTTGCGGTACCGGCCAGCGAAGTCGAGGCCGTAGCCCACCACGAACTCGTTGGGGATCTCGAAGCCCACGTACCTGACCGGCACGTCCATCTGGGCGGCATCCGGCTTGCGGAACATGGTCATGATCTCGAGGCTCGCGGGGTTGCGCGAGGCGAGGTTGCTCATGAGGTAGCTGAGGGTGAGGCCCGTGTCGATGATGTCTTCGACGACGATCACGTGCTTGCCCTCAAGATCCACATTGAGGTCCTTCAGGATCCGCACCACACCGGAGGATTGGGTGCCGGCGCCGTAGCTGGACACGGCCATCCAGTCCATCTCCACGTGGCTGCGCATGGCGCGCTGGAGGTCACTCATGACCATCACCGCCCCGTTGAGCACACCCACCATGAGGACGTCGCGGCCCTCGTAATCGGCGTCGATCTGGGCGGCGATCTCAGCCACGCGGGCCTGGATCTCGTCGTTGGTGAACAGGACCTTCTCGAGGTCGCCGGAAACGTCTGCAGCATCCACGGACGTGAGCCTATCTCACTGACAAGGCGCCGTCTCGGCGAAGCACCTGCCCGCCTGGCACCGCGATGGGGCCCTGCCCCCGCCAGGCGGTGATCAGCTTGTCGACGGCGTGCACGTGCTGGAATTCGGCACTGGGCGCGAGCCTCCCCAACCACCGGTGGAGCACCCGCCAGCGCAGCGCGTCGGGCAGCTGGGCAAGATCTGCGACGGCGAGGTCGCCGTCGATCTGAACAGCCTGAGCGGCCAGGTCGTCGAGCAGGTCCGCATCCGCCCTCGCGAGTTGGGCGGTGCGGGCGAGCGCGGGGGCGAGGTCGCGGCCCACGGCCTCACCCAGCGCGGCGAGGTGGTGGCGGATGGCCACGCGGGCGTAGCGGAGCTCGTCGTTCATGGGGTCGCTCCACGGCGTGACGCCCCATTCCTGGCAGGCCGCCACGGTGTCGGCACGGCGCAGGCCGAGCAGCGGCCGCAGGAACTGGTCGCGCTGATCGGCCATGCCGGCCAGCGACCTGGTGCCTGATCCGCGCAGCAGGCCCAGCAGCACGGTCTCCGCTTGGTCGTCGAGGGTGTGGCCGAGCAGCACCGGCAGCTCGAAGGCGGCAAGCGCACCCAGCCGCGCTTCACGGGCCGCGGCCTCCACCCCGCCGTCGGTGGCATCAACCGTGACGCGCGCAATCTCCACGTGTAGGCCGCGTTCCCGCAGGAGATCGGCCACGCGGGCCGCAATCTCCGGGGAGCCTTCCTGGAGCCCGTGATCCACCACCACCGCAGTCACGCTGCCGCCCCGCTGCTCGGCCACCCACTGGGCGCCGAGCGCGAGCGCCAGGGAATCCGCACCACCGGAACAGCCCACGATGCACTCCCCCGGCCAGGCGGCCTGCACCGCCTGCGCCACCCGCAGCGCGGCTGGCCCGAGCGCGCGCTTAGCCATGGACGCGCTTCATCCAGAGCGGGGGATCCGCGATCTCCTCCGCCGTCGGGAGGTTTGCTGGCTCCGCGAACGCAGCCTTCAGGGAGGACCTGGTGCGCAGCCGCTGCACGCGTCGGCAGAACTCGAGCCCATCGCGGTACTGCGCGTTCTTGTCGAAGGATTTCGAGAGGCGGCCCAGGAAGCCGGTGCCCTCTGGCCGGGCGAAGGCCTTGCGCATGGCGGGGATGCTCGACGCGTGCAGGCGCCCTGCAGCGTCGGAGACGAAATCCGCGTGCCCCTCCAGGAAGGTCATGGCGGCGGAGAGCTCCTTGAGCGCCTCCCCGGCCTGCTCGGAGGTGAACAGCGCGGCCAGATCTCGGGTGCGCGCCCAGCGCAGGAGGCCGTCGCCGGTGGAGACCTCGTCGTCCAGCACCACCTTCATGCGGGCTGCCAGATACTCGCGCAGCCACGGCGCCAGGCGGAACTGGAGGGCGTGCGTCTGCTCGTGCAACGCCACCCAGAGCCGGAAATGTGCCGGCTTGAACCCCAGCCTGCGTTCGTGGGCGACGATCGTGGGCGCCACCAGGTAGAGGGCATCGGAGCCGGTGAAGGCGTCGTACTGGCCCAGCAGGCGGCGGCTGACGGCGCGCATTCCGACACCGAGGAGGGCGCCGTTTCGCGCCCCCGTGAGGGTGGCGCCCACGCCCGTCGAGGCAGGGAGGTCCAACTCAGCAATGGCGCTGCCAGCCATCGATTCGACGGCGCGGCCCCAGCCGTCCCAGTCCACCACCCTGATCCGGGTGGCGCCCACGGCGTCGATGCCCAGGTGTCGCGCGGCAATCTCGCCCGCCCGTCGGGCGGTGACCCGCAGATCCGCCACCAGCATGGTGAGTTCGTGGGAGCTGAGCTGGGGAAGGTCGTCGGGCCGCCACCCTGACACGCGATGCGCCAGGGCCCAATTGATGCTGGGTGCGTGCTCCATCAACACCCGCACGAGGTGACGGTGCCGGTGGCCTGATCCACCCACACCCGGGCGGCCCAGCCGTCGGGTGCGCCGTTGATGAAGAACGCGAAGGCGAGCAGCCTGTCATCTGCCGTCAGGGTGGTGCCGCCCAGCGTGGCCACGAGCGACAGCGAGCCGGTCTTGGCGCGGGCGACCCCGCGGGCCGGGGCCGAGATGGCATCGCCGAACCGGTCTGCGAGGGTGCCGGTGACGCCGGCGGTGGGCAGGCCGTCGAGGATGACGCTGAGCTTGGGCTCCGAGGCCAGCTTCGCGAGCGCGGCGGCCAGCATGTTGGGGGTGAAGAGGTTGCTGCGGGAGAGCCCCGAGGCATCGTGCAGCACGGTGCCCTCGTCCCAGATACCCAGCTGGGTGAGTTGCTCCTGGATGGCGGCCACCGAGCCGGCAAAGGTGGTGGGGTGCCCGGTCTTGGCGGCCAGCTGGAAGCCCATGAGCTCCGTGAACGAGTTGTTGGAGCGCTGCATGAACGTCTCCACCAGCACGTGCACGGGCAGCGATTCGACGCGGGCCAGCTCCGGCGCATCCGTGGCCCCGAGGCTCTGCTGCGGCTCGGGAGCCACCATGATGCCCAGCGCCGTCAACTGCGCGGCGAACGTGGTGGCGGCCGACAGCGCGGGAGTCTGGCTGCGAGGGCCGCCCGTGGGGCCGCGCCCCTCGTCGATCCACAGCGCCGAGATGGGCGTGACCTGATCGCGGTAGTTGGAGGGCCAGGTGTCGTTCCAGCCGGGCCCGGTGAAGGCCGAATCGTCGTAGCCGAGCGTGACCGAGGTGATTCCGGCTGCCCGGAGCTTGTCGACGGTGAGCTTGGCGAGTTCATCCGTGGTGGCGGGTTCTGGGTAGGAGCCGGCCTCCACGGGGATGCTGCGCAGCATGGGATCTCCCCCGCCGATCAGCACCAGGCGCCCGGGTTCGGGTTGCACCACGCGGGTGGCGAAGCGCTCCGAGCCGTCGAAGGCGTTCATGACGGCCAGCGCCGTCAGCGTCTTGGTGTTCGACGCCGGGGTCAGCGGGGTCTTCTCGTTCGAGGCTGCCACCACCTCGCCGGTTTCCACGTCGATCACCTCGTAGCCGATCACCACCGGCGCGCCATTCTCTGCGGGCACCAGCTTGGTCTTGTCCAGGATCCCGAGCCGGGCCTCCAAGGCCGAGCGGTCTGGGATGGGCCCTTGCGGCGGAAGCTCCGCCGGGCCGACGAGGCCAGTGCCCGACGGGGGCGGCATGACGGTTTCCGCAGGCTCGGGTTCCGGTGGTGGCGCGAACAGTGAGGGGTCGACGGTGGCCGGTGCGCCGTCGCGCGTCAACCCGGCCGCAGCCAGTGCTTCCCGGTGAAAAACGGCGATCAGAAAGCCGCTCGCCAATAGCACACCGACGAGAAGCCAGGTGATCACCCACTCCACGACCCGTCCGCGGCTCCGCACACCAACCTCCAAAGGGGTATCCTGCAGTTGACCCGCAACGACGCGCGGGCAATGACACCAATCATAGGAGTGCCCAAGTGAGCGAAGACGCGCCTGTTGGTCTGATCCCGATCGATCCTGGCCGCCGAATCCTTTTTGACGTCACGGTGGAGATCCCGAAGGGCACCAAGAACAAGTACGAGATGGACCACAACACAGGCCGTCTCCGTCTGGATCGTGTGCTGTTCACCTCCACCCAGTACCCCTACGACTATGGCTTCGTAGAGGGCACGTTGGGCCTCGACGGTGATCCGCTCGACGCCATGGTCATCGGCGCAGAACCCACGTTCCCCGGCTGCCTCATCGAGTGCTACGCCGTGGCCATGTTCCGCATGACCGACGAGATGGGCGGCGATGACAAGGTGCTGTGCGTGGCAACCGCTGACACGCGCCGCGCCCACATCAAGGACCTGTCCTCGGTGCCGGAGCACATGCTGCTGGAGATCGAGCACTTCTTCTCCGTCTACAAGGACCTCGAGCCGGGCAAGTCGGTGGAAGGCGCCACGTGGACGGGCCGCGAAGAGGCTGAGGATGAGGTGCAGGCCTCGTTCGAGCGCGCCAAGGGCACGCCGTACGAGCACCACCACGTCAACCTGGCCTAAGCCAGCAGCGTCCCCAGCCAGGCTGCACCGATGCAGCCTGCGATGGTGGCCGCTGAATACAGCACGGCGAACCGGGCCCGCTGGCGGCCCAGTTCGCGAGCAGCCTGCCAACAGGCAGATGAGAAGGTGGTGAAGGCGCCGCAGAAGCCGGCGCCCACCACCGCCAGCCAGCCGTCGGTCAGTGTCACAGACGCCACTCCGAGGATGAACGAGCCCAGCAGATTGACGGCAAGGGTCGCCTTCCAGGGCTCCCACCGCCTCGCGACGACGAGGTCGACGCCGGCTCGCGCCACCGCGCCGAGCCCTCCTGCGAGGCAGATCAGCCAGACCACGGCTGCACCCTCTTCAACCGCCCGGCCAGGTGCCCAATACCTGCGGCCCCCACACCGAGCGCCGTCTCCACCGCCGCAACCACCACGCCCCACGGGTGCAGCGATTGCAGCGCGAGCGTGGACCAGGACGTGAACGACGCCAGACCGCCCACCGCCAGGAACAGCCGAAGCAGCGTCACCTGCTGGCCGTAGATCCCCGCGACGAAGCCCAGCAACACACAACCAAACAGGTTGATCAGGGCGAGCGTGGCCACGTCCTCACCCATGAAGTCGAAGAGGAACACGCGCAGGCCCGTGCCCAACGCGCCGCCGGCGAAGATCACCGCCGCCCATGCCCACCTGTTTTCCGTCACGCGGATACGCTACCGCTATGCCCCGTTACCTGATGCTGCGCACACCTTCCGCCAACCGCGTCTACGCCGGTGAATCCGGCCCCATGACCGCCGCCGAGTTGGAGATCACCGCGCCGTTCGCCACCGAGATCGCCGAGGAGGAGTTGGCCGGGGTGGGGTACCTGTCGTTCGAGGCCCCCGAACTGACCGACGGGCAGTTGGCCACCGTCGCCGAACAGTCCGCCGCCTTCGCGCTCTTCGAAAGCTGGTCCCTGAGCGGCGAGAGCAGGTCCCTGAGCGACGAGA
>JAUNUF010000050.1:0-5529 GCA_030538315.1 Propionibacteriaceae bacterium
AGGGCGGGTAGGAGCCGATCGAGCCCAGCATGTTGTAGAACTCGTCGAAGGCCTGGAAGGCGTTGATGAACAGCAGCATGATGACCGCGACGCTGGCGCCGCGCAGCTGGGGCAATGTGATCCAGCGCAGCATCCGCCAGCCCGACGCGCCGTCGATCGCCGCCGCCTCATAGGTCTCCCGCGGGATCTGGTTGAGGCCGGCGATGAACAGGATCATGTAGAAGCCCACCTGCAGCCACAGGCGCACGGAGACCAGGGCCACCCAGTACAGGTTGTTGCCGCCTCCCAGCCAGTTGACCGGCTCTCCGCCAAGCGAGCGGATGAAGGAGTTGATCATGCCGAAGCGGGCGCCGTTGAAAAAGACGAAGCGCCACACGATGGCGGCGATGACGTAGCTGACGGCGGTGGGGATGAAGAAGACCGAGCGGAAGAACGCCTGCCCGTATTTGAGGTTGTTCAGCAGCAGTGCAAGACCCAGGGAACAGACGTAGGTCAGCGGCACGATGAACACGGCGAAGAGCACGAACACCACGAGTGAATCGCGGAAGAGCCGGTCGTTGAAGAGGTAGCGGTAGTTGTCGAAGCCAACGAACTTGGTGGGCGTCACCGTGTTGCGCGCGTCGAAGAACGAGAGGTAGGCGCTCCAGGCGATGGGGACGTAGACGAAGATGGCCAAACCGAGGAAGAAGGGTGCGACGAACGCCAGGAACCACAGATTGCGGCCCTGGTGCCCGCGCACCCTTCTCCACACGCGGGTCAGCCCTTGAGCTTGGCCAGCTCCGCAGCGGCCAGCTCCGCGAAGCCGGAGAACTCGGCCTTGGGATCTGCGCCGTTCTTGATCACATTGCTGACAGCGGCGCCGAACGCCTCACCCAGTGCGCCAGACCACATGATGTCGTTGGTGAAGCCGTTCTCGGCCACGTACTTGGCAGCGTCGGCGCCTGCACCCTCGGCCAGCTTCGTGGCCTGGGGCACGAGGGCCGGCTTGGCGGGCACGTGGGTGCCGTAGGCGTCGGAGAAGTCGACCTGCTTGTCCTCCTGGTCGATCCACAGCCACTTGACGAACGCCTTGGCTGCGTCGACGTTCTTGCCCTTGGCCGCCACGCAGGAGCCGAAGGCACCGAACGGCACAGCCGGGCGACCCTTCGGGCCGATGGCCGGGAAGGGGAGCACGCCCACGTCGTCGCCGAAGGCCTCCTTGATCTGCGGCAGCGACCAGAGGCCGCCCCACTGGAAGGCTGCTTCCTCATTGACGAACGCATCCGGTGCGTACCACTCGCCGGAAGCCGCCTGGAGGACGCCGCCGGAGGCGTAGAAGTCGCGGTAGGCGATCAGTGCGTTGTAGAAGTCGTCGGTGAGGAAGGTGGCCTCGGTGCGCTCCTCGTTCAGCTGTTCGTGGCCGGAGGCCCAGATGAACATGGTGCCCAGCACGCCCACGCCGCCGTCGTTTCCGGCGAAGAAACCGCCCATGTCAGCGGTCTTGACGGCGTTGGCCGCCGCCACGAGCTCCTCGAAGTTGGTGGGCGGCTCAACGCCAGCTGCCTTGAGCAGCGAGGGGCGGTAGTAGAGCAGCTGCATGTCGATGGTCTGCGGGATGCCGTAGATCTTGTCCTCGAACGTGAAGCGCTTGATCACGGAGGGGTTGAACTGGTCCTTGACGGGATCGATGATGTCGTTGAGGGGCTCGAGCTGGCCGGAGCGGATCATGTCGAGTGAGCCGCCCTGCTCCACCTCGAAGACATCCGGCACATCTGCCGTCAGCAGCTGCGCGGCGAGGATCTGGCCGTAATCGCCTGGGGTCCACTTCACCTCGACCTTGGCGTCCGGGTACTCCGCGGCGTAGCGCTCCACGGCCTCCTTGACGCCGGCCTCGCCGTACTCGTGGTACCACTGCGACAGCGTCACATCCGCCGGGGCGGGGGCCGCCGTCGTCTCGGTGGAGCCGGCGGGGGTGGTTTCGGGGGCCGCGCCCGTGGGGGACGGGGCGGGGGTCTCCTGCAGCGGGTTGTTGTTGCCGCAGGCAGCGAGGGTGGCGGCAGCGGCCAGAGATCCGCCGCCGATCAACAGGGTGCGTCGGTTGAGCTTCATGGGTGTAACCATCCCATCAACTGGGCGCGATTGAGCCCTGATTCGTACAATTTCGCTGTGAGAGGAGCAGTCTGGGGCTGGTCTAGGCTGAGGCGGTGGCACAACTACCCGACGGCGACCCCGCCCCCACCGATGGCTCGCTCCCTGCTGAGGCCTTGGAGTCGGCCGCTCCGCTGTCGGTGTATGTGCATGTTCCGTTCTGCCGATCACGCTGTGGCTATTGCGATTTCAACACCTACACCCCAGCTGAACTGGGCGATCTCTCTCCGGAGACCTATCTCGGGGCCGCCCATGCGGAACTGAACCTCGCGGCCCGCGTTCTGGGGCGGAGCCGGCCGGTGGAGACGGTCTTCTTCGGGGGCGGCACCCCGACGATGCTGCCCGCCGCCGCGCTCACCGGCTTGGTGCGCCGCATCGACGACCTGTTCGGCCTCGCTCCTGACGCTGAAGTGACCACGGAGGCCAACCCGGAAACCTTGACGCCTGAATATCTCTCCGACTTGCGTGAGGGGGGATTCACCCGGCTCTCACTGGGCCTGCAATCCGTTGTGCCCCACGTGCTCCAGGTGTTGGAGCGCACCCATACCCCGCGACGGGGGCTGGACGCCGCGCATTGGGCGCGGGCCGCGGGCTTCGAACACATCTCGCTGGATCTCATCTACGGCACGCCGGGGGAGTCCATGGCAGATTGGCAGGCCAGCCTCGACGCGGTGACGGCCACGCCGGTCGATCACGTCAGCGCCTACTCGCTCATCGTCGAGGAGGGCACCCGGTTGGCGCTGCAGGTGCGGCGGGGAGACGTGCCGATGCCCGACGACGATGATCTGGCAGACAAGTACGAGATGGCCGAAGGTGTGTTGAGCGCTCTGGGGTTCGCCAACTACGAGGTGAGCAACTGGGCGCGTCCGGGCGGTGAGTGTCGCCACAACCTGGCCTACTGGCGCGGTGCCGATTGGTGGGGGATTGGACCCGGCGCGCATTCCCACGTCGGCGGAGTGCGGTTCTGGAACCGCAAGCACCCGCGTAGCTATGCCGCCGCCCTGGCTCAGGGCCAGTCCCCGGCTCTTGCGCGTGAAGTTCTGTCGCCGGAGGATCGCCGCATCGAACGGGTGCTCCTCGAGTTGCGCCTGGCTGAAGGGTTGCCGCTGAGCGTGCTCACGCCGTCGGAGCTGAGCCGCATCGACGGCGTGGTGGCGGAGGGGTTGGCCGTGCGGGAGGGCGATCGGTTGAGGCTGAGCCCCGCGGGTCGCCTGCTTGCCGACGGCGTGATCCGGGACTTGCTCGACTGACGCTGGTTTCGACACCTCGGCGCGGGCGCCTCGGGCTCAACCAGGAATCTTGTGCTACTGTATTAAGTACCTAATACAGTAATACGGCAGGAGGTGGCGTGGAGTTCGATCCCGGTAGCCCCATCTGGTTGCAATTGGTGGACGAGTTCACCCGGCGGATCGTTACCGGCCAGTGGCCGGCGGGTACCCGCATCGCCGGAGTGCGCGACCTTGCCGCAGAGCTGAAGGTCAATCCCAACACTGTCCAGCGCGCCCTGGCCGAACTCGAGCGGCAGGGCCTGACCAGATCCGAACGGACGTCCGGCCGGTTCGTCACCGACGACCCAGCCGCCATCGACGAAGCGCGCCTCGGCCTCGCCGCAGGTGCTGCAGAAGACTTTGCCCGCCGCGCCCAGGGGCTCGGCATGAGCCTCACCGCGGCACGCGACCTCCTGGGCCGGCACTGGCTGGCCCCCAAGGAAGGAATCCAGGAATGAATGCACCGGCGATCCAGATCGCCCACCTGACCAAGCGATACGGCCAGTTCCCGGCCATCAACGACCTCTCGCTGTCGCTCCCGAGCGGCCAGATCGTCGGCCTGCTCGGCGAGAACGGCTGCGGCAAGACCACCCTGCTCAAGGTGTTGGCCGGCGCGTTGACCCAGTACGACGGTGAGGTCTTCGTCCACGGCAAGCGCATCGGCCCTGAGACCAAGGCGATGGTCAGCTTCCTGCCCGATGCCAGCTTCCTCGCAGATTCGGAGACGATCAACGGCTGCATTGGGATGTTCGCCGATTTCTTCGCGGATTTCAGCGAGGCCAAGTGCCGTGCGCTCATCCAGTTCTTCCAACTGGATCCCACCCGAAAGCTCAACACGCTGTCCAAGGGCATGCGTGAGAAGGCGCAGATCGCGCTGGCCATGTCGCGCAACGCCAAGGTGTTCCTGCTGGACGAGCCCATCTCCGGGGTGGATCCGGCGGCTCGCGAGGTCATCCTCGAGGCCATCGTGCGCGACCTCCCCGAGGACGCGCTGGTGCTGATCTCCACCCATCTCATCCACGATCTGGAGCCCGTCCTCGACGGCGTCGCGTTCATGCGCCACGGCCAGATCCTGCTCGCCGGCGCGGTCGACGACCTGCGTGCCGAGCGCAACATGTCCATCGACCAACTGTTCAGAGAGGTCTACCGATGGTCGGCACACTGATCAAGCATGAAGCCCGCCGCACCCTGCGCTGGTACGGCCTGATCCTCCTGGCAGGCGTCGTCATCGTCGGCTTCGCCTACCTCGCCACCGTGCTCCTGCCGCCCCCGCTGCAGGGATTCTTCTCCGTGCTGACCTTCCTCGGCACAGGGGCCCTGATAGGCGTGGTGCCCATCTGGCTGGGCATCGATTTCTACCGCTCCTCCTACTCCAAGACCGGCTACCTGACCCGTGCCCTGCCCGTGAAGGGCTCCACGATCTACTGGACGAAGCTCGGCTTCGCCTACGTCCTGTCTCTGGGGACGATCCTGGTGGGACTGGTGTTGGGGTATGTGGCCACGCTCGCCTTCGAGATTGCGGCAGGCGGCACCGTCGAAGCCGTGAACGAGAGCCTCCGCCAGCTCCTGCATGCCATCGTCAACGAGGTTCCGCTCTGGGTGACTCTCCTGATCCTCGCGCTCGTCCTCCTCTGGCCCTTGACGTGGCTCGCCTCCTACTACTTCGCAGCCGCCGTCGGCAGCGAGGCGTGGGCCAGCCGCATGGGAGTGGGCGGTCCCATCCTCGTGTGGTTCCTGTTCTACGCCGCTTCCCAGATCATTGGTCTGTTGGGCGCACTCATCCCCCTCCAGTTGTTCTTCGGGAACGGATCGCCTCACATTGGGTTCGAGATGCTGGACTTCGCCAACATCGAGGATCAGCAAGCGCTGCCGCTGGGGGTGTTCCTCGCGATGTTCCTGCTGAGCGCAGTGGCGATCGTATGGGCGTCGGTGTCGTTCGACAGGAAGGCGGAGCTGCGCTGATAGCGTCGCCCACCGTGGACAGATACTCACGCGACGTCTTGGCCCCGGGCTGGCAGAAGGCCCATCTCAAGCAGACCCGCGACGTGGCCGTGGGGCTAGCCCCACTGGGGGGGGTGGTCCGCGTATGGGGGGGGGGGGGGGGGAGTTCTTGCACTGGATCGGGTGGATCGAC
>JAUNUF010000050.1:5539-18877 GCA_030538315.1 Propionibacteriaceae bacterium
GGGCCCGTCAAACCCCACATTGTGGGGGTGTGCCACGACTTCTGCGGCGCGGTGATCGGTTGGGAGAACGGCCTCGTCGTCCTGGAGGACCGGCACGGAAAGCGGCGCTCCGCCCCGTTCGGGCCGGGCTTCCTGCTGGAGGGTGAGCCCGTCGCCCTGCGCGCCCCGCTGCGAGGCGGGCCAGTCAAGCCGAAGTACACCGCCTCCGGCTCTCGTGTGAGCGATGAACCGGCCAAGGCCAAGGTGGCGCTCCCCAGCCGCATCTACGTCGAGGGCCGCCACGACGCTGAGCTGATCGAGAAGGTGTGGGGCGACGACTTGCGCCACGTGGGCGTCGTGGTCGAGTACTTGGGGGGCATCGACGACCTGCCGCGCATCGTCGCGGATTTTGCGCCCGAGCCGGGCCGACGACTGGGCGTGCTCGTCGATCACCTCGTGCCTGGGTCGAAGGAATCTCGCATTGCGCAGGAGGTGTATCGGGCGGGCTTCCGCGACACTGTGCTGATCGAGGGTCATGAGTTCATCGACATCTGGCAAGCCGTGCGACCGGCCCGCATCGGGCGCAAGGCCTGGCCGTCCGTGCCCCGCGACGTCGACTTCAAGCTCGGCACGTTGCAGGCGCTGGGGCTGCCCCACTCGGATCAGGCTGATATCGCCCGCGGTTGGCAGGCCATCCTCGCGCGCGTCGAGAGTTGGCGGGATCTGGAGCCCCAACTCAACACCAAGGTGGAGACGCTCATTGACTTCGTCACGCAGGATCACCTCGACGCCTGAGTGAGCGCGGCAGGCGAAGAGACTAAGGTGGTGAGGCATGGATACCGATGGGATTCTTGGCCTGCTGAAGGACACCGCCGTGGAGGTCATCACCCCACGGTTCCGGCAGTTGGCAGACCACCACGTCGACGAGAAGAGCCCGGGAGACCTGGTCACCATCGCTGACCGCGAGGCTGAGGCCCATCTGACTCGGCTGCTGAAGGACGCGTTCCCCGGCGCCGTGGTGGTGGGGGAGGAGACCATCTTCATGGATCCCTCGCTCGGCAAGGGCCTCGCCAACGCGGATCACGCCTTCATCATCGATCCCATCGACGGCACCCGAAACTTCGTGCACGGCAAGGATGAACACGGCGTCATCCTGGCGGAGACCCGCGGTGGGGTCACCACCCGCGGGTGGATCTGGCAGCCCATGACAGGGCGCGCCTACGTGGCGGAACGCGGCGCTGGAGTGCGGCTCAACGGCGAGCCCGTCGTCCGTCAGCGCCACGACAGGCTGCCGCTGGGCGCCTCGTCGAAGGAACGCTTGATCGGGTACGACGGCGACGGCCGGCTCAGCCCTGTGGTCCAGAGCCAGTTCGCGTGCTGCTTCGACTACCCGGCCGTGCTCCATGGCGATCTCGATTTCATGTGGTACTCCAAGCTGCACCCCTGGGATCACTTGGCGGGCTCCCTCATGGTGATCGAGAACGGTGGCATCAGCCGCACCATGGATGGGCTGAACTACAGCCTGCTGACCCGCGCCCGCGGCCTGTTGGTGGCGGGTGACACCATGAGCTGGATGGCGGCCCAGCAGAACTGGCCCATCAGCTGACGGGTGCCCTCGTCATTGAGTTCGCGCAGCAGTGCGCGTGTGGCGTGGGTGCTCGCGTCGTCGAGCCCGTTGAAGGGTTCGTCGAGCAGAAGGAGTTGTTGGCCTTCCATGAATGCTTGAGCGAGAGCCAGTTTCTGCTTCATGCCGAGGGAGTAGTTGCGTACCTTGGTGCGAAGCTTCGGGTCCAGGCCGACGCGGTGGATGGCGGAGTGGATGTCTGCGTCTGTGGCCACGCGTCGGATCCGTGCAAATCGTCCCTTTGTTCCACCCCTGGGTTGAGCGTGAGTTGATTGGGTACCCCTAGACGGTAACGATTAGGTGTGCTATAATGAATTCATGGTAATGGAACAGGCAAGAGCGCTCGGGGATCGGCTCCTCGAGGTGCGTGCCATCCGTGAGCAGGCAGAGGCTGATGAGGTCCTGCTGATCGCAGAGCTCGCTGAGGCCTACGTCCTGCCGGCGGGGGCGGAGCAGAAGCACACCCACCTGGTGGACGCGTTGGCGGAAGAGGTGTATCCCTACGGCGGGCCGGATGCGCCCTACATCTCGGAGTTCGCTGCGTTGGAGATCGCCGCGATGTTGGGGATCTCGAAGCGTAAGGCTTCGATGTTGATTCAGGGTGCGGTGCATTTGAAGTGGCAGGTGCCGTGGCTGATGGCCCAGGTCCAAGACTTGAAGATCGAGGCGCGGCGGGCGGTGCAGGCTGCCTATGTGGTGCGTGATCTGCCGGAACGGTGGAAGCAGGTCGCCCTGCAGCAGTGGGTGCGGGTCCAGCAGCGCTACACCTGGGGTGGAGCGTTCAAGAAGTTGGACGAGATCATCGCCGGGTTGGATGAGACCCGCGCGAAGGATGAGGCGGACAAGCTGACGCAGCGCAGGGTGGATGTTCACACCTCCACCCGGTTTGGTAGCGACGGTGGGCATCGATGTGCCGTTGGAGCGGTTGCAGCCGAAGGTCTCGCTGGAGGGGGTCATCGAAGCCGACGCGATCGCTGCTGACACGGTGTGCCGGATCGATGACGCGGTGACCATCACCACCGAAACCCTTGCCACGGTGTTGGAGGGCAAGACGGTGCAGGTTCGTCCGGTGATTGATATGCCCCGCCTGCCGGATGAGGATCAGTACCGGCCCAGCCTGGCCATGAGACGGGCGCTGCGCACCAGGTGGAGGTACGAAGCGTTCCCGTTTTCCACCACCTTGGCCAAGGATTGCCAATCAGATCACGTGAAGCGTTACGCGTGGAACGGGAAATTGTTGCAGACGGGGTTGAAGAAGATGATCCCGCTGTCCAGCCGGGTGCACCGGGTGAAAACTGCGTGTTTCTGGTTGGTGGTCATGCAACCCGAACGCGCCCACCCCATCTGGACCAGCCCACTCGGCTATGAGTATTTGGTGACCCCGTATGGCACGGAGCCGGTGATTCCGCCACGCCATTACCGACGCCTCGAGAAACAACGCCGCGAACGCCTCGCCCTCGCCAGCTAGATTCCGAAGATGGGGAGTTGGCGCTTCGGTTCAATGCCCTTCGCCTTCAGCTCCGCGTAGGCCTTCGGCAGCGCAGCTGCCAGGGTTTCCGCGGTGAATGGCCAGTCGACGGCACTCGCGGCGTCATCGAGCTTCACGCCCTGCTGGATCAGCATCTCCGTCTGCGAGTAGAGCATGCCCACCTCAGCGCGCTGGATGAACGCGAACTCGCGATCCACCGCGGCCCCGTGGCCGGGGACGAACTGGGTGCGCGCATTCGCGGCGCCCAGTACGCCGTCGAGCACCATGGGCCAGTTGCTGAGCGAACCCCTGTCATCAATCTGGGGGTCCGCGCCCTCCTCCAGAAGGTCGCCGGCGAACACCACGTTCTCCCCGGGCAGGAAGACCAACACGTCATGATCAGTGTGGGCATCCCCGAAGTGCAGGAACTCGACCCGCTGGTTGCCCAGATCCACCGCCATCGCCATGGAGAAGGTTCGGGTGGCCTCGACGGCAGTCAGGTTCTCGTGCGCAATCGAGACGATCTCGCCCAGGCCCGGCAGCCCACCGATGTGATCGTGGTGATCATGGGTGAGCAATACATGGGTCACCGGCACACCGGCCTTCTCCCGTGCGGAGGCCAGCAGTTCGGCGCCTTGCTCTGGGGTGTTGCCGGTGTCGATGAGCATGGCCGCGTCGTCGCCGACGATCAGGCCGATATTGACCCTGTGCGGCTCCACTGCTGTGAAGAAGACGCGGTCCGTGACAGGGGTCCAGCTGAGTGTCATGAGCACATCCTATGCGCGGTACACTGGCACTCGGCTACCCAGAGTGCCAACTTGGTCCAGGTGAGGAGGTGAGATGCTCGACGACCGCAAACTCGAGGTCCTGAAGGCCATCGTGACGGATTACGTTGCCAGCCGAGAGCCGGTGGGCTCCAAGGCGCTGGTGGAGCGGCACAAGCTCGACGTCTCCGCCGCCACCGTCCGCAACGACATGGCTGCACTGGAGGAGGAGGGCTACATCACCCAGCCCCACACCAGTGCCGGGCGCATCCCCACGGACAAGGGCTACCGGCTCTTCGTCGACAAGCTGGCGCGCATCAAACCGCTGTCTGGCGCCGAGCGCAACGCCATCACGTCCTTCATGAACGGCACCGCAGATGTCGACGACTTGGTGATGCGCACGGTTCGACTGCTGGCACAGCTCACGCGCCAGGTGGCCATCGTGCAATATCCCATCGCCCAACACGCGCAGGTGCGTCACATCGAGCTCGTCTCGCTGACCCCGGAGCGGCTCATGGTGATTGTGGTGCAGTCCTCCGGCCGGGTGGATCAGACCGTCCTCGAAGCCCCGACGGCGGATGAGGCCCGGCTGCACGCCCTGCGCCTGAAGCTGGCCGCCGCCACCGTCGGGAAGACGCCCGCGGATGCTGCGGGCTCGCTGGCGGGTCTGCTGGACACGGTGGCGCCGGAGGAGCGCGCCTTCGCCGCGCCCGTCGTCGCGGCTGTGCTGGAGACGATCGCCGCCGAGCCCGCCACGCAGGTGGTGGTTGCCGGCGTGCCGAACCTCGCCGGTGCCGCCTTCGAGACCAACATGCGCCCGTTGCTGGAGGCGCTCGAAGAGCAGGTCGTCCTGATGCGGCTGCTCGGCGAGGCAGCCGGTGACGACGTCACTGTCCGGATCGGACAGGAGAACACCGCCCAAGGCTTCCAGTCGACTTCACTGGTGGCTTCGGGGTACGGTGCCGGATTCGGGTCGAGCCTCGGCGTTGTCGGGCCCACCCGGATGGACTACCCGTCCACCATCGCCGCGGTACGTGCCGTGGCGCGCTATGTGAGCAGATTCCTGATCGAAGGCTGAACGCAACAGATATGAGCAAGGACTACTACGCCATCCTCGGCGTTGAACGAGACGCGAACGCGGAAGCCATCAAGAAGGCCTACCGTCGCCGCGCCATGAAGGTGCACCCCGATGTGGCCCCGGATGATGCGGAGGCTGCCGAGAAGTTCAAGGAACTCAGCGAGGCGTACGAGGTACTGAGCGACCCCAACAAGCGGGCCATCTTCGACCGCGGCGGAGACCCCATGTCGGGTGCCGGCGGTGCCGGCTTCTCCGGCTTCGGCGGCGGCTTCGCCGGTGGCTTCGACTTCACCAACCTCGTCGACGCCATGTTCGGCCAGGCAGGTAGCCGCGGGCCACGCTCGCGGGTGCGGCAGGGCCAGGACGCTCTCGTGCGGGTCACGCTCGACCTGCACGAGGCCGTGTTCGGCGTCACGAAGCCGGTCAAGGTGGCCACCGCCGTCGTGTGCCCCAAGTGCACCGGCAAGGGCGGCGAACCGGGCTCCGAACCGGTGACCTGCTCCACCTGTGACGGCAACGGCGACATCACCCAGATCCAGCGCTCCTTTCTGGGCGACATCCGCACGTCGCAGGCGTGCCCCACTTGCCGTGGCTACGGCACGATCATCCCGCGGCCATGCGGTGAGTGCTCCGGTGAGGGCCGCGTGCGCACCACCCGCACGCTGCAGGTGAAGATTCCCGCTGGCGTGTCCACCGGCATCCGGATCCACCTCGAGGGCCAGGGCGAGGTCGGCCCCGGTGGCGGTCCCGCAGGCGACCTCTACGTGGAGTTGGCCGTCAACAACCACGAGACCTTCCGCCGCGATGGAGACAACCTCGAAATGGTGGTCAAGCTGCCCATGACGGCGGCTGCGCTGGGCACCACCGTCGATCTCACCACCCTCGAGGCAGAGTGGGAGAAGTCAGACGTGGAGGATCGCACCGTCGAGCTTGAGGTGCCGGCCGGCACCCAATCCGGCACCCGCATCGCGCTGAAGAACCGCGGCGTGCCGCGCCTGCGCGGCGGTGGCCGCGGAGATCTGGGGGTGACCCTGCTCGTCGAGACGCCCACCAAGCTCGACGACGAACAGCGCGCCCTGCTGCGCCAGCTCGCCGAGGTCCGCGACGAGACCCGGGTGGAGGCCATCGCTGCCAAGCCGGGCAAGAGCGGAGTCTTCGGCAAGCTGAGCGAGTGGTTCTCGTGACAGACCCCCTCTTCCTGGCCGAGTTCGACGACACGGCCGGCCCCGGCGCGCGCATCGTCGTCACCGGTGATGAGGCTCACCACGGTGTCAGCGTGAAGCGGCTGAGGCAGGGGGAGAGCGTGCTGCTCTCCAATGGCGCTGGCCTTGGCCTCCGCGGCACGGTGACGGATCTTGCCAAGCGTGAGTTCACCGTCGAGGTCCTCGAAGTGCTCCCATCCGACGATGTGCCCGGCGTGCGCTGGGGTGTTGTGCAGGCCCTCGCCAAGGGGGACCGTAGCGACTTGGCGGTGCAGATGGCCACTGAGCTCGGTGCGCGCCGGATCATCGCCTGGCAGGCGTCCCGCTCCATCGTGCGCTGGCAGGGGGATCGCGGAGCCAAGGCCTTGGAGAAGTGGGCCGCGACAGCCCGCGAGGCCGCGAAGCAGGCCCGCAGGCTCTTCGTCCCAGAGGTGAGCTCCGCGTCCACTGCTGAGGTGGTGGCGGCCATCCGGGAGGCGGACGTCACCCTCGTCCTCCACGAGGAGTCCGGCATGCACATCGCTGACGTTCAGTTGCCATCCGACGGCGTGGGGCTGGTGATCGTCGGGCCCGAGGGTGGCATCTCGCCAGATGAGCTCGATGCCTTCCTCGCCGCTGGGGCTCAGGCTGTGCTGATCAGCGATGGTGTCCTGCGCACGTCGACGGCGGGGGCCGTTGCGCTGGGTCAGCTCGACGTTGTGGCCCGCCGATGAGCTTCTCCTTCGACGTCACGCACCGCCTGGACGACACCCGTGCCCGCGCCGGCGTGATCCACACGCCCCACGGCGACGTGGAGACCCCCGCATTCATCGTCGTGGGCACCAAGGCGACCGTGAAGGCCGTCGTGCCCGAGGCCGTCTCGGAACTTGGCGCCCAAGCCGTGCTGGCCAACGCCTACCACCTGTACCTCCAGCCGGGCGCAGACATTGTTGACGAGGCCGGCGGCCTCGGGACGTTCATGAACTGGCCCGGCCCCACCTTCACGGATTCCGGCGGCTTCCAGGTGATGAGCCTGGGCGCGGGCTTCAAGAAGGTGCTGGCCATGGACACGAAGGGCATGGTCAGCGACGACGTGATCGCCGAGGGCAAGACCCGCCGGGCCCACGTCGACGACGAGGGCGTGACCTTCAAATCCCACCTCGACGGCACGCTGCACCGGTTCACGCCGGAGATCTCGATGGGCATCCAGCACCAGCTGGGGGCAGACATCATGTTCGCCTTCGACGAGCTGACCACGCTCATGAACACGCGCGAGTACCAAGAGGCCTCGGTTGAGCGCACGCACGCGTGGGCCGTGCGGTGCCTGGCCGAGCATGAGCGCCTCACCCAGGCCCGCGTAGGGAAGCCCTATCAGGCGCTGTTCGGTGTGATCCAAGGGGCGCAATACGAGGACCTCCGCCGGAAGGCCTCGCGGGATCTCGCTGCGCTCGAGGTGGACGGCCGCAGCTTCGACGGCTTCGGCCTGGGCGGCGCATTGGAGAAGGAGAATCTGGGCGAGATCATCTCCTGGATGGTGGACGAACTCCCAGAGGACAAGCCCCGTCATCTGCTGGGCATCTCGGAGCCGGACGACCTGTTCGCCGCCGTCGAAATGGGGGCCGACACGTTCGACTGCGTCAACCCCTCCCGGGTGGCCCGCAACGCCGCCATCTACACCGCAGACGGCCGCTACAACGTGAACACGGCCCGCCACAAGCGCAGCTTCATCCCCTTGGAGGAGGGCTGCGACTGCTACACGTGCGCCCACTACACGAGGGCGTACCTCCACCACCTGTTCAAGGCCAAGGAGATGCTGAGCTCCACGCTGGCCACCATCCACAACGAGCGCTTCACCGTGCGCTTGGTGGATCAGATCCGCGAGTCGCTCAAGGACGGCACCTTCTACGAGTTTCGCGACGAGTTCCTGGGGCGCTTCTACGCGACCTCCGGCTGACAGGTGATTCCAAGGCGGGTGCCCGAACTTGCAAGTAGTTGAATACGTAACTACTGTGGGCCCTGTTGTAACCGGGGAGCCTCATCAATGCTTAGACGCCACATGCCTGTGAGCAGGCGAACGATCATCCAGGGCGTGGCCTGGGGCGCGCCTGCCGTGATCGTTGCTGCTCAGGCGCCTGCGTTTGCTGTGTCGAATGAGCCGCTGCCCAGTCTCGATGTTCCGGCCACAGGTGTGGCGGGCTGGTCCATGAGCCAATTTCGGAACTCGAAGTATGGGGATGACCAAGTGCTGGTTGACTATGTCAACAGCCAGTTCAATGGGATTGGCGCCGATGCCGGTGGCTCCAAGAGCGGCATCATCGTTCTGCCTATCAAGGGTCAGGTGTCCTACTTCACCGTGCACTCCGTCATCTTCAAGGATGGAGGGAGCAAGAACACCATTTGGAAGCCCGACATGCCCAAGACGTACGAGGCGCTGACCACAGACACGTTCAACGGCGCAATCCCGATCGTCGTCAAGAGCGACAACTCGAAGGGGGCATACACGGTGACCTACTCCATCGATGCTGGCCCTCAACAGACGTTCACCCTGAACTGGCGAACTGACGAGCCGGACCCTAGCCCTTCGCCTCAGTCTGGTTCTTCGGCTCAGCAGGATGTGCCGGTTGAGGTTGAGGCGCCGGTTGAGTCCGTGGCGGCTCAGCCGGAGGAGTCGGCCTAGCTGTAGCTCGGCTCGGTGCGCTTGACCACCTCGAACACCTGGTAGGTCACCGGCATGAAGATGACCTCGATCAACACCTTGTAGACATAGCCCACGAGGATGTAGTTGATCAGCGTGCCGCCGGTGATGATGCCGGCGAAGGCCACGGTGCAGAAGATGATGGTGTCGGCAGCCTCGCCCACAACGGTGGAGCCCAGCAGGCGGGCCCACAAGCTGCCCTCCTTGGTGCGCTGCTTCAACTTCACCAAGGCCCACGCGTTCAGGAACTGTCCCGCCAGATACCCCAGCACCGAGGCCAGCACGATCCGGGGCACGAAGCCCAGCACCGCGTCGAACGCATCCTGGTTGCCCCAGTCTGCGGCCGGGGGAGCCGCGCCCACCACGAGGAAGGTGAGGGACGCCAGAATGGATACCGCGAAGCCGATGAAGATGGCGCGCTTGGCGCCCTTCATCCCGTAGACCTCTGCCAAGACGTCGCCCAGGATGTAGGTGAGCGGGAACAGGAACGCTCCACCGTCGGTGATGATGGGCAGCACGGGGAAGCCGAACATCTCCACGTTGGGCCCGAATTGGATGAGCTTGACCGCGGCGACGTTCGAGATCAGCAACAAGGCACAGAACAGCGCCACGACGATGTCGTAGACGCCGCGCGGCCGGCTGGCGAACTGGGCAGTCATGGGTTCTTCCTTCACGGGAGCAGGCACCCGCGCATCATAGACGAGAGGCCCAGTTCTGCGGTGGTCAGCGAGTTTGCGCACCCTCGCGGCCCACTGGTGGCAAACTCTGAACATGGAAGACATCACCGAGAACGTTCCTGAAGAATCAGTGCAGTTGGATCAGCTCCAGCCGGGCGACTCGTTGATCGATCGCGGGGTCGACGACGTCCTCGACGAGGGCTACATCGCCCCGGATGGCTGGTCCCCGGCCATGGGCTACGGCAACACGGCTGCCGAGATGCGGCAGGGCGAGACCATCGACATGCGTGTCAAGCAGGAGGAGCCCGAGCGCGAGCCTGCGGACGAGGTCGACTGGAATCCGCACGACGAGAAGCGTGAGGTGGGCCGCGAACGCGCAGGGCGCCTGATGGCCGTGCAGGGTCTGGGCCGCAGCGACACCCTGGGCAT
Organism: Propionibacteriaceae bacterium; assembly: GCA_030538315.1. GTDB lineage: Bacteria > Actinomycetota > Actinomycetes > Propionibacteriales > Propionibacteriaceae > Arachnia. The sequence goes on from JAUNUF010000050.1 coordinate 15,435, forward strand.
CGACGTCGGCTACAGCGGTGGTGCGGCCAGCGCCGAGGAGGCCGCCATGCACATCATCTCCGACGATGAGGACGACGACTTCCTCGAGTAAGGGTCATAGACTGGGTGGTCGTGGCCCACAAGGGCCGCGACACCGTCTACCGAGGACAATGCCCTGAACGCCAACTCTCTCGACCAACAGCCAGCTGTGCGCAACGTCGCCGTGCCGCCGTCGATCGACATGGTCAACCTGCTCGGCCCCCGCGACGAGTTCCTCCGTATCCTTGAGGACCAATTGCCAGCAGATCTCCACGTCCGCGGCGGTCAGGTGACGCTCTCCGGCAAGGCGGCGGAGGTCGCGCAGGCCGCCGACGTGCTGACCGAACTCGTCACCATCCTGCGCACCGGTCAAGGGCTCACCACCGAAACCGTCGAGCGCGTCATCCAGATGGCCGACGAGCCCCACTCCGCAGCCGAGGTGCTGACGCAGAACATCATCTCCTCGCGCGGCCGGACCGTCCGGCCCAAGACGCTCAACCAGAAGCGCTACGTGGATGCCATCGACAGGAACACCATCGTGTTCGGCATCGGCCCCGCTGGTACCGGCAAGACCTACCTCGCGATGGCCAAGGCCGTCCAGGCGCTGCAGGCCAAGGAGGTCAGCCGCATCATCCTGACCCGCCCGGCCATCGAGGCAGGAGAGCGGCTCGGCTTCCTGCCCGGCACGCTCAACGACAAGATCGACCCCTACCTGCGGCCGCTCTACGATGCGCTGCACGACATGGTGGAGCCCGAGTCCGTGCCCAAACTGCTCACCTCCGGCACGGTCGAAGTGGCGCCGTTGGCCTACATGCGCGGCCGCACGCTCAACGACGCGTTCATCATCCTCGACGAGGCGCAGAACACCTCGATGGAGCAGATGAAGATGTTCCTCACCCGCCTCGGCTTCAACTCCAAGATGGTGGTCACCGGCGACATCACCCAGGTGGACCTGCCCGGCGGCACCAAGAGCGGCCTGCGCGGCGTGCAGCGCATCCTCGACGGCCTGGACGACATCGAGTTCTGCACGCTCACCAACCGTGACGTGGTGAGACACAAGCTCGTGGGCCACATCGTGGCCGCCTACGATCAGTTCGAGAGCCTGTCCACCGATCGGAGACGCGCCCAATGATCGATCTCAACAACGAATCCGGCATGCCGGCGGATGAGCTGGGCCTCATCGAGCTGGCCAGGTTCGCGCTGGAGAAGCTGCGGATCCACCCGCAGGCGGATCTCTCGATCCTGCTGGTGGACGAGGAGACCATGGCGCAGTATCACGAGCGCTTCATGGACCTGCCCGGCCCCACGGATGTCATGAGCTTCCCCATGGACGAATTGCGCGCCCCGGACGACGACGAGGATCCGCCCATCGGCCTGTTGGGCGACATCGTGATCTGCCCGCAGGTCACCGAGCGGCAGGCGGCCGAGAATGGCCGAGACCCCAAGGCGGAGGCGGAGTACCTCCTCATCCACGGCCTGCTGCACCTGCTGGGCCATGACCACGCAGAGCCGGAGGAGAAGGCCGTCATGTTCGGCCTCAATGACCGCATCATCGCCGCGTGGGAGTTGGCCCGAAAGTGAACAAGCGCTCCGAGCTCAGCCGGAGCCTCACCCTGACGGATGCCGTCGCCATCGGCGTGGCCTCCATGGTGGGCGCCGGTGTGTTCGTCGTCTGGCAGCCCGCGGCCCTCGCCGCGGGCAATCTCTTGTTGGTGGCTCTCGTCATCGCCGCATTGGTGGCGTGGGCAAACGCCACGTCGTCGGCCCAGCTCGCCGCCCAGTACCCGGCGGCGGGCGGCACATATGTGTACGGTCGCGAGCGGCTGGGGCCTTGGCCGGGCTATCTGGCCGGGTGGAGCTTCGTCATCGGCAAGACGGCGTCGGTCGCCGCGATGGCGCTGGCCTTCGCGGCCTATCTCGCCCCGGCCGATTGGCAGAAGCCCGTGGCCATCGCGGCAGTGTGGGCGCTCGTGGGGATCAACCTCCTGGGCGTGACGCGCACCGCGCAGGTGGCCAAGGTGCTGGCCAGCCTGGCGCTGATCGGCATCGTGACGGCGCTCTGTGTTGGGTGGTTCGGCAATGGAGCGACGGGGAGCTTCGGGTGGGCCGCGTTCACCGGCGGCCCCTACGGAGTGCTGCAGGCCGCAGGTCTCCTCTTCTTCGCCTTCGCGGGGTACGCACGCATCGCGACCATGGGGGAGGAGGTCACCAACCCGGAGCGGACCATCGGCCGCGCCATCATCACCGCGCTCGTGATCGTGTTGGTTCTCTACGCCGTGGTGGGTATCAGCCTGCTGGTGCTCGTGGGGCCAGAGTTGCTCGCCCAGAGCACTGCGCCCCTGACGCTGCTGGTCGACGGCGCACCCATCCCGAAGGCGGTGCTCACCGGCGGCGCCATCGCGGCGATCGCCGGCGCTCTGCTCGGGCTCCTCTCCGGCATCGGCCGGACGTTCCTGGCGATGTCCCGCGAAGGCGACCTTCCGCGCTTCTTCGATCACACCCATCCCACGACCAAGGTTCCGCACCGCATCGAGTTGCTGCTGGGCGTGATCCTCACCGTCGTCCTCATGTTGGTGGATCTCCGTGGCGCCATCGGCTTCTCGTCGTTCGGCGTCCTGCTCTACTACTTCGTGGCCAACCTTTCGGCCTACACGCAGGACGAGGCTCACCGTCGGTACCCGAAGGCCTGGCAGGTGTTCGGGGCGCTGCTCTGTCTGGTCCTTGTGGCCACCCTGCCCTGGCAGTCGGTGCTGGCAGGCCTGGCCGTGCTGGCGCTCGGCGTGCTGTGGCGCATCGTGCGGCCCCGCACCCTGCGTTAGACTCCTGAAATCTCCTTGTTGTCTACACCCGAGCGAGTTGATCGGATCCCGTGACCCAGTCCGAATGGATTGAGCTGGGCGTTGCCCTCTTGTGCGCCATCGGCGCCTCGTTGCTCGCCGCCGTCGAAACCGCCCTCAGCGTCATCACCAAGTCCCGTGCCGAGAAGCTCGTGGAAGACAAGGTGCGCGGCGGCGAACGCATCCTGCTGATCACGCAGGATCCTGCCCCCACCATCAATTCCGTGATGTTTGCCCGCATGGCGCTGGAGATCAGCTCCATCGTGGTGGCCACCATCGTGATGTTCACCCAGTTCCAGGTGGACTGGCAGCGGGCGCTGGCCACCATCGGCATCATGCTGGTGGTCTCCTTCGTCCTGTGGGGCGTGGCGCCACGCACCATCGGGCGTCAGAAGCCCGAAGCCACCCTGCGCTTCTTCGGCCCCCTGCTGACCGGTATCACCACGGTGTTTGGGCCGGTGGCGCAGCTGATGATCTACCTGGGCAACGCGCTCACGCCAGGCCGCGGATACGCCGATGGCCCATTCGCCACCGAAGCCGAGCTCCGCGACCTCGTGGATTTCGCCGAGGCGCAGGATCTCATCGAAG
>JAUNUF010000051.1 GCA_030538315.1 Propionibacteriaceae bacterium
CGAAACGCGAAGTGGAAATGTCACCAGCCTGGATGTAGGCCGCTGGGATGCTTGGGGGCCCTTCGTCGCCACCGGGTGCTCGCAAGCTCGCACCAGCGGCGCTCAGGGACCACGCTGTCGCGCTCAGACCAGCAACCGGCGGCTCAACCAGCGTGGCGGAACCGGGCGGTGAATGGGCCAGCAGACATGCTTGGCGGCCCTTCGTCGGATCGCGCTGCTCCTTCGTCGCAGGCGATCCGCTCAGGGACCGGTGGCGAGGTCAATCGCCTCAGCAAAGGCTTCGCTCGGCGTCCACACCGTGGCGGTGCCGTCGGCGGCCGCGAACGCCAGCTTTCCGTCAGCGGTCAGGTGGTAGCGGTTGACGACACCATCGGGACCTTCCACCGCGAGGTATCCCCCACCCAGCTGCGGCACCGGGTCGACGTCGGTGCCGTCGGTGCTCATCCGAGCGATCTCATCCGCCGCCAGAGTGAGGTCCACAACCGAGTCGTTCACGACGCGATTGCCATCGGTCTGGCACCAGTGCACATCTACGATGTCGCCCGGCTCCACCAGTGTGTAGAAGTCCACGTTGGCGTTGATGCAGGGCGACCAGCCGCCGGCGGCGGGGACGAGGGTCGTATCGGTGCCCTCGAGCGCCGTCTGCAGCCCCTCGGTGGCGGGGATGGTGAGCGTCCAGCCGCGCAGCACGTCGCCGTCCTGCCAGGCGTAGCCCTGCACAGTCCCGACTTCGGCAGCGAACATTGACACCGGGGGCTGGGCCGCGTCCATCGACAGGATGAGCGACGGCGTCTCCTCCAGCGCCTTCACGGGCTGACCACCAAACTCGTCAGCCTCCGCGCTCTCCACGATTGACTGAGCCATCTGCTTCACCAGCTCGCTGCTCAGCGGCACGGCCACCCGAGGGCCTTCAGGGTCTGCGTTGTAGGCGCACAGCACGCCGGGCGCACCGCCGGGAAGCACGGTAACGGGAGCGGTGGCCCCGCACACGCCCGCTTCGGACGGCTCGACGCTTGGCGCAGTCGTCGGCGCCTCGGTAGCCGTAGCGCTGGGCGAAACCGTGGGCGGGACCGCGACAATCGGCTCAGCACCGCGACCCTGCAGGCTCAATGCCAGCGGCACACCGACGGCGGCCAGGGCGACGACGGTCACGCCTCCTGTGATTGCGCGACGACGGTTGCGCTTGGTGCGGGTGCCCTTCATCCAATCGGTGCCGCTGTGTTCGTCGGCGACGATGTGCTTGAGGGCATCACTGATCTGGTTCTCAGTCATGGTTCAGCTCTCCTGTGCGAAGTGGACCGACTCGCGAATGGCAGCGCATCCGCGGCGGGCGTGGGTCTTGACGGTGTTTTCGGGGATGCCGAGCAGCTCGGCAACTTCAGCAACGGAGCGGTCCTCGAAGTAGCGCAGCACCAGAACGGTGCGCTGCATGCGGGGCAGGGTGTCCATGGCGCGGAGCATGTCCATCTTCAGTTCGGAATGCGCGTCGGGGGTGCCGGCGTCGCGGTGCTGTTCGACGGGGGTCTCATTGCGCCATGAGAGCTTGCGCCACCAGGACACGTAGGTGCGGTAGATGGTGGTGCGAACGTAGGCCTCGAAGTGGTGGTTGTTGTCGAACGTGTTGTACCTGCTCCACGTCTTGGCCAAGGCGGTCTGCACGAGGTCCTCCGCGTGGCCCTTGTCACCGGTGAGCAGCCAGGCTGCGCGCCACAGCGCGTCACCGCGTTCACGCACGTAAGCCTCAAACCCTTGGGCTGGGGCAGCCGTAGCTGTCATGTCGCTTCCTTTCCATACCCTGTATACGCAGGATGGTGGGGTAAGGGTTTCACCAGCGGATAATTTCCCGCGGATTGTGATTTCCATGTCCTGTAGACGGGGCGAGGCATGCACTGGGTTTCAAGGATCTACGATGAATCTCGTGCGTCTCAGGCCTGTGATCTTCGTCGAACACGACACGGTGTTGGCCGAGCGCCATCCAGCGGCGGACGAGGACGTCCACTTCGCCCGCTGGCTCGTGGAGGCAGTGCTGGAGGACCTGACGCAACCGGGAGATCGCGTCCTCGATCCCTTCGCCGGGTTCGGCACCACCCTTCAAGTGGCGGAATCCATGGGGAGGCACGCCGTCGGCGTGGAACTGCTGCCGGAGCGCTGTGCAGCGGCAACGGCTGTGGCGCCAGAGTCGACGGTGATCCAAGGCGACGCTCGAGAGCTCGCCCAACTGGTGAGTGGCCCGTTCGACCTGATCCTGACCTCACCGCCCTACATGGCCAGCGACGACGGGTCAGAGGACCCGTTGGCTGGCTACACCGGCGCCAGCTCCTATGAGGCCTACCTCGCCGATCTGAGGCTGATCTTCGGGCAGTGTGTGGAACTCCTGGCTCCCAGCGGGCATCTCGTGGTCAATGTGGCCAACATCGACACCGGCAACCACTTCACTCCCCTGGCGTGGGACATCGGCAGGATCCTCGGCGAGCTCGGCCGCCTGACCCAGGACGTGTTCGTGTGCTGGGACCGGTCCTGGCACGACCTCGCGGGCGACTACGTGCTGGTGGTCAGGCCCCGGTGCAACTCGCAACGATGATCCCTTGAATCGCCTCTGAGCAGGTGTCAGGCTGCCGAACTCCCCATGACCTTCGACGGACAAGCCGTCAAGTATCACCTCGACATGACGAACCCGGCCTGCGGGGACGGCACGGGTGAGTACCGGACCATCATCACGTGGAAATTCAGCCCGATGGAGGCCGAGGTGATCGACGGCAGGTACGTGGTCACGAAGGCTTCGGGTGAGGGTATTGCCAGCAACACGTCGCGGGACCCAGGCACCTGCAGGGCGCACGACGGCGGCAGCGTCGGCGAGTTTGAGGTGGCGCGCGGCTGAAACTGCAACCGACGGCAACTCGAAGCATGGGCAGGAGCGCCTCCCTAGCATGGACGAAAGCTCTCTCGGGCCCCGTACCCGAGCACCGCACCAAGGGAGGCGCACGTGTCCGAAGCACGCGAATGGGAAAACACCGAACTCAGCCCGCGCGAGAGGGCCGTGGCCCTCGTCGCCGCCATGACGCTCGAGCAGAAGATCAGCCAACTGCACGGCAACATGGAAACCATCGACATCTACGGCCTCGGCGCCCAAGCCAAGGACGAGGAGGAGATGGCCCAGTTGGCGGCCCAGATCCGCGTCGAACGCCACGTCGCGGCGCTGCCAGAGCTCGGCATCCCCCGCTTCCGCATCACCAACGGCCCCGTGGGCGTGGGCATGGGCGACGGCACCCCGTCGCCGCCGGCCACCGCGCTGCCCATGACCATCGGCGTGGCCGCCAGCTTCGACCCCGAGCTGGCCTACGCCTACGGCGACGTCATCGGCAACGAGACCGCAGCGCTGGGCCAGCACGTCCTGGAAGGCCCCGGGGTCTGCCTGCACCGCACCGCGATCGCGGGCCGCAACTTCGAATACTTCTCCGAAGACCCCTACCTCTCCGGCGTGATGGGCGTGGAGGTCACCAAGGCCATCCAGAACCACGGCATCATCGCCATGGCCAAGCACTACGCCGTCAACGATCAGGAGTACGAGCGCTTCCGCACCAACGTCGAGGTCGACGAGCATGTGCTGCGCGAGATGTACCTCCTCCCCTTCGAGATGGTGGTCAAGGACGGCCAGGTGGCCTCCGTCATGAGCGCCTACAACCGCGTCCGCGGCACCTACGCCACGGAGAATCGCTACCTACTCAACGACGTTCTTCGCCGCGATTGGGGCTTCGAGGGCTACGTGCAGTCTGACTTCTGGTCCTGCCGCTCCGCCGCCGCCTCCCTGAACGCGGGCATGGACCACGAGATGCCTGATGCCAAGTGGCTCAACGAGACCAACATCAAGAACGCGCTGAACGACACCAGCCTCGAGATCGAGACGGTGGATCGGGCGCTGGTGCGCCGCTACACCCAGATGTTCCGCTTCGGCCAATACGAGAAGGCCTACGCCCCCGTCGAGATCGACGCCGAGGCCAACGGCGCCGTCTCCCGCCGCATCGGCGGCCAGATGGCGGTGCTGCTGAAGAACGACGACGCACTGCTGCCGCTCAGCACGGACGCGGGCTCCATCCTCATCGTGGGCCAGAGCAAGTACGCCGAGTTCGCCTGCCAGGGCGGCGGCGGCTCCTCCAAGGTCGACCCGCTGTACACGGTGGACCCCGAGCCCGGCCTCAAGGACGTCATCGCTGACCTCGGCGGTTCCGCCACGGTGAGCAGCGTCATCGTGGAGCGCGATCTCTCCAACCTCGACGCCGCCGTCGAGGCAGCCAAGAGCGCTGATGTGGTGCTCATCATGGCCGGCCTCATCGCCACGGAGGGCGCTGACAGTGAGACCATGGACATGCCGCATCGTCAGTCCGAGATGATCGCCAAGCTGCTGCCCGCCAACGCCAACACCGTCGTCGTGCTGAAGAACTCCGCCCCCGTGTTGATGCCGTGGATCGACGACGCGGCCACCGTCATCGAGGTGTGGAACCAGGGCGCCGAGGACGGCCACGTGGTGGGCGACCTCGTCTTCGGCTCGGTCAACCCGTCCGGCAAGGTGCCCACCTCCTATCCGCGCAACGCGGAGGACACTCTCATGCACGGCCACCCGGAGCGCTACCCTGGCACCGACGAGGGCGAGGGCTGGCCCACCATCCGTTACTCCGAGGGCCTCGAGATGGGCTACCGCTGGCACCAGGCCAACAACGTGGCCCCGCTCTTTGCCTTCGGCTACGGCCTCTCGTACACCTCGTTCGAGCTGTCCGACGTAACGGTGGACGCCGGTTCGACGCCGGACTCAGGCCCGCTGACCGTCCGCGCCACCGTCACCAACACCGGCGAACGCGACGGCGCAGAGGTGGTGCAGGTGTACTTGGGCTTCCCGGAGGGCACTGGCCAGCCGCCCAAGCGCCTCGTTGGGTTCGCCAAGGTGGACGTCGCCGCAGGCGCATCGGAGCAGGTGGAGATCGTGATCGACCCCGACGCAACAAACCACCCGCTGTCGGTGTGGAGCTACGCCGCCCAGGGCTTTGCCGTTCCGCAGGGCGAGTTCACCGTCTACGTGGGCACCAGCTCAGAGGACGACTCGAACGTGAGTACCTTCACCGTCTAGACGAGATGGGTGTGGACGGCGGCCCACACGAGCGGTGAATCAGCCGGCTGGCCGCTGTCTGCCCATGCCGCGGCCCGCTCCACCTGCCAGGCGTTGAGGGCGGCCACCGGGTCAGGCGAGGCGTGGGCCTCGTCGACGGCGAGGATAAGGCGCCGGAGGGGTTCACCCTCCAGCGCCGCATCCGTGGGCAGCGTCCAGGCTGCCGACGTGACCAGTTGGGCCCCGGCCAGCACAGCGGCCATCGTGAGCCCCAACGGTTCCGGGTAGCGCAGGTCTGTCCCGGAGCCACACCCCATGAGCGCCACGCGGGAGGGGAAGCGCCAGTCGTCATCGGTCATGATGTCGTGGGCGGTGAGCGGGGCGTGCACACCTTGGGCGTCAACGCAGCCGAGGTGGAGCGCTGAGCTCTCCCCCGTGGCAAGCTCCACGCCAGCGGCGCTGACGTGCCCCACGAACAGGAACCTGGCCGCGTCACGCAGTGCGTCACGCAGCCAGGAGCGGTCCAGATCCGTGCGGCGCACCAGCTCCGGGTAGGAGCCGACGGGCGGGGCGATGTGTCCTGCGTGCCGCTCCAGCAGTTGCGCCAGTATGTCGTCGGCCTTGGGCCTCCCCAACACGGAACCGAGCACCGAATCCGCGGCGTAGCCGGGCACGCGGGGATCCACCGCCATGACGACGGCGTCCCCCACCGCGGTGGGGCGCGCCTGCTGGGCCACGCCCCCCGGCACGCCCAGGTACACGTCGGCGATCTCGGCCAGCATCACGCGCTTGCTGCCATCGGCCGTCAGGCGAACCAGAAGCATGGGCCAGGGCACCTGCGCCAGGCTGGGCGATGGCAGGATCCGTAGGCGGGGCCGTTGCCCATCGCGCTGGGCGCGATCCACGAGCTCCATGACCACCGGCCAAGGGATGAGGCCATCGGCCAGTTGGCCGGCGATCAGGGCCGTGTCGGCCGGGTTGTTGAGTGGGCCGCGCTTGGCCCGCTCCATGGCCTCTGCCACTGACTCACCGACGCTGGCGTCTGGCAACGTCTGGGCGAAGAACGTGGGCACTGTGACCAGCACGTCGGGAGCCAGTTGGGCCGCTTCGGGCCCGGGCCGGTCCGTCCATTGCCAGGTCACCCAGCAGCTCTCTGCCTCAGCGAAGGTCAACGCCAGCGTCGCGGTCATGGTGGTCAGTATGGCAGGAGGTCAGTTGCACTCGACAGTGGCCTCGAAGGGCTTGGTGGCGATCGACGTGGGGTTGTTGAGGTCCGTGACAATGCCCTCGCCGGTGACGGTGTAGGTGTTGCCGTCCTTGGTGGCCGAGGCGCTGCCCATCCCGGAACCCTCGGCGTAGGCCACGGCGTTCTTGTCGGCATCCACGAGGCCCACTGCCTTCACGGTGGGGGCGTCGCCTTCGGTGAGCACGATGGAGAGGCCTTCCTGCGCAGACTGCGAGCCAATGGCGATGTTCATGTTGCCGTTGGCCGGCTGGCACACGATCACGGCATCGGAGATGGTGATCTCCTGGCCGTCCACGGTGATCTTGGCGGAGCCGCCGGCAGCGGCGCCCCCCTCGTTGGCGGCCGCCTCGGTCTCATCGGCGGCGGCTTCCGTGGGCTCTGCAGCGGTCTCGGCAGCTGCGGTCTCGGTGGCGGTGGCCTCAACTGGCTTGGGGTCTTCCACCTTGGCATCTGCCTGGCCACAGGCGGCGAGGCTGAGGGCGAGGATGGAGGTGGCAGCGAGGCCGGCGAGCTTGATGCGGTTCATGGGATTTCTCCTTCGGTTGTCGGGCTCTTGGTTGATCCCGTTAACCAGAACGCTACGAATCTGTCTTCGCTACCGATCACAGATTTCCCGCTCGCTCAGAAGTCGTCGTCCGCCTCAGCCTCGAAGGAGAGGGCATCGACGGTGGCCCGCCGCTGCTGGGCAAAACCACGCGCCGCGTCACGCACCTCCGACGGCTCATCCACGGGCACGCCGACGATCACCCGGAGCTGGGCCCAATCAGCTGCCCACGCCTCCGCGGCGGTGATCGGCAACGGCAGGACGGCCCGGCCTGCAGCGTCCAGCGCGCCCTCCGCCGTCCACGGAGCGAGCGCCGCCAGCACGGCCAGACCCTCCAGAGCCGAAGGCTTCCCCACCGCGGAGACGCTCACCGTCAGCTCCGGCTCTGGTGCGGCATCCACCACCCAGGCCACGGGATATTCAGTGGCATCCACCACCCCATGCGGCAGGCCCTGCCACGCAACAGGGCTGCGCCCCTCTGCGATCGAAGTGCCATCCACCCCCGCGCCCCTACCCGAGGCGGCCAGGGCGAACTCGGCCCGCGTGGAGGTGGGCACCACAGCGAGATCCGGGAGCTGCTCCTCGTCAAGAATGTCGGCCACCTCCTCAACTGCGCGTGCCATCTCCGCGGCCCAGGCCGCTCGCTCCAGCGGAGCCACCCCGTCGCGCGGGCTCGTGGGCCACCAGGTGTGCAGCCACAGGCCGTGCGCCACCTTGCGCAGCGCCACCACGAGCGCGGCGTTCCAAGCGGGCTCCGCATCAGTCTCGGTGAGCAACGCCACGTGGGCGGGCTCCCCCACCAGCTGCCACAACCAATCCGCCTCAGCGGCATCAGTCACGCTCAGGTGGGGAGGTGCGTCCGGCGGCGCGTCCAGCGGCCACTCCAGGATGGCCCCGCGCGCCTCCAACACGTGCACCAACGGCGCAGCAGCGGCCACAGGGGAACCCAAGCTCCAGAGCCCATCTCGTCGGTGCCAGGTCATGCCGCCAGCCTTTCCAGCGCCCCACGGATCTGCTGACGGTGGTCGAGCATCACCGAACGGGTGATCCCCGTCAGCAACTCGCTACCGTCATCGTTGGGCGATTGCGTGACATCGCGGCCGTGCAGCCGCACCCAGAGCCGGTTCAGCCAGGGCCGCCAGAACTGCTTGAGTTCGTCCACCACACGGCGTTGCTCAGGATGGATGGCTCCGCCGCCTGCCAACTCGCGGCGCAGATGCATCACGTAGGCCTCCTTGCGGATGCGTGCCTGCAGATCTGCCACCACGCGGGGCCGGTGGATGGGCTCAACTCCCTCCGTCGCCAGCGGGGTCAGTGAGGCGGCCACCAGGATGCCGGCGGCAAACAGCGCTCGCGCCTCATCTGAATGGAGGCCGAACCCGGCGCACGCCCGGTCCATCTCGTCCTCCAGAATCTCCTCCGGGGTGACGGAGGTGAACTGTTCCCGGTGCCGACGCAGCGCCGCCCTGGCCCGCTGCTCGAAGGAGCGATCCAGCGGGAGCGTCCCCTGCCCCGTGTACGACGGGGGCTTGAGCGGGTCCGCCACCGACAGCGCCACTGACGCCCCAGGCCTTCCCCCTACCGCCAGCAGTGCGCGCAGCAGCCCTGCTTCGTGCCGCATGGCCAGGGCGAGATCCGCCACCTCCCGGGTGGGCAACAGGGCCGCCAGACGTTCGCCGTCGGGCTCCTCCAACGCGGCCCACAGGAGGGTGGCCAACTGCCCCAGATCCGGAGCGACAGCACCATCAACAAAGGCTTGGTTGATGGTCCGTTCCACCGCGCTGCGCACCTCGCTCTCCTCGAGGATGCTCAGCAACTCATCGAGGCCAGGCTGGCTTTGGTCGTGCACCTCCGCCAGGGTCTCCGCGGCACGTTGCTCCGCATCCGCCTCCGGCGAGCCCACCGTGACGGCCAGCTCGTAGGCCCGCGGAAAGTACAGTTCCTGAGGGTTGCCCTCCGAGATTCCCAGGGCCTTGCGTTGGGCGCGCAACAGCTCGTACCAGCGCGAGGCATCCTCAAGGTGCGTGCGCGCCTCGTCCAGCAACCGGTGAAGCTGCTGCGCATCGGCATCCCCCAGCAGCGCCTGGCCGAGGTTCCGGTGGGTGCGCGGGCGCACGACGAGAGGATCCACCAGGCACTTGACGGCGCGTGCCAGCGGCACGCCATCCTTGTTCACCAAGGCTGGAGCATCGATCCGCAGTTCCCGCCACACGTCGCCCAGCACCGCGGTGCGGGGCCGCAGGTGGTGAGTCATGGTTGGCATTCTATCCAGCGTCATGTCAGGCTCATCCCGTGATGGAGTTGAATCAGCAGGCCGTGGAGGTGCGCGAGCTCATCAGCCAACTCGAGCCGCTCCTCACCGCCGGAGATCCGGGATGGCGCCCACTTCACGAACGGGCGCGCGCCATCGCTGCCAGCATCGATGATCCCTATTCCGCTGATGACGCCATCAGCCGGCTGGCCAGCATCACGCAGCATGAGCGCCTCCTGCTGGGCGACATCGACGGCGCGCGCCAGAGCCTGCTCGACGGCGTGGCCGCCGTCAAGCGCCAACAGCTGCGGGATCAGTCCCCGGAGCAGCAGCCGCGCCTCGCGGATCACCTGTGGGTGCTCTACCTGAACCTGGCCCAACTGGAGCAGTGGGCAGGGATGCAGACCGGCCAATGGGAGCCGGCCGCAGCTGCCGCCGCGGCCTGCCTGGAGGTGGCTCCCCACACGCTGGAGCCCGCCGCACGGATGCGTCAGTCCCAGGTCACGGTGGCGGCGATGGACATGGCCATGGGGCGCCTCCCGGAGGCATTGGCGGGGTATCGGCTCGCCGTCGACGCGTTCCGCGTGGAGGAACCCGAGGCCCTCGGTGTCGTCCTGCTGGGGCTGGCCCAGGCGCAGCTGCAGCTTGGCTCGTTCGATGACGCCACCGCCACGCTGAATCGCGCCGAGCCGCTGCTCACGCACGACGCGGACGCCCAGGCGGCCCTGTTGCAGGCGCGCGGCTACATCGCCACCATGACCCGCAGCCCCGAGGCGGCAGAACAGCTGCGGGCCTACGCCGCGGCCGGCGCCAACCCGGAACTCAACCCGCTGCACCAAGCACAGGCGCGGCAGAGCTTCGCGCACGCCGAACACGCGGATGGCGAGATCGCGGAGGCCAAGCGCCAACTCGATGCGCTGGTGGCCAGCGCCAGGGCGGCGGGTGAGCCCCTCACCCTCGCCAACGCGCTCGCCCGGGCGTCCACGGCCACGCAGGATCTGGCGCTGATCACGGCCGAACCGGCCGAGGCGTTGGCGCTGCATCACGCCGCCCTGGCGCAGCTGTCTGAGGCCCATGACCTGCATCCCGGCTCCCCTCTCGATCAGGCTTCCCTGGAAGTCTCGATGTCTGATTACGTACTGCAGTGGCACCTCACGGTGGATGCCATGACGCTGCCCCTCCTACGCTCTGCGCTGGACAGGGCGGATGGGGCGACAGCGGTGTTGCGGGCCGCCGCGCTGACGGCCGATACCGCCCGCGAGCGACGCGACTTCGCCCAGCTGCACGCCGCCCACGGGTTCGAGGTGGCGTGTGCGCTGGCGTTTCGTCTGGGTGACAAGGACACGCTCGCGCGTCTCATCACCGACAGGGCCGCGCACTACGACTGGCGCGCCAGCCGTGACTCCTCAGCCCAGGCTGTCGAGCGTCCGGCGTAGCTGCACAGCCTCCGCGCAATGCCGCAGCACCGGGGTGTCCAGCAGCGCGAGGCCCTCTTCGAGCGCCTCGACGGCCAGTTCCTGCTCGTGGCGGCGCAGATGCGTCTGCGCCAGCAGGTGGCACACCGCCGCGACGTCCTTGGCCCTCTTCAGGGTCAGGAAGCTGACCCGCGCCGCCCTCAGCATGTCGATGGCGTTGACTGATTGCCCGCCCAAGGCATACATCCGTCCCATGGTGTGCTGCCACACGGCATCCACCCCAGCCGGGTCAACCGCCACTCCCGGCAGTTGCAACACCCCACGCTGCCTGTCCATGTGGCGCTCCACCTCCGCCATCTGTTCTTCGGGCACCAGGCCAGGTTGGAAGACGATGGTGTAGGCCGCAGCCGACAACACCTCGGCGAGGCGACGCAGGCCCGCTACGTCTCCCCCGGCGAACATCTCCTCGGCCAGTGACACGGTGTGGCGCGCGGCGTCGATGGCGTCAGCAAACTCGTCAGCTTCGGTGAACGCCTTCGTGGCCTCCTCCCATGCCGCCAGTGCCGCCTCGGGATCCGTCGTCGCCCTCGCCGACGCGGCGTGCCACTGCCCGGCCTGGCCGTGATAGCCCAACCGGGTGAGGTCGTCGGCCAGGATCTTCTGCACCATGATGGTGAAATCTGCCTCTGGGTGGTTCTCCAGGAGGGCCAAGGTGTTCTGGGCCACCTCGGTGGCTTCCAGGGGGCGGCGAACCTTGGACAGGGCGAAGGCCAGGCCGCCGCCCACGATCACCCGCAATGGAGTGAACCCGCACGCGGCAGCGAGGTTGAGCGCCTGCCGGAGCGGGCCGATGGCGTCTGCGAAGTAGCCCGCCTCGATGGCGGCCCACCCCATGATCTGCAGACCGGAGAGGCGCACGCCCAGCGGATCCGACGTGGGCAGACGCATGGCTTCGTAGGCCAGTTCCGCAGCAGCGGGCCCGTCCTCCGCGCCGAGGCGTTCGTCTGCCTGCGAGATCAGGCGCCAGGCTTCATCTGCATCTTCAGTCACTTGGGCAACGCTGATCTCGTCTGGGGTGACGATGAGGGTCTGGTACTCCGCCCAGTCCCTATCCCACTGCTCGGCTTCCACGCCCGTGAGATCTGCGGGCCGCTCCACGCCCGCGAACATCCTGGCCCGCACGGCATACGAGTAGACGCTGCGCGTGTCCACGCCAGAAGCATGAGCTGCCCGCAGCAACTCCGGCACGCTCATCCGCTGCCAATCCCCCGCCAGTTCCACCGGCACCGGGGCCTCCTCCTCGACGGCGGCCCCAACCAGCGCGTAGTCCTCCTCGTCAGGTTCCGTGAGGCCAGCCACGTCTGGCACTGGCACCGCAGGCAGGTCTGGCACTGGGGTGAGCTCAAGCTTGCGCTCCAGATTCGCCACGAAATGCTGCCGCACCATGCCTGGCCTGGCGTCGAACGCCGTGGCGATCTCCAACGCCAACGCATGCAACCACTCCCGCGCCTGGGCGAGTGTGGGATTCACGACGGTGGGCTGGGGCGCCCACTGGATGTCGGCGCCCGGCAGGGTCACCGGCAGCACGGTCGCCGGGTCGTCGGGCAGCGCCCGCAGCACCTGCAGCGCGGCCGTGGAGACTCTTAGCAGGTCCATGGGGGTGTCGGCCTTCGTCCACCAGGCAATGTGGCGGAGGAACAGCGCCTTGCCCCGCTCCAATCGTTCGGGCCGCCCCGCGAGGCCAGAGAGCGCAAGGTAGGTGAGGTGATCTGGGAGCTCGTCCAGCTCCGCCGGGCGAGACTGGTGCTTACGGTAGGCGCGCACGTGCGCCGCCCACGCCTCCGCGTCGCGGCCCGTGCGGATCATGGGCTCCAACAGGCTGGCCAGGGTGCGCTCCGGCTGCGCCGCGCAGCCGTCCATGGGGCGGGCCAGGAGCTCCGAGCCGCGCCGGTAGGCCGCCTCCCAGTCCTCGTCGCGGATCTCCTGGTAGATCTCCACGAGCGGGTCACAGCCCTCGCAATCTGCGAGTTCGCCGCCCGGCTCCGCCGCAAACCAGCGGCGATACGATTCCTCTGCTCCCTCTTGATCGCCCAAGCTGAGGGCCAGCTTCAACCGGCGGGCGTGCACGGCTCGAAGAGACTCACCCTGCTGCAGGTGGTGGGCTTCCATCCGCCCCAGCAGGTCCTCAATCTGTTGGGCCGGCACGCTGGGCACGGCCTGAAGCGCCGAAGCGATGTTGCGGAACATCCAACCAAACCGGTTCGTTTGACGCTCATCGAACCTCTCCGGATGGGCACGCCACTGCTGCTCCACCCACAGGAACGGCACCACAGCACGGGTGCTTTCTGCGTCATTGAGCTGGGCTGAAGCAAGCTCAATGTGGCAATCGAGCAGCGCCTCGTCGTCGCCCTCGGCCTCGGCCAGTTGGAGCGCCTGCATCCACAACGAGGTGCAGGCCGCACCCCAGGGGGTTTGGTTGGCCAGGGACATCAGCTCGCTGAGCTCGGGGGTCATGGATGGTTCCTTTCGACGGCGCTGCTGATGAGGCTTTCAAAGCTGCCGGCCGCCCACACCCGGGCCTGGGGGCCCAGCGGGTACTGGCCAGCGAGCAGCCCTTGGACGTAGAGCCCACGCACTGCGTGGGTGAGCAGGTTCGCATCTGAGATCCCTGCCAACTGATAGATGAGCGGGGCGTCCGCGTTGAGCACCAGTTGAGCCCGCGCGGCTTGGGCGGCCGGGGGCCGCAGTGCGTCCAGCAACCCGGCCAGTGAGCCGTCGGCCTCGGTCACCTTGGCGGCGAGCCGGTCGGCGAACTGGGCTGTGCCGTCGAGGTACACCACTGGCATGGTCGAGGGCTTGAAGCGGCGCACCACCACGTCGGTGTCGACGGCTGAGAGCGCCGCCCTCCCCGCACTGACGAGCGTCAGGAACCAGGCCTCCTCCGCCAGCTCGAGCGGGGTGAGCGCCCCAAGGATCTCGGTGAGCCCAATCTCACGCACGGAGACATCTGGGCGGTCCAACGCGAACTGCTCCAGCAGCTCCGCGCCGTACACGTAGCCGCCGTTGACCACGCACAGTTGGTTGGCTTCAGCCACGGCCGCAACCGATCGGAACGCCGCAGGGGTGGGTGCGTAGCGGATCATGCCAGTGGCCGCCAGCTGATTGAGCGTGCGGGGGCCGACGGTGGTCTCCCAAGGCACCGCGTCCGCCACGAGTTGGCGCGTGGCCTCGTCCGTCAGCGCCATGGCCTTGAGGCCGGTCTCGTGCGCCGAGAGGAAGGCTTGGAACTCCCGTGGCTGCTCCTTGGCCAGGGCATGCAGCCATTCGCGCACCTGCGCGCCCAACTCTTCTCGGGTCTGTTCCAACAGGTCGTCGTCGAAGAGGGATTCACGGGCGGCGGTGGGGCGAAGATGCTGGGTGTCCACCACGGCCCGCACGAAGTAGGCCCACTCGGGCAGCAGATCCGTCACCTTGTCGCTGAGCAGCATCCGCCGCACATAGACCTGGTGCCGGGTGGCCCGGCCCGGATGGGCGCCGTCGGGCAGCACGAAGGCCGCGCCGCGCACCCCACCGGCCCGGGCATGGAGCGGCACCACGGCCAGCGGCATGAAGCCGAAATGCTCGGCGCACCAGCGAGCCTGTTCTGCAGGAGCCTGCTCCCACACCGGGGGCTCCTCGGTGATGACGGTGCTGTGCGGGGATTCCAGCATGACGGTGGAGGGGAGGAACTCTCCGTAGCTGCGCAACAGCTCCTCCAGGATGCCGGGCGCGAACCAGCGCTCCCCCGGCAGTGCACGCAGCCGCATGACGGTGCCGAAATCGGCAAGCTCCGACGGCGGCTGCTCCAAGGTGCGCACCTCCCAGGTGCCGTCCGAGCGCCCCACCCATTCGATGGCCGGGGCGCCGGTGACGGAGCGGGATTGCACCACGATCTCCTCGGAGACCATGAAACACGACAGCAGGCCGATGCCGAACTGACCCAACCTGTCCGTGCGGGCCAGGCCCAGCACGTCGCGCTTGCTGGTGGCACCGATGGTGGCCAGCAGTGCGCCGGCCTCGTCGTGGGTGATGCCCACGCCGTTGTCGACGACGCTCAGGGTGGCGCCGTCGGTGATGAAGCGAATCCTGCCCGCCAGCCCCGGCTCAGTTTCCTGCCGCGCGGTGATGGCGTCCGTGGCGTTCTGCAGCAGCTCGCGGACGAACACCCGCGGCCCCGAGTAGAGGTTGCGGGACAGGAGTTCGACCATGCCGCCGAGATCAACGCGAAAGACCTCGGCCATTGGTCAGTCCTCCATGGTGGGGATCTCGAAGCGCTCGCAGAACTGCTTCACGCCGTCGATGACGCATCCCATGCCAGCCGCCAGGAAATCGCGGAGCTGGTCGTCGTAGAGGCCCTCTGCCACGGTGAACACCACCGCGAAGGAGAGGTCATAGCGGCCGTTGTTCTCATCCAACTCGATGGTGCCCGTGCCGAAGCGGGTCTCTGCCATGTATGAGTTGAGCCAGCCGATCATCTCTTCGCCACGCTCAACGGGCAGAGGAATGTCCCACCGCACGCCGGTAACCCGGAACCAGTTGTCCTCGATGCCGACGAAGAGCAGCACGTCGTCGAAGATCGCAGACAGGGCGCCGCTCTCCTGACGGTCGTAGTTGTACTCGACCTCGTCGAAGTGATCGGCGATGCGATCGATGGTGACCTCAGCGGGGCCCTGCTGGGCCTTCTTGAACCACAGTGCCATGATCAGTTCTCCTCTGCGGGGACGAGGTGGGGGAAGGTTTCGTCCAGCTCGATGGCGGCCGACGACATGGATTCGAGGGCGACGACGACGGCGTTCTTGAGCTGCTCATCCGTCATGCCCTCCACGATGGGCACCGAGGCACCAAACACCACACGGGCCCTGGAATCCTCCAACTGCTGCACCACGGTGCGGGGCGTCATCATCCGATCGTTGAGGGTGTGGGCGAAGCCCACCAGGTCAGCAACGTCCTTCTCCTCTGTGAGGATAGGCGCCCACATGCCGTCGAGCACCAACATGGGATGCTCGGCCGAGAAGATGCAGATCAGCCGGCCGAAGCCCACGTACACATACCCGTTCTCGGTGTCGTAGTTCAGTTCCAGCGCGTCGAGGCAGGCCTCGATGCGTTCGTTGGTGACCTCTGGTGCGGCCATGTGCCCTCCTTTGGGGGAAATCTGATGACGGCGTCACACTAGCGGGGCAGAGGGTCCCTACCGATCACAGTTCAGAGCCACCCATTGTCTGTGGCGGTGCGCAACGCCTCCGCCCGGTTGCGCGCTCCGAGCTTGCCGATGATGGAGCTCAGATAGTTGCGCACGGTGCCCTCCGACAGGAAGCAAGCTTGGGCAATCTCCGCGGTGCTGGCCCCGCCTGCCGAGGCCGCCAACACGATGGCTTCCTTCTCCGTCAGCGGTGAGGCACCAATGCTCAACGAGGCGGCGGCCAGATCCGGATCAACCGCCCGCAACCCCTGCGCCACCCGGCGGATGGATTCGACCAGCCGGTCCACCGGGGTGTCCTTCACAAGGAAGCCCATCGCGCCCTTCTCCATCGCGCGGCGGAGATAGCCGGGGCGCCCGAAGGTGGTCACCACGATGATGCGCGCCTGCGGCGCCGCAGCGAGGATGGCGGGGATGGCGTCGATGCCGTCCTCCACGCTAAGCCCGCCGTCGGGCATCTGCACATCGAGGAGGACGACGTCGGGCTGCGTGTCCTTGGCCCTGTCCGCTGCCTCTCCACAGGTTCCGGCTTGGGCGACCACTTCGAGGTCGCCTTCAAGGGCCAGCATTGTGGCCAGCGCGGTGCGGATCAGGGTCTGATCGTCGGCAATCAAGAGGGTGGTCACAGTTCTACCTCCAGCGTGGTTCCGCCCTGGCCGGTCACCCGGAGCTGGCCGTCCGCCTCCTCTATTCGGCGCCGCAGGCCCTTCAGCCCCGAGCCTCCACGGTCGGGGTTTTTCATGCCCCGGCCGTCATCTGCGACGGTGAGCACGCCGTCGTCAAAGGTGATGGTGCAGGTGGTGGCATCAGCGTGCCGGACCACGTTGGTGACGGCCTCGCGGACGGCGTACCCGAGCAGTTCCGAATCCCGATCGCTCAATACCGGCAGGGCAACGGGGGTCACCGCCTCCACACCGGCCGCAGTGAGGACGGAGCGGGCCGACGCGATCTCGGTGGCCAGCCGCACCTCCCGCATGCCGGAGGCCGTGGCGCGCACATCCGCCAGCGCCTGCCTGGCGACGGCCGCCAGTTCCGCCACCTCCGCGCGGGCGGCGGCGTCGTCGCGGCCCATCAGCCGCTCCGCCAGATCTGCCTTCACCGCGATGGTGGTGAGCGAGTGGCCGAGGATGTCGTGGAGATCACGGCCGATGCGTTCGCGCTCAGCCGCGACGGCCAGCACCGCGGTGCGTTCCTCGGAGGCCTTCAGCTTCTTCCGCGTTCGTTCGGTCTCCAGCCCCATGGCGATCGACAGCCCGATGGTGAGGGCCATGGCGGCCATGACCACGCCGAACAGGTCGCTCATCAGTACCGAAAGGCCGGCGGCCAGCAGTGAGGAGCCCACGATCACGATCCGGGATTGCACCAGCGGGAACATGACGGCCGCAACCGTGGTGAGGTACGCGATGAAGTAGAGCGCCCGCGTCTGTTCGATGGCGAGCGACATGAGGGCGATGGAACTGATCAGGCCCAGCAGCCAGAGCCATCGCTTCGGCTCAGACCAGTGCAGCACCAGCGAGGCGCCCAGGAAGAAGAAGCCCACCAGCAGTGAGCTCACAATCACGAGGGCAAGCACCGGCAGCGGCGCATCCAGATTGAAGAGGATGGGGATGAGGACGAACAGCGCGCTGGGGGCCGAGTAGCCCGCGCCTTGGAGGAGCGCACGCCTGTACCAGGGCAGGCCGACGGCCCCCGGGTCGAACGCGGGGGCCGTGTTGGCGTCGACGATGTCCATCTGGGCCTTATTGTCAGCGGCGCGAGGTGCGCACAGCCTGACGGTAGCCGAGCGCGCCCAACACCGTCAGGGCAACCGTCCACCCAGCGATCATGGCCACACCGCGCCAGGGGAAGTCGCCACCGAGGATGCCCCACTGGCCGATCTGGCCCGCCCAGTACGACGGGGTGATGCGGCCGAGCGTCTGCATCCAGGAGGGCATCATCTCCAGCGGGAACCAGAGCCCGCCCACCATGGCCAGGGCCAGCATCGCCAGCGTCGTCACGGCGGTGGCGGTCTGCTGCTTGAACCAGAGCCCAATCACCAGGCCCAGCAGCACCATGGGTAGGAGGGCGGCCAGGAGCAGGCCAAAGGTGGAGGTCCATTCCGCGAGGCTGAGGCGCACGCCACGGATGGCGCCCGCGAGGAAGACGGCCAACAGCGCAGGAAGCACGGCACACACCGCGGTGGCCACCTTCGCGAGCACGAACTCAGCGGGCGTCAGGGGGCTCAGCATCAGCTGGCGGAACCAGCCGGAGGAGCGTTCGGATTGGATGACGGCGCCGGCGTTCATTGCGGCGCCGAGGCCACCGTAGGCGGCCATGGTGACCATCATCATGGCGGCGACGGACACTCCGCCCGCGGCCTCCTGATCCCCGTAGATGCCTGCGAAGAAGAGGTACATGGTCACGGGCATGGCGATGATGAAGGCCATGAAGGACCAGTCGCGCAGCATGGCCGCCAGTGAGTACCGGAAGTAGTGCCAGAGCCGGCCCGTCTGAGCGGTGGGGCTGTCGATGGTGACGGTTCGGGGTGCGGTGAGGGCGGTCATGACGGTTCCTTACGAGACGAGGGTGAGGAACGCGTCCTCGAGACGGGGGGCGGTGACTTCGACATCGGCGATGAGTGCGGCGTCGGGGCCGGTGAACAGGGCGCGGAGGGTGGCATCGGCGTCGGAACTGTTGAGCGTGACTCGGCCGCCATCA
>JAUNUF010000052.1:0-5965 GCA_030538315.1 Propionibacteriaceae bacterium
CGTACTCGATGTGAGCGACCTTGGCCGGCACGCCGTCCTTGTCGTAGCGCTTGAAGTCGATCAGGCGGTACGCCTGCTTGTGGCCACCGCCGATGTGGCGGGTGGTGATGCGGCCGGAGTTGTTACGGCCACCGGTCTTCGGCTTCGCGACGAGGAGCG
Organism: Propionibacteriaceae bacterium; assembly: GCA_030538315.1. GTDB lineage: Bacteria > Actinomycetota > Actinomycetes > Propionibacteriales > Propionibacteriaceae > Arachnia. The sequence continues at coordinate 160 of JAUNUF010000052.1, forward strand.
ACTTCTCCGGCGTGGAGCGCGTCAGCTCAACGAAATCGGACACGCTGGAGCCGCGACGGCCCGGCGTAGTCGGCTTGTACTTGCGGATACCCATGAGGTTTCAGTTCCTTCTCTAGCGACCCGGTCAGCCAACCGGCCCGGCGAAGATGTCGATGCTCTGGCCCTCAGCGACGGTGATGATCGCACGCTTGGTGTCGGCGAGCTTGCCGGTGCCATAGCGGGTACGGCGACGCTTGCCCTGACGGTTGAGGGTGTTCACGGACACGACCTTGACCCCGAAGATGGCCTCAATGGCGATCTTGATCTCGGTCTTGTTCGCATCAGGGGAGACGACAAAGGTGTACTTGCCGTCGTCGAGCAGGTTGTAGCTCTTCTCGCTGACCACGGGACGCAGGATGACGTCGCGGTGGTCGCGGATCTTCAGCGCTGCGCTCACTTGGCCTTCTCCTCGGTTTCGGTGGTGGCACCGGACTTGTTCGCGATGAACGCGGCAAGAGCGGCGGAGCTGAACACGATCTTGTCGTTGGCCAGCACGTCGTAGGTGTTGAGCTGGTCAGCCGGCAGGACGTGCACGTGCGGGACGTTGCGCAGGCTCAGCCAGGCCACGTCTTCGAAGCGGTCCAGCACGACGAGCGCCTTGCGGATGTCGCCAGCCACCGTGGTGAGGGCCTCGAGGGCACCCTTGGTGGAGGGCTTCTCGCCGGTCACCAGCTCGGAGACGACGTAGACCTGGCCGTCACGGGCCCGATCCGACAGCGCGCTCACGAGGGCGGCGGCGATCATCTTCTTGTTGGTGCGCTGGGCGTAGTTGCGCGGGGTGGGGCCGTGGACAACGCCACCGCCCGTCCAGATGGGCGAACGACGCGAGCCATGGCGGGCACGACCGGTGCCCTTCTGACGCCACGGCTTGGCGCCACCGCCGCGGACCTCGCCGCGGGTCTTGGTGTCGTGCGTGCCGGCGCGGGCGGCGGCCAGCTGGGCCACGACGACCTGGTGGATCAACGGGACGTTGAGATCTGCGTCAAACAGCGCGCCGGGGAGCTCGGCCTTGCCGGCCTTCTTGCCCTTGGCGTCCATCACGTCAACGGTCTTGTCGCTCATGCTGCGTCACCCTTCCTGGCTGCGGAGCGGACGACGACGAGGGACCCGTTGTTGCCGGGGATGGCCCCGCGCACGATGATCAGGCCACGCTCTGCGTCGACTGCGTGAATCTGGAGGTTCTGGACAGTCACCTTGTTGTTGCCCATGCGGCCCATCATGCGGGTGCCCTTGAAGACACGACCGGGGGTGGCGCAGCCACCGATGGAGCCGGGAGCGCGGTGCTTGCGGTGCACACCGTGCGAGGCCTTGAGGCCAGCGAAGCCGTGGCGCTTCATGACGCCGGCGGTGCCCTTGCCCTTGGTGGTGCCGGTCACGTCGACAACCTCGCCATCGGCGAAGAGTTCGACGGTCAGCTCCTGACCCAGCGTGTACTCGGACGCGTTGCCGGTGCGGATCTCAAGGAGGTGCTTGCGGGGGGTGACATCAGCCTTGGCGAAGTGGCCAGCGGCGGGCTTGGTCACGTGCTTGGCCTTGATGGCGCCGAAGCCGAGCTGCACGGCGTTGTAGCCGTCAACCTCGGGGGTGCGAACCTGGGTCACGACGCAGGGGCCGGCCTGGATCACGGTCACGGGGACGACCTTGTTGTTCTCGTCCCACAACTGGGTCATGCCGAGCTTCTTGCCCAGGATGCCCTTCACGTTACGTTCACTCATTTCAGCTGACCTCACGGAAGCTTGATCTCGATGTCAACACCGGCGGGCAGATCGAGGCGCATCAGCGAATCGACCGTCTTCGGCGTGGGATCGAGGATGTCGATCAGACGCTTGTGCGTGCGCATTTCGAAATGCTCACGGCTGTCCTTGTACTTGTGGGGCGAACGGATGACGCAGTACACGTTCTTCTCCGTCGGCAGCGGCACGGGGCCAGCAACCTTCGCACCCGTGCGAGTCACGGTGTCGACGATCTTGCGCGCCGAGCTGTCGATGACCTCATGGTCATACGCCCGCAGCCTGATGCGGATCTTTTGTCCAGCCACAGTCGTTCCTAACTTCTCTTGCCCTTTGGAAATTTCAAGTTCCTACGGGGTAAAACCCCTTGTCGCGCCGTACCACGCGGCCGGGAGTGTCGCACACTCAGTCACAACTCAAGGCGGCCCTCCCAGGAGGGTGAACCTCTTTGACTTGCGCTGCCAGGCCTGAATCAGGCCCGACTGCCGGCCCCGTGCTGAGATATCCAGCACCGCAGGCGCGGCGCCGAACTCCTCGCGGAGCAACCGGTCTATTTAAGCACGTCCGAGCGGACGCGCCAAATCCGGCCCTGCACGAGAAGTTCGGCGCCTTTGATGCCCTCAGGAACCGGTGGCGAACCGCAGCGACCAGCCCGCGGCCCGTGGGCGCAGCTGGTACTCGGGCCGCACGTCCGGCCCGCAGGATCTGCCACCCAACCCCTGCTGCTGGGCATCCAGATAGAGGTGGGTGCCGTAGCTGGCAGACAACTCGTGCGGGTGTGCGGCCGCAGCCACCTGATGCGCGTCGTGGGCGCGGAGCGTGAAGCCGGGCAGTTCCCCAGCCACCGGCTCTGCCTCGATCGAAAGGCCCAGTTCCGGAAGAACCAGTTCTCGCAGGTCGCTGCGATGGCCGCTCTCCTGCGGCACCGCGTAGTTGACGACGAGATCCTCGATGGCGGAGGCGAAGCGGCCCACATAGGCCGCCGCGCGGGAATCCGCGTAGTTCTCCCCCGGGCCGGTGCCAAACCACTGCGCCTCACTGAGGCCCTCAGGCAGCACGAAATGCAGCCCGATCCGCGGCCAGGCCCCCGGCCATTGGCTCGTGGGTACCGCCGAGGCGTCCAACCGCAGGCCTTCTTCGGTCAGTTGCCACACGAGCTCGACGGTGACCGCCTGGCGCGTGGCGGCCGGGGCGTAGCGGTGCAGAACGGTGATGCTGCCGGGGCCGGTGGTGACGGACAGAACCCGCCGCTGGAGGCGATCCAATCCCACCTCGCGCCACTGCTTCGCCCACGCCGGGCGGGCCCCGGTGCGGCCGCGGGCCACCGACGGCTCCTCCTCCGCGTAGGAGTGGAAGCCGTCCAGCGAGTCGTTCTCGGTGGGCGCGCGCCACAGCTCCAACTGCGGGCCAGCGATCTCCCGCGCGCCGATCGAGATGAGATCGCCCGTCCGGGCGTCGAAGCGGGCGTCGCCGAGGGTGAGCTCGCCGTCGGCCTCCTGCGGCAGCTCGGTCACGGTGCGGGCGCGCAGCTTCGGCTGCGCCTCGCACAGCTGCAACTGGCTGCGGCTGACGACGTGCCCCTCCCCCGCCCATGCAGTGTCCGAGGCGAGCACGGCCTCGACGGTGCGCCACACCTCGCCGTCCTTCACGGAATAGCCGGGCAGGTCGACGACCACCAGCTCGCCGGGCGCGATGGGGTCAACCCTCAGCTCGCCTGACCCGATCTCCCGGCCGTCCAGTTCGTCACGCCACACGAAGCGCAGATCCGAGGTGTCGCCGTCGTGGCGGCGGTTCTCGATGATCACCTCGAGCTCGCCCACGTCGAGCTTGATGGGCGTGTAGACGGCGGCCACCTCGGCCAGCATCGTCGACGGCGTGCCATCCGAGAGCACCATGCCATCGGTGACGAAGGAGCCGTCGTGCAGCACCTCCCCGAAATCTCCGCCGTAGCCGTAGAACTCGGTGCCGTCCTCGGTGCGGGTACGGATGCCGTGATCACGCCACTCCCACACGAACCCGCCGTGCCACTGCGGCAGCGAGTCGAAGAGTTCCTCGTAATCAGCAACCCCGCCGGCGCCATTGCCCATCGCATGGACATACTCGCACAGGATCATGGGGCGGCTGGCCAGCACCGCGGCGCGGCCCGGGGAACCGAACACGTTGTTCCCGATGCCGGCGGAGAGGTCTTCCATCTCCTCCAGCGACGGGTACATCCGGGAGACCACATCCGTGTAGCGGCCCTCGAAATCGGGCTCGTAGTGGACCGGCCGCTCGGGGTCGCGGTGGTGGAGCCAGGCGGCCATCGCGGCCGCGTTCTGCCCCGTCCAGGATTCGTTGCCGAGCGACCACGAGATGATCGACGGGTGGTTCTTGTCGCGTTCGAAGAACCGCTGGATCCGGTCGAGCAGCGCATCGCGCCAGCGCGGATCATCCGTGGGGTTGTCCACCCAGCCGCCGAACTCGAAGCCATGTGTCTCCAGGTCGTTCTCGTCGATGACCCAGAGCCCGATCTCGTCGGCCAGGTCCAGTAGCTCGGGATGCGGCGCGTAGTGCGCCGTGCGCAGCGCGTTGATGTTGTGCCGCTTCATCAGCAGGAACTGCTCGCGCACCACCTCACGGTTGAACACCCGGCCGTGGTCTGGATCGTAATCATGCCGATTGACGCCGCGCAGCCGAAGCTTGCGCCCGTTGACGCGCCACTCGTGACCCACGATCTCAATGCGCCGGAAGCCCGTGCGGAAGGACCTCGTCTCGGCCGCGTTGGAGACCTCCACGTCGTACAAGGTGGGCACGTCTGCGCTCCAAGGCTGCACCTCTCCCACCTCGATCACTGCCACGTCCGACGGCGAGCCGAACGTGCGCTCGAGGCCGAGCGCGTCGATCTTCACCGTGATCGGGTAGGCCTCATCGGAGGCCCGCAGTTCGGGAAGGAGACGACCACTGCCGGTGGCGGGGTCAAAATCTGCGCGCAGCCACACGTCGTCGATGCCTGCAGCCGGGCGCGAGAGCACCGTGACGGGGCGGAAGATGCCGGGCAGCCACCACTGGTCCTGGTCCTCCAGGTAGCTGGCGGAGGACCACTGGTGCACGCGCACGTGCAGCACGTTGGTGCCAGGGCAGGCCTCTTCCGTCACGTCCAGTTCCTGCGTGAGGCGGGAACCGCGCACCACGCCAACCTCAACGCCGTTGAGCGAGACGACGGCCAGCGACTCCACGCCGTCGAAGCGGAGGAACACCCGCTCACCGAAGCCTTCTGGCAGGTCGAAGGTGGTGCGGTAATCGCCGGTGGGGTTCTCATCCGGCACGAACGGCGGGTCCACCGGGAACGGGTAGGCGATGTTGGTGTAGGCGGGCTTGCCCCAGTCGTCACGCCCTTGCAGCACCCAGTGAGAGGGCACCTGGATCTGGTCCCAGCCAGCATCGTCAAAATCGACGGCGGCCGCCTCGGCCGGCGCGAGGTCAGGGCGCGGGGAGAAGTGGAACTGCCACGTACCGCTCAGGTCGATTTCGGGGGCGTTCGACGCGATGCGCGCGCGGGGCGGAACACGACGGCCGGAGCCGGGAGAAAACGAGGTGATCTCAGACATGACTCCAGCCTAATCCGGCGCCAACCCGGCTAGTCTTGGGGGCCACACACTCTGATCAAGGGAGATCACCGTGTCCGAGCTGCTCGAAGTCACTCAGTTCCTCGCCGCGCGCGAGCCGTGGTCTCTGCTGAACCACGGCCAGATCGAATCGTTCGCCAGGCTCGCCGTCGGCCAGTACGTGCGCCGAGGCGACGTCATCCTGTCGGCCGGTCAAGCCCCGCTCGCCATGTTCGTGGTGCGCTCTGGCGCCGTCGAGATCGTGGACGCCAACGGCGTGCTCATCGATCACGACGAGCAGGGCGATTGTTTCGGGCAGTCCTCCATCCTCGAGGAGCGCCCGTCGCGCTTCACGTTCACCGCCATCGAGGATTCCTTGGTGTGGTAGTTATCTCCTTATGTGTTTCGTGAGATGGTGTATATTACTGTGGTTGGTCTATTCTTCAACGATGC
>JAUNUF010000052.1:5975-18440 GCA_030538315.1 Propionibacteriaceae bacterium
GGAAGTGGTGCGCGAACTGGTGGCCATTCCGGAGGTGCGGCGCTTCTTCACCGAGGCCCGGCTGGGCGACGCCACCCGCCACGTGCCGGAGGGCGGCCCGGTGCTCCAGGTACCGGTGAAGGAAATGATCACCCGCGCACCCATCACCATCGACGTGGGCCACACGGTGCGCGAGGCCGCGTTGACGATGACCGAGCACCGCATCAGCGCCATCATCGTCACGCGTGACGACGGCCACCTCGCGGGCATCCTCACCGACCGCGACCTGCGCAGGGTGGTGGCCGGCAGCATCGACGTCGAGAGCCCCTTGTCGGACGTCATGAGCAAGACGCCATTCACCATCGGCTCGGATGCGCTGGCCCTTGACGTGCTGTTGTCCCTTGTGCAGCACAAGATCCACCACCTGCCCGTGATGGAGGACGGCAAGGTGCTGGGCATGGTCACCTCCGGAGACCTGATGCGGCTCGAGCGCTCGTCCCCGCTCTACATGGTGGGCGACCTCGCCCGCCAGAACGACATCCCGGGCCTCGTCAAGGTGATGGACCGCGTGCCCCAACTGGTGGGCAGGCTCCTGCGTCAGGACGCCACCGCCGAGGACATCACCCGCATCGTCAGCCGCACCACGGAGGCGCTGTGCCAACGGATCGCGGAGATGGGCGAGAAGGAGCTGGGCGAACCACCGGTGCCCTACGCCTGGGTCTCGCTGGGCTCCCTAGCTCGTCAGGAACAGGCGCTGGGCTCGGATCAGGACCACGCCTTCATCCTGAGCGACGAGGCACAGCCTGAGCACCAGGAATACTTCGCCAATCTGGCCGAGTACTTCACTGCAGCCCTGGTTGAGTGCGGCTTCCCACGCTGCAAGGGCGACGCCATGGCCACCAACCCCAACTGGCGGATGTCACTGGCGGGCTGGCAGCGCACCTTCGCCAACTGGCTGGCCTCCCCCACCTCGGAGGCGGTGCTCAATTCGTCGATCTTCTTCGACATGCGCCCCATCCACGGCGACCACACGCTCTACACCGCCCTCCAGCAGCGCGTGTTGCGTCAGGCGCCGCAATCCAGCCGCTTCCTGGGGCACCTGGCCAAGCACGCCAACGCGGCTGAGGTCCCCGTCGGGTTCCTGCGCGGCTTCGTGGTGGAGAAGCGCGGCGACCATCGAGACCGCCTCGACATCAAGCTGGGCGGCATCAACCCCATCGTCGACGTGGCGCGGATCTATGCGCTGCGCTGGGGGCTGCCGCAGGTCAGCACCCGCGCCCGCCTCGTCGCCGCTGCCGAGCATGGTGCCGAAGTGGAGAACCTCCTCGATGCCCACGAGTTCCTGGGCTACACCCGCCTGCAGCACCAGGGTCGCCTGGTTGCAGACGGCAAGGAGCCGGACAACTACATCAACCCAGAAGACCTCTCAGATTTCGAGCGCCGCTCGCTGCGTGACGCCTTCGTGATCGTCGGCAAGGCGCAATCGGCGCTGAACGTGGCCTTCCAGACGCAGTACATCTCATGAGGTGGCCCTTCAAACGCAGCAACGCAGGGCTCGCCGACAGGGTGCCAGACGGCGGGCTGCGGAAGTTCCTGACGACGACGGCGCCGCCGCGCGACACCCCTGTGAGCCGCATCCCCCTGGTGGGCATCGACTTCGAGACCACCGGGCTGGTGCCAGGCACGGACAAGGTGATCTCCGTGGGGATGGTGGACGTGGACGGCCTGCGCATCCCCTTGGGCAGCGCCGCGAACTTCCTCGTCAACCCGGGTGGCGAGGTGGGGCAGTCCGCAGTCATCCACCAACTCACCGACGACGAGGTGCTCGCCCACGGCGTGACCACGGAGGAGGCTCTGGATCAGATCTTCGACCGCCTGGCGGGCCGCATCCTGTTGGCTCATCACGCGGCCATCGAAGTGGGTTTCCTCGCGGCCGCAGTCAAGCGCATCTACGACGTCTCCATCACCATCCCCGCCGTCGACACCCTCGGGCTCGGGCTGCGCGCGCTGGGCATGGACGAGGACCATCCACGAGATGCCCTGAGGCTCTGGAAGCTGCGGGTTCGCGCGGGCCTGCCCAGCTACAAGGGACACGACGCTGTCGTCGACGCGCTGGCCTGCGCCGAGCTCTATCTGGCCCTGGCACAGGAGCTGAGGATCAAGGATCTGGGCACCGCACTGCGCATGTCTTAGCACGCCGTCAAGCGGACACGCTGGTGCTTTGCAAGGTGGATTTCGGGGGTTAGAGTCGGCCCCCGTATGTCGTCTTCGGCCCTCGAGCATCTCTCCCCCGCATTCCCCCAGCGCGCCGCTTGGGGCACTGCGTCGTCGCTGCGCGCCTGGCAGCAGGAGGCCCTCGACCAATATGAGCGCGACCAGCCCAAGGACTTCCTGTGCGTCGCCACCCCCGGCGCCGGAAAGACGACCTTCGCGCTGCGCGTGGCCCTCATGCTGCTCCAGAGCCGCACGGTGCGCCGCATCGTCGTCGTCACCCCCACGGAGCACCTCAAGGTGCAGTGGGCCGACGCCGCAGCCCGCGTCGGCATCCAGTTGGATCCGGGCCTGGGCGGATCCTCCCGCAGGGGGCGTTCGCGAGAGTTCCACGGCTCTGCCGTCACCTATGCGGGCGTGGCCGCCCGCTCCTACGTCTACGAAGCGCTGTGCCACTCCAAGGAAACCCTCGTCATCTTCGACGAGGTGCATCACGCAGGTGATTCGAAGAGCTGGGGCGAGGCCATCCAATACGCCTTCACGCACGCCGAGCGTCGGCTGTCGCTGACGGGCACTCCCTTCCGCTCCGACGACCACCCCATCCCGTTCGTCGCCTACGACGAGCTGGCTCCGGGCGTCAGCCAGTCCAGGGCGGATTACACCTACGGTTACGCCGAGGCGCTCGCGGATTCCGTGGTGCGGCCGGTGATTTTCATGAACTACGGCGGCCCCATGCGGTGGCGCACGAAGTCTGGCGACGAGCTCGAGATCGACCTCGGCGTCCCCACCACCAAGGACCTCACCTCACACGCGTGGCGCACCGCCCTCTCCCCCACCGGCGAGTGGATCTCCGCGGTGCTTCAAGCCGCGGACAAGCGCCTCACCGAAGTGCGCCGCCACGTGCCGGACGCCGGCGGCCTCGTGATCGCAACCGACCAAACGGCAGCCCGCGCCTATGCCCGGCTCCTCACGCAGATCACCGGGGTCAAGCCCACCGTCGTGCTCTCCGATGACACCAAGGCCAGCGGCAAGATCGACGAGTTCTCCGCCTCCGAGGAGCGCTGGATGGTGGCCGTGCGGATGGTGTCCGAGGGGGTCGACGTGCCTCGGCTCGCCGTCGGCGTCTACGCCACCGCCACCTCCACCCCGCTGTTCTTCGCGCAGGCCGTGGGCCGCTTCGTGCGCTCACGCCGCCGCGGCGAGATGGCCACCGTGTTTCTCCCCACCGTTCCGGTGCTCCTCGCACACGCCGCCACTTTGGAGAAGCAGCGCGACCACGTGCTGGGCCGACCCAAGACGGACGAGCAGGACATCTGGGCCGAGACCGAAGCCCTGATGGAGGCCGCCAACCGTTCCGAGAATGCGGCCGACGACCTCCTGGGCTCCTTTGAAGCGCTCGAGTCCAAGGCCACGTTTGACCATGTGCTGTTCGACTCGCAGGCCTTCGGCATGCACGCCGAGCCCACCAGCCAGGACGAGGCGGATTACCTGGGCCTCCCCGGTCTGCTCGACGCCGGTCAGGTCAGCGTGTTGCTGGCGGAGCGGCAGCGGCGCCAGCTTCGCCGTCGCGAACGCTCCGATCGAAGGGCCGAGCCCGAGGTGGCGCTGCACCGCGCCATGGCCTCCAAGCGCAAGGAACTCAACTCGCTGGTCAGCCAGTACGCCAGGCTGAAGGGCGTGCCGCACAGCCACGTGCACGCCGACCTTCGCCGCGAGTGCGGTGGGCCCACCCTGGCGAAGGCCACGCAGGCTGAGGTTGAGGAGCGCGTGCGCTCCATCCGCGCCTGGCTGCGCGGATAACCCCGCTACGCTGAAGCCCATGACCTGGCCCGCCGTCCCACTGCGTTCCACGCTGGGCGACTGGGCGGGGCAGACCATCGCCGTCGGCGGTCAGGGCGACCTTGACCGGCCCACCACTGCGCTCCTCCAGATCGGCAGGAAGCGCAGCGACGGCCGGGTGCACGTGGTCTACATCGACATGGCGTTTGAGAAGCTGCACCCCCCAGCCGAGGTGGTGCTCCCGGCAGATCTCACTGTCAGTGAGGCCGTCCTCGGTCTGGCCCATGTGCGCCCAACCCGGGCCGCTGTCCCGCCCAAGGTCAAGGGTCTGCGGGGCCAGGCACCGAGTCAGGGCTATCTGGCACTCGCGGTGATGGTGCCCCTGTTCGTCATCCTGGGCCTCCTGTTGCGCGAGCCCATGATGGTGGTCATCGGGGCGGTGAGCGTGCTGATCACCCTGTTGGCGATCATGGCGCCAGCCAGATTCCAGCAGGGCAACGCGGTGCCCCGCGTGATCGACGAACGCGGCGGCGAGGTCTTCGCCTCTGGCGTCTATGCGCAACTCATTCACGACGACACCGTCGCCATCCCTGCACAGCTCAGCCCCCGCAGCCGGGTGGACTTGGTCAAGGAGCGTTTCGGTGCTCTGCAGGGAGACATCGTCTACCGCATCGAGAACTCCGCACTGTTCGACGCCGCCGTGCCCCAGACCCAACGATTCGAGTTGGCGCTGATGGCCTGGGATGAGATGTCGCCCGACGTGGCCGCACTGGCCGCCGAGGTGGAGGCCGCCTTCGCCGAGGCCCGGGCACACGCGGAGGACGTGGGGCTGGACCACCTCCCGGAGACTGCGCGTGACCCCGGGAGGCGCGCCGCCCGTGCCGCCCACACCGCGTTGCACGGCGACAGCGAGGGCGAACGGGAGGCGGCCAGGCGCCGGGTCGCCGAGATCCTGCGCTCGCTCGCCCTCTACTACCTGCCGCCAGTGGACACTTCGGCTCCGCGGCTCATCGGCCAACGCAAGCAGATCGAGCCGCGATGATCCCCTGGACCCCGGTGCCTCCCGAGACGCCACTGAAGAAGCTCTGGAGCCAGAGCCTGTTCGCAGATGACGACGGCGGCAAGGCGATCGTGTTCACCGTCACCGTGCCGTCGCTGCCGAAACGCGCAGATGCCGGCCCCCGCGGCCGGGGTGGTTCCCTGCGGGTGACCAGCCACAGCGCCACGGGGTTCCCACGCCGCCGCGACGAGACCGTGCCCGATTACGTGCCGGTCTCCGGCTTCTGCATCTCCCATGGGCTGGTGCCACGCCGCATCGTGGCCATTCCGCCCCTGGAATGGCCACCGTTCCGCGCGCCTGTTCTCCGCGCTGCCGAGGGCCCCATCACCTTCGCGGACCTGGTGCGCAACGGGCCGCCGGCCTCCGTCCGGCTCCAGGGCGCACTGGCCATGGCGGACGCGGTGAAGACGACCTACGGCCGGATGCTGACGGACATCGCCTACCGCATCGAGCAGGCCGCTCTCTTCGATTCATCGGTACCCACCACCCGTTCCTTCGACAACGTCCTCGCCCTCTGGGACAGCCTCAACCCGGCGTCGGCCAGCGAGGACGACCTGGTGCGGTTGGCCGGCACGCTGAAGCTGGCCTTCGACACTGCCCGCGCCCACGCGGAGACCGTCGGGCTGGACCACCTGCCCGAGACTGCCCGGGCGGATGCCCGCCGTGCCGCCAGCGCGGCCCGCCTCGCCGTCGGAGCCAAGACCGACGGCGAACGCGCCGCCGCGCAGGAACAGGTGATGCGCATCCTCCGCTCCCTGGCGCTGTACTACCTCCCGCACCCGGATCATCTGCAGATCACGGACGGCCGACCATGACGGATCCTCTCAACCTCCAGCCCATCCCCTTCAGCACCCCCGTGGGCCAACTCCAGAGCCCAGCCGTGGTGGAACTCACCGACGGCTGGGGCGTGGTGGTGGAGCCGGTGCGCAGTCATCCAGGCCAGCTGGATCTCCGCCTCTCACATCTTCGCGGCAGGAAGTCCACCTACCTCAAGAGGGTGGACCCACGCACGGAGGTGGGCGACCTGGTGGTGCGCCAACTGCCCCAGCGCGCCGAGCGACTGTTCTCACTCCCGACGGGCGAGGTGCAGGACCGCCACAATCCGGGCTGGGGCCTCCTTCGGGCCACCCCGTTTGTGGTGCTGCCGCCGCTGATGATCCTGCTGGGGATGTCCACCATCGCCGGGGCGTGGGTGGCGCTGTTGATGGCCCTGATGCTGGGCGTGCAGGCGTGGACGATCTTCGGCTGGCCACGCCACTGGGCCTGGCACCACTTCGTCTACGCCACCCAGGGCGGCATTCACGCGCTGGAGCAGGTCTTCGACGAGCGGCCGCACGCCGAGGCGGCCACCGCCCTGGTCAACGGCGTCAAGGAGGAATACGGTGCGCTCCTGTCTGATCTGGTCTACCGGATCGAGAACCCCGCGCTGTTCGACCCCGCGTTCCCAGCCGCCAGGGCGTTCACCGCTGCGCTGATCTCGTGGGACACCGGTGTCACCACCCTGACCGGCCAGGAGTTGGGCACACTCGCGGCCGAGGTACGGGTGAAGTTCGAAGCGGCCCGAGCGGAGGCCGAAGCCGCCGGGATGGGCTACCTCCCCGTCGAGGCGCGGGAACCCGCGGGGCGGGCGCTGAAGGCAGTCCGGCTGGCGGCAAGCACGGACAGCGCTGGCGAGCGCAAGGCGGCGCTCACGCAGGTGATCGAGATCCTCTCCGATCTGGCCATCTACTACCTGCCCAACCCGCGTGAGGCACAGGAGATGATCGAGGGCCGCCGCCTGCTGGAACTGCCGGGAAGGCGGCTGGCCGAGGATGGCTAGCGTGGCGCTGCCGTACTGGCAGGAGGTGGACCTCACGATCCCGCTGCGCCTGCTGGCCGGCACAGAGACGCTGCTCTATCTCAACGAGCGACGCGGCGTGGTGGTGACAGTGCGGGCCCGCTACACCAACGTCGGGGACACGCTGCCTGCCGAACTCGCGGTGATGTACACCGTGCTGCCCAGCCTGGAAGGCACCGCCTGGATCACCCCGGAGCCGGTCCATCGGGTGGCAGATGTCGCCAAGTTGCTCGGATTCCCCGGGCGATACCGCGTCGTCGCCATCCCCCCGGTGCGCAAGCGCTCCACCCTCTTCCGGAACCGGCCAGCCGTCATCGCCACCGCCGGCTCCCTGCATCTCGACGGCAGCAACCTGCTGGAGTACGTGCGCGCCCGGCTGCGCGGTGAGCGGCCCGAGACCCAACTGTCCGAGGTCCGCCGGGAGGCGATTCTTGACCGAGCTCAGGCCGTCGTCGACGAGTACACCGCGCTGAAGCTGGATGTCGCCTACCGCATCGAGAACTCCGCGCTCTTCGACCCGGCGGTGCCCACCACGCAGGCGCTCGAGGTGGCCCTGGTGCGGTGGCAGAACGAGGCGGATCTGCTGGCGATGAAGGAGCTCGACGCGCTGGCCTCGGAGGTCGAGATCGCCTACGCCGTGGCCCGCGACCACGCGGAGACGGTGGGCTTCAGCCACCTGCCGGGCGCGAAGGAGGCCGACGCCCGCCGCGCTGCGAAGGCCGCCCGCCTGGCCGAGCGCGCGTCGTCGGAGGGTGAACGCATCGCCGCGCAGGAGCAGGTGGTGCGCATCCTGGAATCGCTTGCACTGCACTACCTGCCTGCCGCGTTGGCGGGCCGGAAGGAGATTTCTCCACCTTCCGGCTAGGAAATTGTTGAATCCTCAACTATAGTGGAGGCATGAGCGAACAAGCAGAGCACTCCAAGGGCGGTGTCTACTCCTCCAAGGGCAAGGAGTTCAGCCGCGATACCCGCTACATCGAGACCCGGATCGTCGCCGAGCCCCGCGAGGACACGGATGACTACCCGGTGGTCCCCAACCGCTACCGTCTGATCGCCGCCTACGCCTGTCCGTGGGCCAACCGCGCCATCATCGTGCGCGAACTGCTGGGCCTGGAGGATGTCATCTCCATGGGCAACCCCGGTCCCACCCACGATGCCGATTCGTGGACCTTCGACCTTGACCCCGACGGCGTGGATCCCGTCCTGGGCATCGCCAAGCTGAAGGACGCCTACGAGAAGCGTTTCCCCGGCTACCCACGCGGCATCACCGTGCCGGCCATCGTCGACGAGACCACTGGCGAGGTGGTCACCAATAACTTCCCGCAGATCACTGAGGACTTCTACTTCGAGTGGAAGCAGTACCACAAGGCTGACGCCCCCAACCTCTGGCCGGATGAGCTCCGCGAAGAGATGGAAGAGGTCATGCAGCGGATCTACACCGAGGTCAACAACGGCGTGTACCGCTGTGGCTTCGCCGGCTCGCAGGAGGCCTACGACGCCGCCTATGACCGCCTCTGGACCGCCATGGACTGGCTCGAGGAGCGCCTGGCCACCCGTCGCTACCTGATGGGCGATCAGATCACCGAGGCCGATATCCGTCTGTTCACCACGCTGGTGCGCTGGGATTCGGTCTACCACAACCACTTCAAGACCAACCGCAACAAGCTGAGCGAGATGCCCAATCTGTGGGGCTACGCGCGGGATCTCTACCAGACCCCTGGCTTCGGCAACAACGTGGACTTCGAGCAGATCAAGGACCACTACTACATCGTGCACACGGACCTCAATCCGCTGAGCATCGTGCCCAAGGGCCCGGATCTGAGCGGGTGGGACACCCCGCACGGCCGCGGCTGATCCCAGCCCTAAACTGGGGCCATGGCCCAGCTCGCTCCGTGGACGCTCATCGCCGTCGACGCGCCGCTTGAGCGGCTGCGCGGGCTGAGCGTGGTCGTCTCTGCCCGCGGCCGAACGGCGGGTGATCTGGTGCTGGCACTCCAGATCACCCGGGCCAAGAGCATCGCGGCCATGTTCTCCGGCGCTCCCAGGCTGGGGGTCGCCTACGCGACCCTGGGAGAGGCCCAGGCGCCTCGGAACACGACGGTGCCCACCTGGCTGCGGGTCAACGACCTGGTGACTGAACAGTTGGGTGGGGGCACCGTCGAGAATGTTCTGGTGGTGCCGGGCATCCGGTGGGGGTCGCGGTTCAACTCGTCGGAGCTCACCGCTGTGCGGCAGGCACAGGGCTCGCCTGAGGTGTTCGGGACCAGCCAGATCCTGGCGCGGCTCAGCGTCGGCACAGTCGACGGCGGCCCAGCGTCGACCTCTGCCCACGCCCGAGTGGCGGCGGTGCAGCAACAGCTGGGGGCGCTGACCACGGACATCGTGTTCCGCATCGAGCACTCCGCGCTCTTCGACACCAGCGTGCCCACCACCAAGCACCTCAACCTCATGCTGATGAGGTGGGAGGACGAGCACCGGCAGGCCAGCCCCGGGGCCTTGGAGCGGCTCTCGCACGAGGTGGAACTGGCGTTTCGGACCGCGCAGGATCATGCTGCAACGGTAGGCTTGGCCCACCTCCCCACCACGGCCCGCCCCGACGCACGCCGGGCGATGAAGGCTGCGATGCTGGCGCGCTCGGCCGCCACAGAGGGCGAGCGCGAGGCCGCGCTGATGCAAGTCACTCGCTTGCTGGATTCCCTCGCGCTGTACTACCTCCCGGCTCCGGCCGAAGCCCCCCGCATGATCGGCTCATCCGGCCACGGCGAGGCGGGTTCATGACGTCCGAGGTGCCGGATTCGATCCGGCTGAGCCATCCGTCCCGGCGCCGCATCTGGCTGGGCGGCCGTACCGACATGCGGCTGCGCGACGCGGTGGGACAGGTACTGGTGGCGGCGGACGACGGCACGGATCCGGAAACCGCAAAGCTGTACGCACTGGAGGTCACCGGATCGGAATTCCAGGTGAGCGTCCGGTTCGGCCCGCTGGGGAGCAAAGACCAGCCCGAGAAGGCTGCCGCCCCTGGGTGGCAGCGGCTCGACGACTTCGTGCAGGAACACTGCGAGTTCACCGTCTCCCGGGTGCTCATCACGCCGGGGATCCGCTGGGCGCGAACCGTCACGGCACGCGACATCGCAATCCGGATTGCGCTGGTCATTGGCCTGGGCCTTGTGGGCTGGATCAGCTTCTCGATGAATCAGTTGTTGGTGGCTGCCTTCTGCGTGTTCGCAGGCTTGGTTGGATTCGCGTTGACCAGCGGCATCAGCTCCCCCACTGCCATCCACCGCCCCGGCAACAAGGAGCCCTACTCCCGCAAACACGTCTTGGAACGAATTGCCGAGTTGCCGGCACTGGAGCCCTCGTCGCTGGCGCTGACCCACGTGGCCCCGCCCGGCACCTTGGCGGCGGCGCAGCGCCGGGTCGACGTGGTGAAGGAGCAGTACGGCGCGTTGCTGCTCGATGTGGCCTACCGCATCGAGCGTTCCGCCCTGTTCGACCCCGCCGTCCACACCACCCGCGAATTCACGGTGCTGTTGGCGCAGTGGGATTCAGGCAATCTCCCTCCCGAGGCGGCGATCCGGCTGGCCCACGAAATCGAGTTGGCGTTCGCTGCCGCCCGCCAGCACGCAGAATCCGTCGGCCTGTCCCATCTGCCACACACGGCCCGCCAGGACGCCGCACGCGCCGCGAAATCCGCCCGGCTGGCGCAGCGCGCGGCCACCGAAGGAGAACGCGCGGCGGCGCTGGAACGCACGTTCCGCATCCTTGAATCCTTGGCCCTGTACTACCTGCCCAGCCCGGAGGAGGCCGCGCAGGCGCTCGGCGCCGCTCCAGACCGTTGGTGCCTGCCTCGCGGTCGCTGAAACGGGTGGCCTCGGACCGCCTCGGGGAACACGCCCGTCACGGGATCATCGCCCACCGGGTCACGTGGGGTCGCGGGGCGCCTCATGCGGGAGGACGCCTGCTGATCGGCGCGATGATCGCGCTCACGCTGCTGGCGCTGGGCGCGATCTTCCACGAGACGCTCCTCTTCTACGGCACGTACCGCCCGGCGGCGACAAACACCCTAGCCAGGCTAGGTTTACCCTCCCCCTCGACCCGGGTAGGGGTTGAGGGGGAGGGAAAGTCTGCCTCAACCGCCAGCTCATCGTTAGCCACCGGATCTGGTCCACTCTCTCCCTCGTCAGGCCCGCGCCTGGTTTGCCCCTTTCTCTGGTCGCTGTCGATGTGGTCCCAGATAGCTTGGTAGTCGGCGTATCCGGGGCCGAATGCAATGCCGAGTGCTTCCCAGCCAAGGAAGAGCAGGAGCGCGGTGATGCGCGAACAGGGCTGGACATGGGAGCAGATCGCAGACTCGACCGAGGCCGCCGGCATCAGCTCCAGGCAAGCCGCACACCAACGCTGGAGCTGAGAGAACAGTGTTTCTAGGAACTGACTGCGAGATCCAACTTTGTATGGAAGGATTGAAGCATCTCAACGACGAGAGGAGACATGCTCAATGAAGACTTCAAAGTCCTACCTTCGCTGGCTGGTCTCAGGCGTAGTGATGATCCTTATCGCTGGCCCAGGCCTCACTCCGTCGGCACACGCTTCGGTGTTGGAATCAGCAGTAAGCGCCGTCGTAGTTGAAGAGGCGGTCAGTGATGGAAACATCGTCCCGCTAGGGCCAAGTGAAGGCGTGATCCGGTATCACTGCTACTTCGCGGGTGGCTCTGCAGTGGAGTTCAACATTCGGTACTGCCGAAACGCAAGCGTGAATATCGTTCAGGACGGCAAGGTCATCGGAAAGGTAAGTACGGATTCCAGCGGGAGGCCCTACGTGGGGGGCAACCCGAACTGGTATTGCGTCGCTGCGGTAGCGAGCGGAGTCATCGGGATCTTCACCGCTGGAGGCGTCAAAGTCGGATGGGTGGCCGCGTCTTGGATCCTCAACGCAATTGGTCTCTACGGATCATGCAAGATCGAGTGAGCACCAGACGACGGCTCAGTGAGGTCGCATTTTTCCTGAGTGGCCTAGTTGCCGCTTGTATCTGCGCAGTGATCGTCCACCCATTGTTTTGGTTAGCCACCGTCCCTTTCAGGATCAAAGCCGTGATGGTGTGGCGCTCAACCGGACCAAGGGGGAGCGCTCCACTCGCCTAGTCCTTTAAAGCGCGGATCCGTTCTTGGCGCTCGCGGCCGCGCTGGAGGTAGACCTCACGCGGCTCAGAGGACATCGGGTTATCTACCCTCCGGGGGTCTTGCCCTGAAATCGGTGGCTCTAGCATCTGTAAGAACCCCATCGCTGCTGGCATCGCAACGACGATCATCACCGTCGCTAAAGCAGAGGGGATCTGCCCTAGCAGGAAGACGCTACGGATTTACCTGCCGTCCTTCCTGATGAGCGAATTGTGCTGATCAAACTTCTTGCTCTGGAGGCCTCGACGTGATGCGGTATAGGGGTTTTGCTCTTGCCTGGAGAGTGTTAGTCGGCGTCCTGGTTGGCCAGATGGTCATTTTCTTCCTGACTAGACCTGAAGACGTTGCGGGGTATCTGCTTACGTGCTCCGCGGTGAACGTAGTGGTCTTACTGGTAGTCACTTTGGTGACACAGCCGCGGCCG
>JAUNUF010000053.1 GCA_030538315.1 Propionibacteriaceae bacterium
CTGGATCTCGATCGAGTAGCCGCAGGAGCGGCACACCAGATGGTGGTGGTGGCCGGACGAACACTTGCGGTAGGCGGCCTCGCCCTCGGGGGTGCGCAGCACGTCCACTTCGTCGGCCTCAGCCATCGCCTGCAGCGCGCGGTACACCGTGGCCAGCCCCACCTTGGCGCCCTGCTCGCGCAGGAGGTCGTGTACCTACTGGGCGGTGCGGAACTCTTCCCCGCTCTCCATCAGGTCGCGCACCGCGGCGCGCAGCGTCGCGATCGAGGCGCGCATCCCCGCATCCGGCCCGAACGCGCCGGTGATGACGGCCGTGGCGGGCCCGCCCCGGCCCCCCGCGCGCCGGGCCCCCGGCCCCAGCCCCCCCCGGGGCCCCCCCCGGGTGGGGGGGGCCGCCACTCGGCGTTTGCTGTGAGGCTCGTCAGCGGCCGGTGCCCGGAGGGCCGGGGCGTGTGCGCTGTGGTGTTGGGGTGGGTGTTTCCTTGGGCTCCGGGGTTTCCTTGGTCACCGGCGTTGGCGTCGGCGTGGGAGTTGGCTTGGGAGTAGGTTCCGGCGTGGGCGTGGGCGTGGGCTCAGGCTCTTCGACCGGAGGCGGTGCCAGCAGCACCGTCTGCTCAGGGATCCCCAGAGCGTGTGTCGTGGTGCTCACCACGCGGCCTTCGTGCCGGATCTCCACCACCGCCTCCGCGGAATAGCACCCCGGTGCGGTGGGGGTGGAACTGGCCAGGCCGGTGAGCCCGGTGCCCTCCCATGGCACGTCCTTGTATTCGGCGAACGTGGGTGCCCCTGCCCACGAGGCGGCCTCGCATGATGCCCCAGTTCCGGTGTTGCCAGGCGAGACGGGCCCGGCGATGCGGCCGGAGACTGTCACCTGCAGCAACGCGTCAGAGCCAGGCACCTCCCTGGATGGTGGCACTCCCGTCAGCGTCAGGCTGTCCGCCAACCGGGCTCCCACCCGGGCGGTGCCAGCGGCGCCATCCGCAGTGAGTGCCGTGGTGATCTCCGGGCCCAGCACGACACTGGTCTCTGGTACCTGCGGCCAGGTGGGTTCGGTGGGCGGCACGACTGCTGGGCGGGCGTCGAGGGCCTCCACCCAGGTGTAGTAGCCGGGCGCGGGGAATGCGAGTTCCGTGGTGTGAACCTCTGCGTTGCCGCCGGCATCGAAGGAACCAGCGAACTCTGCGACGCCGACGACGGGCCGGGCATCCCGAGGTGCGTTCGAGAGTTCCGCGAGCGAGGCGAAAGGCCCGTACAGGGTGCTCGTGCCGCTGAAATCAGCGCCAGGCTTGCCGCCCGTCAAGGTGACGATGTCCACCGCGGGGGCGCCCGCCTCTGCAATGACATCCCTGGTGCGGGTGCTGACCGCAGGATGGAAGATCTCGGGGGCCAATGCCGCGGAAACGGAGCCGTTGAGGGTGACGAGCGCTGGTGCGGCCAGGAGGCGCTGCACCGTGGCCGGCTGCGGGATGAAGACGCGGGGCTCTGAGCCGGGCAACCCGCGGACCTGCACTGCCAACGCACCGGAGACCCGCTCTTCCTGCGGCTGTGGCAGCGCCACACGAATGTGAGCGGCGCCGCTTGCGCCGGTGGAGGCGGGGGCCTCGGTGATCTGGAGAGCGCCCTCGCCCGCTGCGGTGAGTGCGACGTTGGGCACCTCGACGCCCGAGTGGGCACGGACGGCAACGATCACGTGACCTGTGGGGTCAGCGGTGGATGGGCGCCGCTGCCAGTTGAACTCGATGCGGTACGGGCCGGCGTACTTCGCTGCTTCTGCGGTGAGCGAGGTGAAGAGCCCCTGCGCTTGAGGGTGCTTCTTCACCACGGCCGCCCAGCGCTCCTTCTCACGGGCGACCTGGGCGTCGCCGTCGATGGTGCGGAGCCGGACGAAGTGCTCCACTGCGGCGCCGACATCTGACGAAGGGGCCGCGCCCGTGGTGGTGAGCACCCAGGCGATCTCCGCCAACTCGCGGTCAGTGGCGGTGTTCGGCCCGCCGCCATGGGCGCCCAGGGAGGCGCTGTTCTGCTTCTGCAGTGGGCTCCCAACCGGGGCCTCCGTCCAGGCCGTGGCCCTGCTCGGGCCGTGCGCCATCAGATCCGCGCAGTAGGCAGTGGTGTTCTCGACGTGATAGGCCCCGTACCAGTTGGTGCCGGTGCGGGGGAGCGGCACCATGTGGCCAGAGCCCACCAAGTGGCCGTCCTGTGGGCGGGCCTGTGCGGTAGGGATGAACAGTGAGACGGCCAAGAAGGCGATCATGGCAGCGATGAATGGTTTCCAGGTCATGGGTCAACTCCAGGGATAAGTGCTCTCATCACCACTGTGGCCAGTTGCGGGCCGGAATCACCACGAGGTGCGTGACCTGTGGATAACCTCGTTTGGTTGGGATGAGACACTTGGCCTTGGGAGATCCAAGGAAGGCGGTCATGCTCGAGCTGCGGAATGTGCGCAAGGCGTACACCACGGGTGACTTCACGCAGGTTGCCCTGGACGACGTCTCGATCGCCTTTCGCGCCAATGAGTTCGTGGCCGTGCTCGGCCCCTCAGGCTCGGGCAAGACAACGATGCTCAACCTCGTGGGTGGGCTGGATCAATACGACTCGGGCGATCTGGTCATCGATGGCGTCTCCACGGAGCAGTACCAGGACCGGGATTGGGACACCTACCGCAACAACCGCGTCGGCTTCGTGTTCCAGAGCTACAACCTCATCCCGCACCAGAGCGTGCTGGCCAACGTCGAGATTGCGCTGACGCTGGCCGGCGTCTCGCGGGCGGAGCGGCGGCAGCGGGCCATGGCGGCCCTCGATGAGGTGGGCCTGAAGGAGCACGCCCACAAGCGCCCCAACCAACTCTCCGGTGGGCAGATGCAGCGCGTGGCCATCGCGCGCGCCCTCATCAACGACCCGGAGATCCTGCTGGCGGACGAGCCCACGGGCGCACTGGATTCCACCACCAGCATCCAGATCATGGGGCTGCTCACCAGCATTGCCCAAGACCGCTTGGTCATCATGGTGACCCACAACCCCGAACTGGCAGATGAGTACGCCACGCGGATCGTGCACCTCAGCGACGGCCGCGTCGTCGAGGACACGGATCCCTATCTTCCTGATGCTGAAGAACTCCGGGATGAGGGCCGCGCCCGCCGCACCAGCATGGGATTCCTCACCGCCATCGCATTGTCCTTCAACAACCTGATGACGAAGAAGGGCCGCACGCTGATGACGTCGTTCGCCGGCAGCATCGGGATCATCGGCATCGCCGCCATCCTCGCGCTGGCCAACGGCGTCAACGCCTACATCAAGGGCGTGGAGGAGGACACGCTCTCCCAATACCCCCTCACCATCCAATCGCAGGGCTTCGACATGACCGCCATGCTCGCGGCCTCGTCGGGGCTCATGGGGGAGGTGCACGGAGACGGAGGAAACACCGGCACGGTGCGTGAGGTGCCGCTCATGGCCAACATGTTCTCCAGCGTCGGCACCAACGACCTGGCCTCCTTGAAGACCTACCTTGATGACGACGGTGGGGAAATCGACGACCTGGTCACCGCCGTCGAGTACTCCTACGACGTCACGCCCCACGTGTATTCCAGCGCTCTGACCAACGGCCCCCGCCAGGTGAACCCTGATCCGGCGCTGGCAGCGCTGGGATTCCAGCCGCCACCCGGTGCCAGTTCCATGGCCGCGGGGATGCGCACGAGCGCCTTCGCGGAACTGGTGGAGGACCTGTCCCTGGTCGACGAACAGTATGAGGTGCTGGAGGGCCGCTGGCCCACGTCCCATGACGAGACCGTCGTGGTGCTCACCGCCTCCGGCGGGATCAGCGATCTCGCGCTCTACGCCATGGGTCTGATGGATCCTGAAGAACTCGATGAGATGATCCGCCAGATGATGGCCGAGGAGGAGGTCGACGTCCCTGCGGAGACCCAGGAATTCTCCTACGACGACGTCATGGATGTCAGCTTCACGGTGGTCAACCCGTCGGATTACTACGTCTACGACGCGGATTTCGATGTCTGGACAGACAAGAGCGAAGACGACACCCACGTCTCCAACCTTGTGCGCGACGGCGTGCAACTCGATGTGGTGGGCATCGTGCGGCCGACGGGGGAGGGCAACGCCACGCTCAGCCCTGGCATCTACTACACGCGGGCACTCACCCATCACCTCATGGACATGGCCGCGCAGGAGGCCATCGTCAAGCAGCAGGTGGCAGATCCCACCATCAACGTGTTCACCGGACGCAGTTTTTCGGACAGGAGCGCGCCCGAAGAGTTCGACATGACGCAACTGTTCACCATCGATGAGGACGCCATCGCGAAGGCGTTCACGGTGGACCAGTCGAAGCTCCAACCGGATCTGAGCGGCATGGATCTGGATTTGGACATGTCGGCGATCAGCATCGATCAGTCCAAGATGCCGCCGCTGGACCTCAGCTCCCTGATGGCGGCATTCGACCCTGCCTCACTCATGCCGGCGACACCAGAGCTGTCAGACCTGCTCGCCAACGCGGAGTTGCCGGCGCTCGACCTGCCCCAGCTCGACGTGGACGCCATCCTGGCGCAGGGCCCGGCCTTCGTGGAGGCGTACAACGCCTACGCCGCGGCCAACGACCTTGACCCGGCCAACCTTCCCACGACGCTGCCTGCGTTCCTCGCCTCCGGCGAGGCGGAGGCGCTGTTCGCCACCCTCGTGGCAGATCTGCAGAGCGCCCGAGAGGCGATCGAGGAGCAGATGACGGCCTATCTCACTTGGGCCTCAGAGCGGGAGCTGGACCCTGCAGACGTCACGGGCAACGTCCAGGTCTTCCTGGCTGAGCAGCAGGGGGCGCTGATGGAACAGGTCATGAGCGCAGCGATGGGCGCGGTGGACATGGACGCGATGCAGCGCCAGCTTGGCCAACAGCTGCAGGCGGAGTTGGGCTCCTACATGGAACAGGTCATGCGGATCTACATGGGCGACCTCTCCCAGCAGCTGAGTGCCACGATCTCCTCGCAGTTGGGCGGGGCGCTCGAATCCTCCATGGCCGGCATGGCGGACGGGCTGCGGGAGGCGATGAGCGTGGATCAGGACGCCTTCATGGCGGCCTTCAACATGAACAAATCCCAAGAGGAGCTGACCCAGCTGCTGATGTCGATGGCCTCCACACGTGCCACCACGTATGAGGCCAACCTCCGCACGCTCGGCTACGCATCTGAAGACAGCCCATCGCTGATCAACATCTATCCGATTGATTTTGAGTCCAAGGCGCAGGTCACCCAGTTGCTGGACAACTACAACGACCGGATGCGGGCAGACGGCAAGGAGGAGCAGGTCATCACCTACTCCGATCTGGTGGGCGCCTTGATGACATCGGTGACCGACATCATCAACACCATCAGCTACGTGCTCATCGCCTTCGTGGCCATCTCCCTCATCGTGTCCTCGATCATGATCGGCGTCATCACCTACATCTCGGTGCTGGAACGCAAGAAGGAGATCGGCATCCTCCGCGCCGTGGGCGCCAGCAAGCGCGACATTCGCCGGGTCTTCAATGCCGAGACCCTCATCGTCGGCTTCGTGGCGGGCCTGCTTGGCGTCATCATCACGGCGCTGCTGACCATCCCGGCCAACGCCATCGTCGAGGCCCGCTTCGACGTGCCCAACGTCGCGATCCTGCCGTGGCAGGCAGCCGTGGTGCTCGTGGTGATCAGCATGGCGCTGACCTCCCTGGCAGGGTTGCTGCCTGCCTCGTCCGCTTCCCGGAAGGACCCGGTTGAGGCCCTGCGCAGTGAATAGCCGCTGAGACTGGATGCGGTTGTGCACCGCGGGTAGGGCATGCTGGGGGTCGTGAACGACATTCGTGCCTCTCACGCGGACAGGGAACGCTACTTCGACATCCTGAAGGAAGCCTACGCGGAGGGTCGGATCGACACCGCGGAAATGGATGTCAGGCTCCAGCAAATCTCCGAAGCCAAGACCTATCGAGATCTGGATGCTGTGGTGCGCGATCTCCCGGGGCAGCAAGTGGCACCCACCGGGCAAACCGGGCGACGCGGGTTGCTCACCGCGGTGGGCGTGGCGGCGCTCACCGGTGCGGGGGTGCTGTTGTGGCCCCGGATCGAAGGCTTCTTGATGCCTTCCCCCGTTGAGCCGGCCCCAGTCCCCGCCCTGCCGCCCCCGTCTGCCGCCGCGCCGGCGCCGGTGGAGACGCCGGCCCCGGAACCCTCTCCGACGGGGCCCACCCTCGAAGCGGAGCCCACAGCCGCCAACCCCACCGTCGGCCCCATCACGGGGCCGGTCACTTCGGATGCCGGCAAGCTGTTGGTCAGCGCCATCGGGTGGCTGCAGGACAAGGGCTACGAGCGCGTGGTGCGGATTCATTTCCACAACTTGATTGAGCCGTCCATGAGCGTGCGCTACCGCCGCCTGGATGACCCCTCGCTCGAGGACTACATCGTCGTTGAGTCCAACTTCCGTGAGTACCCCTCAGGCCCAGCCGATGACCGCCCAGAGATTGATGTTGCCACGCTGCAGCGGCTCAACATCGATGAGATGCAGCGGATGGCCTTGGAGGCGTTGGGTGGTCAGAAGGTCCTGCGCGTCGACCTCGACATGGGGGAGATCGACATTGAGGTGGAGGGCGACGACTACGGCCGAGGTGCTGGCACAGTCACGTTCGACGGCGCGGGCACCGAGATGATCCAGGTCGAGCCTCGCCAGTGAGGGCTACTTCCAGGCGATTTCGCGCGCTGGGCAGCAGCCGCTAGACTAATCAGGTTGCCTTGGGTCTGTGCTCCTTCGGGAGGACCTTTCCCGGGCTTCGCCATGGCCTCCTCTCTCTCGAGCTGGAGGTTGCCTCCTGGCAAAATCCAGGGGGTTCGTTTCTAGTTTCACAAGGCCTTTTATCGGGAACCGGTGGAGCAAGGAGAAATTCAATGATCCAGCAGGAGTCGCGGCTGAAGGTCGCCGACAACACTGGTGCAAAGGAAATCCTTTGCATTCGTGTGCTCGGTGGTACCGGACGCCGCTACGCATTCCTCGGCGACACCATTGTCGCCACCGTCAAGGACGCAATTCCTGGCGGCAACGTCAAGAAGGGCGACATCGTCAAGGCGGTCATCGTCCGTACGGCCAAGGAACGCCGTCGTGCGGATGGTTCCTACATCAAATTCGATGAGAACGCGGCCGTCATCCTCAACGCCAACGGTGAGCCCCGCGGCACGCGCATCTTCGGCCCTGTGGCCCGTGAGCTGCGCGACAAGAAGTACATGCGAATCATCTCGCTCGCCCCGGAGGTGATCTGATCATGCGTTCGCTGCACATCAAGAAGGGTGACCGCGTCAAGGTCCTGTCCGGTGTGGACAAGGGCGTTGTCGCCGAGGTCATCGCAGTTGACCCGGCCAACCAGCGCGTGACCGTGCAGGGTGTCAACCTCGTCAAGAAGCACCGTCGTGAGTCGCAGACCCCCACCGGCCGCAAGGTCGAGGGTGGCATCATCAACGTCGAGGCCCCCATCCACGCCAGCAACGTGCAGCTCGTGGTGGACGTCGACGGCAAGAAGGACGTGCCCACCCGCGTGGGTTACAAGCGCGTCGAAGTGACCAAGCGCCGCCCCGACGGCTCCGAGTACAAGGCTGAGCGCTCCGTGCGCATCGCCCGCAAGACGGGGGAGGAGATCTGATGACCGCCACCGCTGAAACCAAGACGATGCCGCGCCTGAAGGCCAAGTACCGTCAGGACATCGTGCCCGCGCTCCAGAAGGAGTTCGAGTACGGCAACGTCATGCAGATCCCCGGTCTGGTCAAGATCGTGGTCAACATGGGTGTCGGCGAAGCCGCACGTGACTCGAAGATCATCGAGGGCGCCGTGCGCGACCTCACCCAGATCACCGGTCAGAAGCCCACCGTCACCAAGGCCCGCAAGTCCATCGCACAGTTCAAGCTGCGCGAAGGAATGCCGATCGGCGCCCACGTCACCCTCCGCGGTGACCGCATGTGGGAGTTCGCTGACCGTCTGCTCACGCTTGCTCTGCCCCGTATCCGCGACTTCCGTGGCCTCAATGGCAACCAGTTCGACGGCAACGGCAACTACACGTTCGGTCTCTCGGAGCAGGTCATGTTCCTCGAAATCGATCAGGACAAGATCGACCGCGTTCGCGGCATGGACATCACCTTCGTGACGTCGGCTGCCAACGACGAAGAGGGCCGCGCGTTGCTCAAGCACCTCGGCTTCCCCTTCAAGGCCCAGGACGATCCGAAGAAGCAGAAGATCAAGCGTGGTCCTGCGTTCTACGCCAAGAAGAAGAAGTGAGTAAGTAGATGGCAAAGACAGCACTCAAGGTCAAGCAGTCCCGCAAGCCCAAGTTTGCGGTGCGCGCCTACACCCGCTGCCAGAAGTGCGGCCGGCCCAAGTCGGTCTACCGCAAGTTTGGTCTGTGCCGCGTCTGCCTGCGCGAGATGGCCCACGCTGGCCAGCTCCCTGGCGTGACCAAGTCGTCCTGGTGACGAGAACCACCTACTGAAAACCAACTAACACCAGGTCCGGACAACCGGAAACCGGTGTGAGAAAGAGGCAAAAGTCATGACGATGACTGATCCGATCGCAGACATGCTGACGCGTCTGCGTAACGCCAACCAGGCGTACCAGGACTCCACGTCCATGCCGTCGTCGAAGATCAAGGTGGGCATCGCTGAGATCCTCAAGAAGAACGGCTACATCACTGATTACGAACTGACCGAGGTCGAAGGCCAGGTCGGCAAGGTTCTGAAGGTGACGCTGAAGTACGGCGACTCCCGTGAGCGCTCCATTGCGGGGCTCAAGCGCGTGTCGAAGCCGGGCCTTCGCGTCTACGCGAAGTCCACCGAGCTCCCCAAGGTGCTCGGCGGTCTGGGTATCGCCATCATCTCGACGTCGCAGGGTCTGCTGACCGACCGTGACGCGAAGGCAAAGTCCATCGGCGGCGAAGTTCTCGCCTACGTCTGGTGACCGGGCGAAGGTAAGGAGAAACAGATATGTCGCGTATTGGCAGGATGCCCATTACCGTCCCGTCCGGTGTCGACGTCAAGGTCGACGGCCAGCAGGTCGACGTCAAGGGCCCCAAGGGGTCGCTGTCGCTGACCGTGGCTGAGCCGCTGAGCATTGGCAAGAACGACGAGGGCCAGCTCGAAGTCACCCGTCCCAACGACGAGCGTGAGTCGCGTTCCCTCCACGGCCTGACCCGCACCCTGGTCCACAACATGATCGTGGGCGTGACCGAGGGCTACGAGAAGAAGCTCGAAATCGTCGGCGTGGGTTACCGTGTGATCCCCAAGGGCCCGAAGCAGCTCGAGTTCGCGCTCGGCTTCTCGCACCCGGTGATCATTGACGCCCCCGAAGGCGTCGAGTTCGTGGTCGAAACTCCCACCAAGCTGACCGTCAAGGGCATTGACAAGCAGGTCGTCGGTGAGATTGCGGCCAACATCCGCAAGCTCCGCAAGCCCGAGCCCTACAAGGGCAAGGGTGTCCGCTACGCGGGCGAGCACGTCCGCCGCAAGGCTGGAAAGGCTGGTAAGTAACCATGGCCATTTCGATCAGGACCAACAAGACGCTGTCCGCGAAGAGCGCTTCGCGCGCCCGTCGCCAGCTGCGTGCCCGCAAGAAGATCAACGGTTCGCCCGATCGTCCCCGCATGGTCGTCACCCGCTCGGCACGTCACGTGTTCGTGCAGGTGATCGACGACCGTGCCGGCAAGACGCTCGCCTCGGCCTCCACCATGGAAGCCGATCTGCGTTCCGTCGAGGCGGACAAGTCGGAGAAGGCCGCAAAGGTCGGCACCCTCATTGCTGAGCGCGCGAAGGCCGCCGGCGTTGAGAACGTCGTCTTTGACCGCGCCGGCAACAAGTACCACGGGCGGATCGCGGCTCTGGCCGACGCCGCCCGCGAGGCCGGTCTCGGCTTCTAACGACGAAAGGATAGGGAAACACGATGAGTGAAACCCAGCAGCGCCGTGGTGGTGCTCAGGGCGAGCGTCGTGGCCGTGACGATCGTCGTGGCCAGCAGGCTCCCAAGGAAGAAAACAAGTACCTCGAGAAGGTCGTGGCGATCAACCGTGTCGCCAAGGTCGTCCAGGGCGGTCGTCGCTTCAGCTTCACCGCGCTGGTCGTCGTCGGTGACGGCGAGGGCATGGTCGGTGTCGGCTACGGCAAGGCTAAGGAAGTTCCCGCCGCCATTGCCAAGGGCGTGGAAGAGGCCAAGAAGGCCTTCTTCCGTGTGCCGCTGATCCAGCGCACCATCCCGCACCCGGTGCAGGGCGAGAAGGCCGGCGGCGTCGTGCTGCTGCGCCCCGCGTCGCCTGGTACCGGTGTGATCGCCGGTGGCGCCATGCGCGCCGTGCTCGAGTGCGCTGGCGTGCACGATGTGCTCGCCAAGTCGCTCGGCTCGCCGAACGCCATCAACGTCGTCCACTCCACCGTGGTTGCGCTCAAGCAGCTCGAGCAGCCGGAAGACGTGGCCAAGCGCCGCGGTCTCCCGGTCGAGGACGTCGCCCCGGCGGCTCTCCTCCGCGCGGCTCGCGCCACTGAGGAGGTGGCCTCCTGATGGCAGATCTGAAGATCACGCAGGCCAAGTCTGTGGCCGGCGGCAAGCAGTACCAGCGCGACACGCTGCGTACGCTCGGACTCAAGCGCATCGGTGATTCGGTGGTGCGGGAGGATCGTCCCGAGGTGCTCGGCATGATCCGTACCGTGGCTCACCTGGTCACCGTGGAAGAGGTGAAGTGAGATGGCGCTGAAACTGCATCATCTGCAGCCCGCCCCCGGCGCCAAGACGGCTAAGACCCGTGTTGGCCGTGGTGAGGGCTCCAAGGGTAAGACCGCTGGTCGCGGCACCAAGGGCACCGGCGCGCGCAAGAACGTTCCCGCGAACTTCGAGGGTGGCCAGATGCCTTTGCACATGCGCCTCCCGAAGCTCAAGGGCTTCAAGAACCCGTTCCGCGTCGAGTACCAGATCGTCAATGTCGGCCGCATCGCTGAGCTCTTCCCCAAGGGCGGCGAAGTGGGCGTCGACGAGCTGGTGGCGGCCGGCGCGGTGCGCGCAGGCAACCTGGTCAAGGTGCTCGGCACCGGCGAGGTTGGCGTTGCCCTCAACGTGACCGCTCACGCGTTCTCCGGCTCCGCGAAGGCGAAGCTCGAGGCCGCTGGCGGCTCCGTCACCGAACTCTGATTCGGTATCAACACGCAATCGCGGGGTGGCTACGGTTCGTCCGGTGCCACCCCGCGGTGCTTTCAGTCTCTTCCACCGATGTGGGTAGAGTTTTGGAGGGCGGTCCACCCTTGATAGGCTGCCTAGGTTGCCGTGCCTCGAGCGCGGTAGATGTTTTCTGCTACCGGAAAGTAGGGTCGGATGATCTCCGCCTTGGCTAACGCGTTGAGGACGCCAGACCTTCGCAAGAAGCTGCTCTTCACGTTCGGCATCATTGCCGTGTTCAGACTTGGGTCCTCGATCCCATCTCCCAACGTGAACATGGCGCGCATCGACGAATGTATGGCACTGGCCGCCAGCAGCGACATGGCCGGCGTCTTCAGCATCATCAACCTGTTCTCCGGTGGTGCGCTCCTGCAGCTGACGATCTTCGCGCTGGGCATCATGCCCTACATCACCTCCTCGATCATCTTCCAGCTGCTCACCGTGGTCATCCCCAAGCTTGAAGCCCTCAAGAAGGAAGGCGCCTCGGGCCAGGCCAAGATCACGGAGTACACCCGTTACCTCACTCTGGTGCTTGCCATCCTCAACGCCACCGCGTTCGTGACGCTGGCGCGCACTGGTCAGCTCCTCAACGGTTGTGACGGCATCCTGTACTCGCACGAGCTGTTCCCGCTGATCACCATGGTCATGGTCATGACCGCCGGCACCGGCATCATCATGTGGATGGGCGAGCTCATCACCGAGCGCGGCGTGGGCAACGGCATGTCCATCATGATCTTCACGCAGATCATCGCCAGCTTCCCCACGGGTCTGTGGTCCATCAAGACCTCCCACCCGGGCGCCACCGGCTGGGTCCTGTTCTTCCTCGTCACCGGCATCGGCCTTGTGGTGATGCTGGCCATCATCTGGATTGAGCAGGGGCAGCGCCGCATTCCGGTGCAGTACGCCAAGCGCATGGTGGGGCGTCGCCTCGTGGGTGGCTCCACCACCTACATCCCGTTGAAGGTCAACCAGTCTGGCGTCATCCCCGTGATCTTCGCCTCCTCGATCTTGTACCTGCCGGTCCTGTGGGCAACGTTCCGCCCGGAGAGCGCCGTGTCGCAGTGGATCCAGACCAACCTGAGTGGTCAGGACCTGAGCTCGCCGTGGTACAACATCTTGCAGTTCGTCCTCATCGTCGCGTTCTGTTACTTCTACGTCTCGATCACCTTCAACCCTGAAGAGGTCTCGGACAACATGAAGAAGTACGGCGGGTTCATCCCGGGCATTCGCGCAGGCAAGCCCACCGAGAACTACCTCGCCTACGTCCTGTCGCGCCTGACCGCCCCGGGATCGCTCTACCTGGCCACCATCGCGCTCATCCCCACCATCGCCTTCATCATGGTGGGTGCCGGGCAGTCGTTCCCGTTCGGTGGCACCTCGATCCTCATCATCGTCGGCGTCGGTCTCGACACGGTCAAGAAGATTGAAAGCCAGCTCCAGCAGCGCAACTACGAGGGCTTCCTGAAGTGAAACTGCTGATCATGGGTGCGCCCGGTGCGGGCAAGGGAACTCAGGCCACTGCGCTGGCTGAGCGGTATGGCGTACCCGCGATCTCAACGGGGGACATCTTCCGCTTCAACATCCGCAACCAGACGCCACTCGGCGTCAAGGTCAAGGAAATGATCGACGCCGGGGAGTACGTCCCTGATGACATGACCGAGGCCATCGTCGGTGACAGGCTGGCGGAGCCGGATTGCGAACCCGGCTTCCTGCTCGACGGCTTCCCACGCACCATGCATCAGGTCTTCTTCCTGGACCGCTACCTGGCGGAGCGTGGCAAGAAGCTCGACGCCGTCGTCTCCCTGCACGTAGAACCCGAGGTGCTCGTGGAGCGCCTCCTGGCGCGCGCCGAGGAACAGGGCCGGGCGGACGACAACGCAGACACCATCCGGCGCCGCATGGAGGTCTATGCGGGCCAGACAGCACCGCTGCTGTTCCACTACGAATCCAAGGGCCTTCTGGTTGATCTGGAGGGCACCGGCACGGTCGACGAGGTGCGCCAGCGCATGTTCGACCAACTGGACGAACACATCGCCCAGCGGTGATCATCGAACTGAAATCTGCAGCTGAGCTGCGGAAGATGCGCCGCGCTGGGCTCGTCGTCGCTCAGGGCCTCGACGCCATGCTGGCAGCTGTGCGGCCCGGCGTCACCACCGCTGAGGTCGACGCCGTGGGCCGTGAGGTACTGGCCCGCAACAACGCCCGGTCGTCCTTCCTTGGTTATGGCGAGGAGTACGGTAGCCCCTTCCCGGGTGTGGCCTGCATCTCCACCAACAACGAACTCGTCCACGGCATCCCCGGCGAACGCGTCTTGGAGCCGGGCGATGTCGTGTCCATCGACTTCGGCGCGATCGTCGAAGGCTGGCACGGAGACGCCGCCCGCACCGTCATCGTCGGCGCTGAGGATGGTCATGCGGATCCGGCGGATGAGGCCCTGATCGCGGCCACCCGCGAGGCCTTCTGGGCGGGCGTGCTCGCGATGCGCGACGGCGGCCGCATCGGCGACATCTCCAAGGCCATCGAGGGCTACGTGAAGGGCCTGCGGGCGGGCTACGGCACGCTGCGCGAGTACACCGGCCACGGCATCGGTTCCGAGATGCACATGGAGCCGGACGTGCCCAACTGGCACCGCCGTCGTCCCACGCCCAGGCTGTCGGTTGGCATGGCGCTCGCCATCGAACCCATGCTCACCCGAGGCACCCACCAAACCCTGGAATTGGACGACGACTGGACCGTCGTCAGCCGCGACGGCTCCAACGGATCCCACTGGGAGAACACCGTGGCCATCACTGAGCACGGCCTGTGGGTGCTGACGGAACACGACGGCGGTGCCTCGCGGCTGGGTGAGCTGTTCGGCCCGTTGTCAGACTGATCGGCGCCTCGCGCCGCATATGATTGTGCCCATGGCGCTCCCTCCCAGCTCGAAGTACCTGCAACGTCCCGGCGATCCGGTGGACGAGGCGGAACGTGCCTCCATCACCGCTCGGCTCAATGACGCGTTCGCCGATGGCAGGCTCTCCCACGACGAGTACGCCGAGGCCATGGACATCGTCTATGACGCCCGCACGTTGGGGGATCTGGTGCCGGTGATGGAGAAGCTGCCAGCAGCCGCCTCGAACGTGCCGGCCATCGTGCAGCAGGGCGGCCCGCCTGCCGGGCAACTCACGCAACCACGCAGCCTCGTGCCCGCCGCGGTGATGGTGGGCGTGGTTGGGCTGACGCTGTTGGCCATGTTGGCCATTCTCCTCGTGATGATCTTCTGAGATACTGCCTCCAAACAAGCACCTGGGCTGGCAGGGGGTGAAGCGGATGGTCAAGCGTGCCGCCAGAGTGCGCCCCCGTCGGGCGAAACCCCGCTACCCGCGCGGCGTGGTCATGTCCGTGGTGGCCGCCGTCGTCGTCGTGCTTGTGGCTCTTGGCGTCTTCCTCGCCTCACGGATGCTCGGCGGGCAGGCGGCAGCGCCCGAGACCGAACCTGCGCATGACGTGGCCGTCTCCGGTGCTGGGCCGGGGGCGCAATGGCAGTTGCCGGAGCGGCGCTGGGAACCCATGCCGCCGCCGGATCCTGCTTCACCGCTCCACGGCATGCAGGCCAACGACCTCAATGCGCAGCCCCCCGCAGCGCTGACGGGCTGCGCAGCACCCGCCACCGTCGAGACGATCGAGGGGTGGGAGGCAGCGGTGCGGGCGCAGTGGGAGTGCGTGCATCGCTCGTGGGTGCCCACGCTGGAGCGCCTCGGCTGGTCCGCCACGGCACCCACCGTCCAGTTCTTCCGAGGGGAGGGCGACGACAGCGAGTGCGGCTACCTGGAGGCTCCGGCGTTCTACTGCTCAGCAGGGGATGGCAGCGTGCACTTCGGCGCGCGCCACTTCGACATGGCGCGGATCTGGAAGCTGTCGGTCAACGAGATGGTCAACCACGAGTACGGGCACCACCTCCAGAACCTGGCGGGAGTCACCGCCGCCAAGGTCGCCTTGCCTTGGACGATCGAGTTGGAGCGCAGGGCTGAACTGCAGGCCACGTGCTGGTCTGCCGCCATGACGGCGCACAACGCCTCGTTCACGTTCGGCCAGGCGGAGTATGGCGCTTGGCTGGAGCGCCTTGACTCCATGCGTGCTGGTGGCGTGCACGGATCACGTGAGTCGATGCTGCACTGGGGGACGCGGGGCCTCTACGCGAAGACGATGAACGACTGCAACACCTGGGTGGTACCAGAGACACACGTCACTTGACCTGGTCCCTGAGCGGATCGCCTCCGAGCTTGCGAGGAGCGCAATCCGACGAAGGGCGCTGACTCATCTCAACCGGCGAAGACCCCGATCAGCGGGTTCCATTCCTGGATGTGGCGCTCAGCGATGAGCCCGGCCTCCCAGAAGGGATCAGCGTCCAGGGCGGCGGCCACCTCGTCGGCGGAGTCAGCGCGGATGATCAGCAGCGCGCTGGGCTGCTCGGCGCCCACATAGGGGCCGCTGGCCAGCAGCGGGCCGGCAGTGAGCTCGGCCAGGAACGCCCGGTGCTGCGGCCTGATCCGGTCA
Organism: Propionibacteriaceae bacterium; assembly: GCA_030538315.1. Taxonomy (GTDB): domain Bacteria; phylum Actinomycetota; class Actinomycetes; order Propionibacteriales; family Propionibacteriaceae; genus Arachnia. The sequence continues at coordinate 15,736 of JAUNUF010000053.1, forward strand.
AGCTCCGCGGCGTCGGTGGAGTAGGTGTACTGGACAGCGAAATGGGCCATGGGCCCAGCCTAGTGCCGCGTGCGAAGGCGCCCACGGTTTGGCCGCGTGGGGGAGTGAGCGTAGAATTGGCCATTGCATGAACAACCGGTGCGCGTAACGGACACGCCCGGAAGCGAACAGAGATGAGTTTATGGCGAAGAAAGAAGGAGCTCTCGAACTCGAGGGCACCGTGGTCGAGGCACTGCCCAACGCGATGTTCCGCGTCGAGCTGGCCAACGGCCACAAGGTCCTGACCACCATCAGCGGCAAGATGCGACAGCACTACATCCGCATCCTGCCCGCAGACCGCGTCGTCGTGGAGCTGTCTCCCTACGACCTCACCCGCGGACGCATCGTCTACCGACACAAGTGAGCCGCGCGGCCATTGCGCCGCGCCCACGAACCTTCAGACGTCGCCTGGCCCCCACGGACCGGCGGCGTCTTTGCATGCTGGCGAGCTAGACGGCATCGGCGGGGTGGAACTGCGTCGGGGGTTTCGTCGCGGCGGTCCACGCCACCATCCATTGAGGCACGCGGCCACCGGCATCTGGCTCGCTGGCCAGCGCCGCGACCTCAGCCGGATCCACCGAGCCCCCGCCCTTGCGCAGGAACCGGGCCCGCACGACGGCCTGGGCGTACAGCGTCTCGCCCACGCAGAACTGCTGCTCAACGTAGATCCATGGCCCCTCGTAGCCGACCAGCCGGGTGTACAGGTCAAACTTCTGGAACGGATTGAGGGAGCGCCGGTAGGTGATGGACTGGCCAGCCACGACGGGGTACCACCCCTGCTTCGTGAGCTTCTGCCACATGCCGGTGCGCAGCATGAGATCCAGCCGCCCGAGATCCATCAGGGTCAGGAACTTGCCGTTGTTCATGTGCCCCAGCACATCCAGATCTGTCGGCATCACGCGAAAGGGCGTGCGCGAGGTTTGCCACAGCCCCGCCCGTGGCCGGAACGTGGACAGCACCCTCAACAGCAACAGCCGGATGTACAAGTTCATGTGCGCAGAGTACCGGCTGGTGCTGTCACGGTGGTTTTGCTTTAGGGTGGCGCGTCGCGTAATGTTGACCCTCGGTCGTCTATGCCCGTGCGCCTTTCGCGCGCGTGTCAGAGGGCCGAAGCAAAATCCACCGCAAGATTGGGCGCGCCCTGCGCTCCCAGTCGCCGATTGAAAAGGTTGCTCGAATGAAGGTTCAGCCGAGCGTCAAGAAGATCTGCGACAAGTGCAAGGTCATTCGCCGGCACGGTCGTGTGATGGTGATCTGCGACAACCCGCGCCACAAGCAGCGCCAGGGCTGATCGCAGAACGCCGCGGACAAGGGCAGTAGCCCGGCTCCGCCAGACAACTGAAACAACGTGATGGCTAGATCCCCTCGGGGGTCGACCACCCTTGGACGAAGGCCAAGGCCCCGTCGGTGTCACAGAACGGCACCACAGGCGACGGGGATGCGTCACGCCCACACCTTCGCCTATGAAAGGAAACCGCCTGATGGCACGCCTTGTTGGTGTTGACCTGCCGCGCGAAAAGCGCCTTGAGGTCGCACTCACCTACATCTTCGGCATCGGACGCACCCGCGCCGCCGAGACCCTCGCCGCCACTGAAGTTGACGGCAACCTCCGCGTCCACCAGCTGACCGACGACCAGCTCGTCGCGCTGCGTGACCACATCGAAGCGAACTACGAGATCGAGGGTGACCTCCGTCGTAGCACCGCTGCCGACATCCGCCGCAAGGTCGAGATCGGCAACTACCAGGGCCGCCGCCACCGCAGCGGTCTGCCGGTTCGTGGTCAGCGCACCCGCACCAACGCCCGCACCCGCAAGGGCAAGAAGAAGGCCGTCGCCGGCAAGAAGAAGGCACGCTGACCCCCGGGTCGGTCGCCTCCTCTTAGGACTCAAAGGAGACTGAAAAAACTTATGGCTACTGCAAGCCGCAAGGCCGGCGCCAAGACCAAGGGCCGCCGCAAGGAAAAGAAGAACGTGCTCGCCGGTCAGGCGCACATCAAGTCCACGTTCAACAACACCATCATCTCGATCACTGATCCCACGGGCGCTGTGATCTCCTGGGCCTCTGCCGGCACCGTCGGCTTCAAGGGCTCCCGCAAGTCGACCCCGTTCGCCGCTCAGATGGCCGCTGAGGCCGCTGGCCGCCGCGCCATGGAGCACGGCATGAAGCGCGTCGACGTGTTCGTCAAGGGCCCCGGCTCCGGCCGTGAGACCGCCATCCGTTCGCTCGGTGCCGTCGGCCTCGAGGTCGGCGCCATCTCGGACGTGACGCCCGTGCCGCACAACGGCTGCCGCCCGCCGAAGCGCCGTCGCGTCTGATCCGGCCCGAGAAAGAATAGGACCTAAGAAACATCATGGCTCGTTACACCGGCCCGATCACCAAGAAGTCCCGTCGTCTCGGGACGGACCTTGTCGGCAACGACAAGGCCTTCGAGCGTCGCCCGTACCCTCCGGGTCAGCACGGCCGCGGCCGCACGAAGGATTCCGAATACTCGCTGCAGCTCCGTGAGAAGCAGAAGGCCCGTTACGCGTACGGCGTGCTCGAGAAGCAGTTCCGTCGCTACTACGAAGAGGCCGACCGTCACCCCGGCAAGACCGGTGACCGTCT
>JAUNUF010000168.1:0-223 GCA_030538315.1 Propionibacteriaceae bacterium
CAACTTCGACGTGACCATCGAACCCACCCCGATCATGGGCGACGCCTCCACGCTGGAGCGCGCCATCACCAACCTGATCGACAACGCGGTGAAATTCTCCCCGCCCGACGGCACCATCCACGTGTCGCTGGAGGACGGGACCCTCACCATCATCGACCAAGGTCCGGGTATCGACGAGGACGACCTCCCCCTGATCTTCGACCGCTTCTACCGCTCCGACAAG
>JAUNUF010000168.1:233-1185 GCA_030538315.1 Propionibacteriaceae bacterium
GATCGTGGCGCACACCGTCGAAGCACACGGCGGCAGCGTGCGGGCCAGCAACAACCCCGAGGGCGGCGCGCGGTTCGTGCTCAAGTTACCCACCGTGGCCGTCGACGTCGAGGAGCCCATGACGTGAGCCGTCGGCTGACCCCCGCTCAGCAGCGGGGGGTCTCCGTCGGTGTGGCCACGGGGTTGTACGGGATTTCGTTCGGGGCGCTCGCCGTCGTCGCGGGGCTCAACGTGTGGCAGGCGCAGGCGCTCAGCCTTCTGATGTTCACGGGCGGGTCGCAGTTTGCGTTCATCGGCGTGTTGGCCGGCGGCGGCACGTTGGGGGCGGCGACGGCGGCGGCGTCGTTGCTGGGGGTGCGCAATGCCGTCTACGGGGTGACGGCCAACGCGATGCTCCGGCCGCGCGGGTGGCAACGGGCCGCTGCGGCGCAGGTGACGATCGACGAGTCGATCGCCGTCGCGTCGGGGCAGGAGGATCCCGACGAGGAGCGGCGCGGGTTCTGGGCCGCGGGGATCGCGGTGTTCGTGCTGTGGAACCTGTGCACGCTGCTGGGCGCGGCGCTCGGCGACGCGCTGGGCGACCCGAAGGCATGGGGGCTCGACGGCGCGGCGATCGCCGCGTTCCTGGGCCTGCTGTGGCCGCGACTCAAGAGCCGCGACCCGATCGCCATCGCCGTGCTGGCCGCCGTCGTCACGTTGCTGGTGGCGCCGTTCGTGCCGCCGGGCATCCCTATCATCGTGGCGGCTGCCGTGTCGCTGGCCTGCGGGTTCGTCGTGGCGCGCTCCTCGGTCCCTGAGCGGACGGCGAGCGCCAGCGAGCCTCCGTCGAAGGGCCCATGACCATGTGGCTGTGGATCCTCGCGGCGTGCGTGATCGCGTTCCTGACCAAGTTCGTCGGGTACCTGTTGCCCGAGAAGTGGTTGGAGAACCGGTGGGTGTTGCCGCTCAGCCA
>JAUNUF010000168.1:1195-2170 GCA_030538315.1 Propionibacteriaceae bacterium
TGACCGTCGGGTTGCTGGCGAGTTTGGTGGCGGTGAACACGTTCGTGTCGGGGCAGGCGTTGGCCTTCGACGCCCGGGTCGCGGCGCTGTTGGCGGCCGCGGTGGCGCTGTGGTTCCGGGCGCCGTTCCTGGTGGTGGTGATCGTCGGCGCCGCAGCGGCCGCGCTCGCCCGCTTGGCAGGCTTCTGACCCCACCGCAGTCCGATGCGCCCGCAGGAAAGATCATCCCCCAGCGCACCGACCTCGCGACCACAGGGGCTCTTCCCAGAACCCGCCGAAAACCTACGGTGAAGCATGTCGACGACAACCCGCCTCGCCAGCCTCGCCGCGTTCGCCCTGCTCAGCACCGGCTGCGCCCCCTTGCAGACCCACGAGCCCACGCCGTCCCGGTCGCCGTCGATGTCAGCCTCGCCCCAGTCGGCTTGCGCCGGAGCGACGTCGGCAGCCATCTGGTCGAGCGAGACGACCTCCACCCGGTTCGTCACCTACGACGACTCAGGTCGCGAGGTGGGCAAGGTGGACGTCGACGTCAAAGGACTACCTCCCGTCGGGTCGCTGGAGCACCGGGGCGACTCGTTCTTCGCTATCGCCAACGGCGACAGCGATCGGTCGACAACCCACATCGTCGAGTTCAACCCTGCCGAGTGCTCCGCGACAACCCACGAGGTACCGGGCGTCCTGCTGCTCGACCTCAACGTCAGCGACACCGACTTCTACATCACCCACACCCTGAACGCGGAGGCCCACGTCTACCGCGTTCCGCGCGACGGCGGCGAGCCGACCGAGGCGCGTTTCCCTGGATCGATGGCGTCGCATCTGGCGTTGTGGGACGGGGTTGTGCTGGTCGTCACCACCAACGACGCGAGCTCCGACAACCCGACGACGACGCTCCGCGCCCTGGATCGCAGGTCGCTGGACGAAGAGTGGTCGCTCGACCTACCGATGCGGGTGGGCTTGGGTTCCGAGGCGCTGGTGA
>JAUNUF010000169.1 GCA_030538315.1 Propionibacteriaceae bacterium
CCATCGAGGCGCACCTGTCGATCGGTGAGGCGATCTTGAACCGGCGCGCCGACTTCCAGTCGCGCTATGTCTGCACCGAGGTGGTTGGACGCGCGAAGTCCGCGCTGGAGCCGGGCGTCGAGCTTGAAGGCATGGGCGGCAACCACTACTACGGTTGGGCCATTCCGGCCGACAAGGCGCGTGAGCTGGGAGCCGTGCCGATTGGTCTGCTGCAGCGCAGCAAGCTGATCGCACCCAAGGGTGTCGACGAGATCATCACCTACGCCGACATTGAGATCGATGAAACCCGTCCGCTGGTGGCCATGCGCCGTCTGCAGGATTCGCTGGTCGCCAGCGGCGTGATCGGCTGACCTCCGCCCTCTTACTACCCAAACCCAGCGGAGGGCCACGACCGTTCCCGGGGCCCTCCGCTGGATCGTCCCCGCATCTTTTCCCGTATGATGCAAACTATTGCCAGCAGTCAACCACGGCTGCTCTTCAAGTCAGGACACTCGATGCCTCCCAAGCGTGACCACCAGCTGCTCATCGACGCGGCGAGGACCCGACTTAGGCCACATTCTAGGATTCTTGGGGTGAAGTGTTGTCTGGCTTAGGGTTTTGCGGGTCGGGGTGTGCACTAATCGGGTGTGTTCTAGCCTTGGGGGATGGCTCCGTACGTGCGTGAGGTTAAGACCGCCTCGGGTGCGACAGCGGTCCAGGTGGTGTGGTCTTCGTCGCGGGGGTCGAAGAAGATGGATCACATCGGCTCTGCGCACACTGCGGAGGATCTTGAGGTGTTGCGTGCCGCGGCACGGCAGCGGCTGGTGGCTGAGACGCAAGACGAGCTGGACTTCGGTGATGGGCGGCCGCGGCGGGAAGCGTTACCGATCCGCTCCTCAGCGGCTCAGCACTTGCGGGACGCGCTCACAGCGGGGTTCACCGCGGTCGGGTTCGACCGGGCAGTCGGGAATGATGAGGTGTTTCGCCAGCTGGTGCTGGCCAGGTTGATCGAGCCGACCAGCAAACTCGACTCAATTCGGGTCTTGGAGGAGATGGGCATCCGGGCTCCTAGTTACCGCACGATCGAGCGTCGTCTGGCGGTGTTCGCCCAGCCGCAGTGGCGGCGCCGGCTGGCCGCAGCCTGCGCCGCGCACGTGAACCTCGGCCCCGCGACGCTGGTGTTGTATGACGTGTCGACGCTGTATTTCGAGACCGACACCGGTGACGGGTTCCGCGAGTCTGGCTATTCCAAGGAACGTCGCTTGGAGCCGCAGATCACCATCGGCCTGCTCACCGACGCGCGGGGGTTCCCGTTGATGGTCGAAGCGTTCGAGGGGAACAAGGCCGAGACCACTACGCTGATCCCCTCGATCCAGTCGTTCATGGTCGCTCACCGGTTGCCGGAGGTGATCGTGGTCTGTGATGCCGGGATGCTCTCAGACGCCAATCTGAAGGCCCTCACAGGGGCTGGGTTGCGGTTCATCGTCGGACAGAAGATCCCCCAGATCCCCTACGTCATTGACCAGTGGATGAACAACCATCCTGGTCAGGTGCCTGATGACCAGCTTGTCCTGGCCCAGCCGTGGGCACGCGGGCCGGCCGGTGCCCAGACCCAGGAGATGATCTACTACCAGTACCGCGCCGACCGGGCCCGGCGCACCCTCAAAGGCATCGATGAACAGGTCCGCAAAGCCCAAGCTGCGATCGCTGGCAGAGCGGCGGTGAAGCGCAACCGGTTCATCCAACTCACCGGCGCCACCAAAACCCTCAACACCGAGCTGAAAGCCAAAGCCCGCACCTTGGCCGGATGGAAGGGCTACATCACCAACCTCGCCCACCCCACACCGGAGTTCGTGATCGGCGCCTACCACCAGCTCTGGCAGATCGAGAAAAGCTTCCGCATGTCCAAGTCCGACCTCAAAGCCCGACCGATCTACCACCGGCTGCGTGACTCAATCGAAGCCCACCTCAGCATAGTGTTCGCCGCCCTCGCCGTCGCACGCTGGGTCGAGACCACCACCGGCGTCACCATCAAACAACTGGTCAAGACCCTGCGCCGCTACCGCACCATCCAGATCCAAGCCGGCGACCACATCATCACCGCCGAAGACCCACTCCCCAGCGAGGTCAACACATGGCTAGACGCCATCCACGCCCGCTGACCCGTGCACTAAATGGCCTAAGTCAGGT
>JAUNUF010000170.1:0-415 GCA_030538315.1 Propionibacteriaceae bacterium
GGAATCGCACCACACCGGTGTTCCATTCGATGCGCACGGCCGTGGGCGAGGTGAGCACGTGGTAGGGCGACCCGGCCAGTTTGGCTGCGAGGCTGGCGGCGAGGCGCTGCACGTTGGGAGAACCGACGCGCGGCTGGCCGTGGACGGGTTCGAAGTGTTCCTTGCCAGACGTCATGCTGGCCAGACTAGCCGCCGAACGGACCGGGAGCTTCGCGCAGCAGGCGGCGGGCGACGGCGATCGCGTCGGATTGGCCCCCGACGTCGTGAGTGCGGACCGCCCAGACGTCGTGCAGCCCGCACCAGAACGACAGCGCCGCCGTGGCCCCGTCGCGGCCGCGGGGGGGGCGGGCCCCCCCCAGTTGGCCGGGGAACGCCATGCGTGTGGCACCCCCCACTAACCCAACCCCCTGCCCCC
>JAUNUF010000170.1:425-2118 GCA_030538315.1 Propionibacteriaceae bacterium
TGCGGGAGGCACCCACGAGCACGCGGTGGCCCAGGTCCTGGAAGCGTTGGAGGTGGCGCAGCAGGGTCCAGTTGTGGTCCCAGGTCTTGGAGAAGCCGAGGCCCGGGTCGAGGATGATGCGCTCGGCGTCGATGCCCGCGGCGAGCGCGCGGTCGCGTTGGCCCAACAGTTCGGCGAGCACGTCGTCGAGCACGTCGGTGTAGGCGGTTTGGCTCTGCATCCGGGTGGAGTGGTCGCGCCAGTGCATGAGCACGAAGTCGGCCGACGACGACGCCACCACCCCGAGCAGGTCGGGGTCGGCCAGGCCACCCGAGACGTCGTTGATGATCGTGGCGCCAGCCTCGATGCAGGCTTGGGCGACGGTGGCGCGCATGGTGTCGACCGAGACGCGCACGCCGTCGGCCGCCAGTGCCTGCACGAGGGGGACGACGCGCGCCAGTTCCTCGTCGAGACCCACGCGCTCGGCGCCGGGCCGGGTGGACTCGCCGCCGACGTCGATGATCGACGCGCCCTGCGCAAGCATCTCGCGGGCGTGGTCGAGCGCGCGCTCCGTGTCGAGGAAGCGACCGCCGTCGGAGAAAGAATCGGGCGTCACGTTGACGATGCCCATCACGAGCGTCATGCCGGACCTCCTGTTCAGCGTCCGAGGATGAGGCTCATCGCCTCCGCCCTGGTGGCCGGGTTGCGGAGTTGGCCGCGCACGGCCGACGTGACCGTGAGCGCGCCGGGCTTGCGCACGCCGCGCATGGTCATGCAGGTGTGCTCGGCTTCGATCACGACGATGACCCCCTGCGCGTGCAGGTGATTCACCAGCGCTTCGGCGATCTGCGTGGTGAGGCGCTCCTGCACCTGCAGGCGGCGGCCATACATCTCCACCAGGCGGGCGAGCTTCGACAGTCCGGTGACGCGGCCGTCGGCCGACGGGATGTAGCCCACGTGCACGACGCCGGTGAACGGCAGCAGGTGATGCTCGCAGAGGCTGACCAGCCGGATGTCCTTGACGAGGACGAGTTCCTCGTGGTCGATGTCGAAGGTGGTGCCGAGGATGTCGTCGAGCTCGACGGAGTAGCCGGCGGCCAGCTCCTCCCACGCCCGAGCGACCCGTTCGGGGGTCTCCTGGAGACCGTCGCGTTCGGGGTCCTCGCCGATGGCGATCAGCAGTTCACGGACGGCGGCCGCTGCGCCGGCCATGACAGGGGCTCGGCGGGGCGGTCGGCGGGCCCCACGGGGAGGGTCCGGTGGGCGGGGGCTCGGGCGTCGGGGCGGGCGGGCCAGCGCTGAAATCGGGGCCAGCCGACGGCGGGGGCGGCAGCTGGGCCGGCTTCTCCGCGGGCGGCTCCGGCGCGGCCGGCACCTCGACGGGCGGCTGATCCGAGGGGATGCGCAGGTCGGATCCCGTCCACGCGGGACGCTTCTCGCGACGACGCAGCGGCTTGAACACCTCGGCCACCTGCTCCTTGTTGAGCGTCTCCTTCTCGAACAGCTGGCGGACCAGCTCGTCGAGCACGTCGCGGTTCTCGACCAGAACGTCGAACGCCTCCTGATGCGCCGTATGGATCAGCGCGGCGACCTCTTCGTCGACGACGGCGGCCATGTGCTGCGAGAACTCCTGCGAGGAGTCGGTGCCGCGCATGCCCATGAACGGCTCGGAGTCGCCGCCGCCGAGCTTGACGGAGCCGACGCGCTCGCTCAT
>JAUNUF010000054.1 GCA_030538315.1 Propionibacteriaceae bacterium
CAACGAACCCGGGGCGGCCCACCACTCTGCACAGCACGAACGTGGGCAACGCGAACAGGCCCACGTGTGCAACCTTGTCGAAGCCGGGGAACAGGACCGCTGACCCTGCGTCTGGGTAGCCCGGCGAATAGAGGCCGAACAGGTGCAGGGCGATCACCGCTGCGGCGGCAACCGTCCACAGCCGCCCCCGGGTGCTGCCGTTACTCGCCAAGGATGCCCTGGACGAAGCCCTCAGGATCAAACGGAGCCAGGTCATCGACGCCCTCACCCAGGCCCACCAGCTTGACGGGAACACCCAGCTCACGCTGCACCTGGATCACGATGCCGCCCTTGGCGGAGCCATCCAGCTTGGTGAGCACGATGCCGGTGACGTCTACCACCTCGGCGAAGATGCGGGCCTGGGTCATTCCGTTCTGGCCGGTGGTGGCGTCCAACACGAGGAGCACCTCCGTGACCGGGGCTTTCTTCTCGATGACGCGCTTGACCTTGCCGAGCTCATCCATGAGGCCGGTCTTGGTGTGGAGGCGGCCGGCGGTATCAACGATCACCACGTCCACGCCGGTGTCCACGCCCTTGGCCACGGCATCGAAGGCGACGGAAGCCGGATCTGCGCCCTCGTCGGAGCGGACGGTCTCGACGCCGACGCGTTCGCCCCAGGTGGCGAGCTGCTCGGCGGCGGCGGCACGGAAGGTGTCAGCGGCGCCCAACACCACGGACTTGCCCTCGGCCACCAACACGCGGGCCAGCTTGCCCACCGTGGTGGTCTTGCCAGTGCCGTTGACGCCCACCACCAACACGACGGCGGGGTCGCCCTCGTTGGCGGGGGTGAGGTTCAGCGAGCGGTCCAGGGTGGGGTCCACCAGCTTGAGCAGCTCGGTGCGCAGCACCTTCTTGGCCCGCTCGGGATCTGCCACGCCGTCGATGGCCAACTCCTTGCGGAGGGCCTCCGTGAGCTCGGTGGTGGGGCCAACACCCAGATCAGAGGTGATGAGGGTGGTTTCGAAATCGTCCCAGACCTCGTCGTCGATCTTGTCTGCGCTCAGCAGGTCGCCCAGCGCGCGCGCCAGGGCGTTGTTGCTGGTGGCCAACCGGCGGCGCAGGCGGGCCCAGCGTGACGTGGGCGCTTCTGGCTCATCGATCGCTGGCTCGGTGGGCACCGGAGCGGGCTCCGCCTCCGGCTCGGCAGCCGGCGGCACGGGCTCAGCGTCCACCACCGCGGGTTCCTCACCGACCGGCACATCCACCGGCGCAACGACGGGGGGCTCAGCCTCGGTGGGTTCCAGCTCAGGCCTGGCCTCAGCTTCGAGCTGCCGCTGGCGGCGGCCATCGATGGTGATGATGATGCCGGCGATGATGATCGCCACACCGATGACGCCGATGATTACCCAGAAAAACCAATCCACGCGCACATCCTAGCTGCGGCGCTGGTGAGGCCTGAACTCAGGCCGTCTCGGCTCAGCCGTCGGCCAGGCGTTGAGACACGACGGTGGAGATGCCATCGCCACGCATCGTCACGCCGTACAGAGAATCCGCAATCTCCATGGTGCGCTTCTGGTGCGTGATGACGATCAGCTGTGATGACGCGCGCAGTTCCTCGTAGATGCCGAGGAGGCGGCCGAGGTTGGCGTCGTCGAGAGCCGCTTCCACTTCGTCGAGGATGTAGAACGGGCTGGGGCGCGCGATGAACAGCGACACCAGGAACGCCACGGCCACGAGCGATCGCTCGCCACCAGACAGCAGCGACAGCCGCTTGACCTGCTTGCCAGCCGGGCGTGCCTCGACGTCGACGCCGGTGGTCAGCCAGTTGCCAGGATCCGTGAGGATGAGTTTGCCTTCACCGCCTGGGAACAACCGGGCAAAGACGCCCTTGAAACTCTCCTCCACGTCGCGGTAGGCGGCCTCGAACACCTCTTGGACACGCTTGTCCACCTCAGCGACGATGTCGATCAGGTCTGAACGGGTTTGACGCAGGTCGTCGAGCTGCTCGGCGAGGAACTGGTGGCGCGCCGTCATGGCGTCGAACTCCTCAAGCGCCAGCGGGTTCACCCGCCCGAGCACGGCCAGGTTGCGCTCTGCAGCTCGCAGACGGGAGGTCTGCTGGTCCCGGTCATACGGGATGGGTTCCGGCTGCTCGTCGTCTTCCGTGAGCGCCGTGCCATCCGGACGGGTGATGACGGGGACGAGCTGGTTTGGGCCGTACTCGGTCACCAATTGCTCAGGCTCGAGACCCAGCTCGGTGAGTGCGCGATCTTCCAGCTGTTCGATACGCATGCGGTGTTCGATGCGCACCATCTCGTCGCGGTGGGCGCCCCTGATGATCTCGTCGAGGCGCTGCGATGCCGCCTTCGAGGCATGTCGAGCCTGCGTGGTGCCAGATTCAGCCTCACGGCGCGCCTGATCCGCGGCGTCACGCTGCGCGGCCGCCCTCTGCCTGGTGGTTTCCACCCGCTCCGCAAGGATCAACGCGGCCTCATGCACCACCTTGGCGACCTCGCCCTCCCGACGAAGGTGCTCTGCCCGCTGACGCGCCTTGGCCCGCGACTGTCGCTCATGCTGGGCTGCCCGCATCAGGGACTCGGCTCGGCCAGCGATCGCCTTGATCTGCTCCTCGATGGAACGCAGCGCCAAGCGGGCGTCCATCTCGGCCTGCCGGGCGCGCCGGGCCTCGGCGGCCTTCTCGTCACGCTCGGCAGGATCCGGCTCGGCCACGTCCTCCTCCGTCGACGCGGCCTCCAGCCGTGCGGTGAGCTCCGCCAGTTGTTCCTCATCGCGGATGCGGGAGGCCCGAGCCGTCTCGATGGCATCCGCGAGGCGCTCGGCCTCCTTCATGGCGGAGGCCTGCGACTGGCGGAAGGCACCCAGCTGATCGGCGACGGCAGCCAGTTGCGCGTCGGAGTCATGCAGTGCGGCCAGGGCATCCGTCTCGTCCTGGCGTGCCCGTTCCAGTTGCTCTTCCAGTTCGTCGGCCGCGAACTTCAGGCGATCGGATTCGTGGCCCGCTGCCACCAAGGCGTCCTCGGCCTCGGACAGCTCGGCCTGCACCTCCAGCAGCGACGGCGCGGCGGCCGTGCCGCCCTCGACGAGCCATGAGGAGAACAGGTCGCCTGACTTCGTGACAGCCAGCAGCTGCGGCTGCTCCCCCACCAGACGGGCTGCTTCCTCGGGGGTCTCGACGGCGACGGTGTCGCCCAGGAGGTTGTTGAGCGCAGGCAGGAGACCTGCAGGGGCCTGGATGAGGCTGAGGAGCGCGCGTCCTTCGTGAGCATCCGGCAACTTCGTCGCGGGACGCTTCTCAGGAACCGACGTGGTCGGGGCGCCCGGCTCAACGAGCGAGCCAGCGACGATGAGTGGGGCGCGGCCGAGGTCGTGCTCGGCGAGGTAGTGGGAGGCAGCGAGGGCGCCGTCGAGGCCTTGCACGACGACCGCCTCAGCGAGGCCTCGCAGCGCTGCAGAGACAGCGGCTTCCCAGCCGTGTTCGACCGTCAGGAGGTCGCTGAGCCGGCCAACCACGTCGTCGCGCCCTGCCTCCAGGAGATCCGCCGAGCCGTCCTTGCGTTGGGTGAGCAGCCGCAACGCCTCGACCCGCGCGTTGAGAGCGGCGCGGCGCTTGGCCACGTCGGCTTCCTGTTCACGCAGCCCGGCTGCCCGTTCCTCAAGCGCCTCCAAGGCGCCGGCGGCCCGCTCGTAGTCAGCGTCCAGATCATGCTCAGAGGCACCCAAACCTGCCAACGACGACTCAGTCTGGTGGTACTTCGACGCGGCGTCCTCCGCGCGGGCAAGTGCCTCGCCACGGCGGGCATCAAGCCTCGCGATCTCCTCGTCCGACGCCTCCAACCTCGATTTGATGGAGTTGACCCGGCCCGTCAGGCGCGCCAAGCCTTCGCGCCGGTCCGCGATGGCCCGGAGCGCGGCGCTGTATGCCTGCTCGGCTGCGGAGTGTTCCTGCTCTGCACCACCCCGACGCAACGTGGCATCCGTGAGCGCGGTGTTGGCGGCCTCGGCCTCGCGGCGCAGCCCCTGCTCCTTCACCCGAACATCAGCGGCTTCGGCTTCCAGCGCCTCGGGGTCGCGGCCGCCCACGTCGAGGGTGGGCTGGTTCTCCCCCGCCCGCATGCGCTCCGCCGAGATGGAAATGGTGGTGGTGACCCGCTCGCGCAGGCCGGCCAGTTCATACCACTGGCCCTGGGCAGCGTCGAACTCGGCTGCGGCGGCACGCAGCCGTCGCTCCGCAGCCTCCTCCGCCGTCTGCGCCTCGACGACGGCCTGCTCGGCTCGGGCCTTTGCGGCCTCGGCGGCCGCCTCGTCGGCCAGTTCCTCCTTGAGCTTGGTCTGGGCTGCGGAGAGATCATCAGCCAACAGCCGCGCCTTGGCGTCACGCAGCTCGGCTTGGATGACGGCGGCCTTCCGCGCCGCCTGCGCCTGGCGACCCAGCGGCTTGAGCTGGCGGGACAGCTCGCCCACCAGATCCTGCAACCGCTCCAGGTTCGCGTTGGTGGATTCCAGCTTCCGCAGCGCCTTCTCCTTGCGCTTGCGATGCTTGAGCACGCCCGCGGCCTCTTCAATGAAGCCGCGACGCGATTCAGGGGTGGCCTGCAGGATGGCGTCGAGCTGGCCCTGCCCGACGATGACGTGCATCTCGCGGCCAATGCCGGAGTCGCTCAAAAGTTCCTGCACGTCCAGGAGCCGGGCGGGGGTGCCGTTGATGGCGTACTCCGAGCCGCCAGAGCGGAACATCGTGCGGGTGATGGTCACTTCGGCGTACTCGATGGGCAGTGCGCCGTCGGTGTTGTCGATGGTGAGTTCCACCTCGGCGCGGCCCAGCGGTGCGCGCTTGGCGGTGCCAGCGAAGATGACGTCTTCCATCTTGCCGCCACGCAGTGTCTTGGCGCCCTGCTCACCCATCACCCAGCTGAGCGCGTCGACCACGTTCGACTTGCCGGAGCCGTTGGGCCCCACGACGCAGGTGATGCCGGGCTCGAAGACCAGCGTCGTGGCAGACGCGAAGGACTTGAAGCCCCGGAGGGTGAGCTTCTTCAGGTACATGTCAGATGGTGGGCCTCTCTTCGGCTGGAGCCGAGGCCAGCTTAGAGGAGCGCACCGCCTTGAAGGTCCAAAGCTTGTTGACGAGGAAGTTGATGGGCATCGTGAACAGGATGGCGATCAGCTGGGACCAGTACTCGCGGGAGCGCAGGCCCACCTCTTCGTGGAAGTGCGGCTCCGGGAGGTAGAGGGGCATCGTGGGATTCGTCATGAGCAGCTTCAGGATGGCGCCAGTCAGCATGGCCACGGAGCCGACGGCGAGGAAGGGCCAGAACTCGCGCCACCAGCCGGCTGCCTTGCTGGACTTGAATGTCCACCACCGGTTGAGCTGAAAGTTCCAGAGGTTCGCCACCAGGAACGGAACGAACCAGGCCAGCATGGTGAACCGGATGTTGAACGGGGTGCCCGGGATGGACCACAGCACATCCTGCGCGTTGATGGTGCCGCCGTTGAGCTTGTTCATCACGATGTTGACGATCATGTTGACCAGCACGCCTGAGCCGCCGACGATGCCGAACTTGATGAACTGCCACAGTGATCTGCGGTAACGCTCGGCGGGAGTCACGGGCGTCCTTTCGGGGCCCGCTGGCACGCCGGGCAGGGCTGGAAACTACGGTTCATGAAGGCCAGATGCACGATCATATGGCTTCACGGGACTCATAGACCGCCACGGGGTCGTCCGCAGGTGGGGTCGGTCGTCTCTCGCTCAAGGTGCATCCCGCATGACCGGCCACCCGGCGTCCTGTACACTTTTCTGTACGGAAGGAGTCAACATGAAGACCATGAGCTACACCGAGTCTCGGGCCCGTTACGCCGAGGTCCTCGACTCGGTGATCGACAACCGCGAGGAAATCGTGATCACCCGCGCCGGCCACGAGCCCGTCGTCATCGTCTCGCTCGCCGACTTCGAATCCTTGCGCGAGACGGCATACCTGATGCGATCGCCGGCCAACGCACGTCGACTTCTGGATGCGATGGAGCGCCTGGAAAGTGGTGCTGGAGAGCCCCACGAGCTGCTCGACGCCGAGTGATCATGCGCTTGGTGTGGGACGCCAATGCTTGGGAGGACTACCTGTGGTGGCAGACCCAGGACCGCAGGACCCTCAAACGGATCAACCTGCTCATCCAGGACGTCGTCCGCAACGGGAACGAAGGGATCGGCAAGCCTGAGCCGTTGAAGCACGACTTCGCCGGCTACTGGTCCCGTCGCATCTCGGACGAACACCGCTTGGTCTACAAGGTCACGGAGAGCGAAGTCCGCATCGCCGCCTGTCGTTACCATTACGGCAAGTAGAGGACTTGCGGTTAGGAGGTACACGTGTCCGATCCTCACCATGCGCCAGATCCGGACAAGCACGCTGGCGTGGCGCGTCGAAGGAGTCCGCAGGAGGTCCTGGCGCGGAAGGGCAAGCGCACGGACTGATCCTGCGGGTCCTGATCTCCCAAGAACAGGGAAATGTCGGTCGCGCCTGTCTGGGAGTCGCAGACGCCCCTCGTTCCGAGCGAAGGTCGTGACTACGCCGTCCTTCGGGGTCGCGGCTGGCACTTCGGGCAGAAGAACGACGAGCGGTTCATGAAGTGCTCGCGCACGATCGGCGTCCCGCACCTATGACAAGGCCTGTCGGCTTGTCCGTACGCAGAAAGCTCGCGCGCGAAATACCCCGATTCCCCGTTGACGTGCACGTACAAGTCGTCGAACGACGTGCCGCCCTGCTCCAACGCCTCTGCCATCACGTCGCCAGCGGCACGAATGAGTTCGACGGCCTTGCGCGGGCCCAACTTTTCAGTGGGGGTGTCGTAGTGGACGCGGGAACGCCACAGCGCCTCGTCGGCATAGATGTTGCCAATGCCGCTGACGAGGGTCTGGTCCAGAAGTGCACGCTTGACGGTCGTGCGCTTCGACCGCATCTTGGCGGCGACGGCGCGGGCGTCGAACTGCGGGTCGAAGGGGTCCAGCGCGATGTGCGGCACGGGGATCTCAGCCAGGCCGGGCCGCAGATCGAGGCCACCGAACATTCGCTGGTCGACGAAGCGCAGCTCGGTGTCGTCGTCGAGGTGGAACACGACACGCGTGTTGCGCACGTGCTCATCCCCGGGGAGATTGAAGCGAAACTGGCCGCTCATCCCCAGATGGGCAACCAGTGCGTCCTCGCCCAGCACCGCCCAGAGGTACTTGCCACGTCGGCGCACGTCGTCGATCCGCCGGCAAGCGACATCCTCACGGAAGGCCTCCGGACCAACGGGGTGGTAGCGCACCGGGCGCGGGTGCAGAACGGTGACGTCCGTGATGGTGCGGCCGACGGCGTGCCCCTGCAGGCCTTGGCGAACCACCTCGACCTCGGGGAGCTCAGGCACTGCCCAACTCCGCGACGGCGAGGCGCGCGGCGATCTGCTCCGCACGCTTCTTGCTGGGCGCCGTACCCTCCCCCACGGCCTTCTCCTGGACGTACACAACCGCGGTGAAGACCCGCTCGTGATCCGGGCCAACGCCCGTGACCTCGTACCTGGGCAGGCCCCAAGCGTTTGCCGCAGTCAGTTCCTGCAGGACGGTCTTGTAATCCGCGTAGTCACCAGAGGCAGCCGAAGCCGCGATGAGCGGATCAAAGTTGTGGTGGACGAACCGAGCAGACGCCTCGGCACCCTGCGACAGGTGGATGGCTCCGATCACGGCCTCCATGGTGTCCGCCAGGATGGAGGTCTTGTCCTCACCGTGCGTGGCGATCTCGCCCTTGCCGAGGCGCAGGTGGCTGCCCACCTCAAGCGCCCTCGCCAGCTTGGCCAGCGGCGTCGAACTCACGACGGAGGCGCGGAGCTTTGCCAAGTGGCCCTCAGCCAGATCCGGGTACTGCCGCACGATGTGTTCGGTGACCACGATCTGGAGCACCGCATCACCCAGGAACTCGAGCCGCTCGTTGGAGGGCACGTCGTTCTCGTAGGAGAAGCTGCGGTGCGTAAAAGACAACTCAAAGAGCTGGGCGTCCACCTCGACGCCCAGCTCCTTCAGCTGGTTTTCAAGCCTGCTCACCCGCGGGCTCGCGGGGTGGGCAGGATCAGGCCTCGACGACCTGGCGACGCGCGCCGCGCGGGCCGTACTGGCCGCAGCTGGGGCACGCGGTGTGCTGCAGGTGGGGCTCACGGCAGGCGGGGTTGGCGCACACGACGGTGGGCACAACGCTTGCCTTCCACTGCGCACGGCGCGAACGGGTGTTGCTGCGCGACATCTTCCGCTTCGGAACAGCCATGATCTTCTCCTAGGTAATCCGCAAAAGTCAGTTGTTGGTCTCGCCGAGCAGTTCAGAGAGACCCTCCCAGCGGGGATCAATCTTCTCCCCGTGGCTGTGGGCGGGATCATCGTTGCGGTTGAAGCCGCAATCGGGGCAGAGCCCCAGACAATCGTCGCTGCACAGTGGCGTGAACGGCAATTCGAGCACCACGGCATCCCGCAGGACATCATCGAGATCGATCATCTCATCGATCACGACGCTCTCCTCCTCGTCGACCTCGCGGCCAGGGTAGAAGTAGAGCTCCTGCAGATCGAAGGACGCTTCGTCCTCGATGTCATCCAGGCAGCGGGTGCATTCTCCGTGCAGTTGCACGGTGGCTGTTCCCGTCACCAGAATGCCTTCGACTACGGCCTCAAGCTTGAGATCAAGCTCAATGTCGGAGCCTTCCGGTACTCCGATCACTTCGATGCCAAGATCGGCTGGCGCGGGGACTGTCTTCTGAATCACCTGTGTGGAACCAGCGCTCCGACCAAGCTCATGAACCTCGATAACGAGAGGTGAGCGGCGATCGGGGTGGTGCTGTACGGGTGACACGTCGGATTCCCTTCGTCTAACCGTCCATGACCTCGTCATGACCGACTGGCAACTCTACCGAATTTCAGCGGCCCAACCAAATCACTTGTGGGCCAGCGCAGCGGCGACGTTGGCCGGCACGTAGCGCGACACGTCACCGCCCAAGGCATGCACCTGCCGGATGATGGTCGACGACAGCGTGACGTGATCTCGAGCAGCAGGGAGAAGGATGGTATCCAGCGTGCCGAGGTCGTAGTTCACGTGGGCCTGCTGGAGCTCGAAGTCGAAATCGGCACCAAACCGGATGCCCTTCACGACGGCGCCAATCCCCCGGTCTCGACAGAAATCCACCAGAAGTCCGTCCATCGCCTCGACGGTGATGCCGCTCAGCCCCTCCGTCGCGCCCTCCACCAGCGCCACCCGCTCGTCGAACGAGAAGAGGTACTTCTTGGTGGAATTGTTGCCGATGGCGACAACGACCTCACCGAACAGCGCGTGAGCGCGTTCAATGATGTCGAGATGCCCCACGGTGATGGGGTCGAACGAGCCGGGGCACAAAACCTTCATCCCGCAACCCTAGCGGCTGGTCAGCCTTAGTCGACGGAGCCGTAATACAGCACCGTCTCCCCGTACTTCTTCTCCCAGGTGTCGGTGAACCGGGCCGGCCACTCGGGTGCCCGATCCCGCTTGCTCCGCTCCACGACGACGAGGCCACGCTCGGCGACCATGCCGTCGGCCAACGCCACCAGGAGCCTCTCCACATCCTCGGTGGTCACGTCATAGGGAGGATCGATGAAGACCAGGTCAAAGCTGCCGGTGGCCTCGTCCACGAACGTCTGAGCCTTGGCCGCGCGCACCTCAGCACGCACATCCAGGTGCTTGGCGTTGGCTTGGATCAGAGCCGCAATTTGCCTGTCTGCCTCCACCAGCACGACGGGGTGCGCGCCCCGGTTGGCCGCCTCGAGGCCGATGGCCCCCGAGCCAGCGAACAGGTCCAGCACTGAGAAGCCCGTGAGGTGCTCCGCGGCCTCCATGTCCGCCGTGTCGAACCAGTTGACCAGCGCGGAGAAGAGCGCTTCGCGGGTGCGATCCGTGGTGGGACGCGTGTTGTCCCCCTTGGGTGTCTCGATGCGGCGGCCCTTCGCGGTGCCAGCGATGATGCGGCTCACGTCTTCTCCATCCACTCCGCGGTGGCCACTTCTTCGGCCTTCCGCATCAGATCAGCCAACAGCGGATCCGTCTCTGCCCGCGGATCCGCCAGCACCCGCTCCGCCAGGCCCTTTGCGCGCTGAATGACTTCCGCGTCATCGAGCGCACGCAGCAGCTTGAGCGACCCCGCCCCGGATTGCGCGGCACCCAGCACGTCGCCCTCACGGCGCAGCCGCAGATCCAGCTCCGCCAGCTCAAAGCCGTCCGTCGTGCTGGCCAGCGCCGTCAGGCGGGTGTGCGCATCAATGTTGTCTCCCACCGCGGCCAACAGCAGGCACAGCCCCGCGTGGCCCCCACGGCCAATCCGGCCACGCAGCTGATGCAACTGGGACAGGCCAAAGCGATCTGCGTCCATGACGACCATGACGGTAGCGTTGGGCACGTCGACGCCCACCTCAATGACGGTGGTGGAGACCAGCACGTCAAGCTCGCCAGCCGCGAAGGCCCCCATCGCTGCGTCGCGATCCTCGGCGCGCTGCTTGCCGTGGACGGCGCCGATGCGCAGCCCCTCCAGCGGGCCGGATTCCAGCAGCGGAACGAGCTCCTCCACAGCGGTCAGCCCCTCCCCCTCCTTGGCGGTGATGGCGGGGCACACGACGAAGGCCTGACGCCCGGCGTCGACCTCTTCGCGGATGCGTTCCCACGCCCTCGTCACCCAGGTGGGGTTGCGGTGGGTGTCCACGAACACCGTCTGCACGTCGGCCCGGCCTGCAGGCCTCTCGCGCAGCTCGCTGGTCTCGAGGTCACCGAATACGGTCATGGCGATGGAGCGTGGAATGGGCGTGGCCGTCATGACGAGGGTGTGGGGCTTGTCGATGGCCTTGGCTGAGAGGGCGGCGCGCTGCTCCACTCCGAAGCGCTGCTGCTCGTCGATGACCACCAAGCCCAGATCGAAGAACTCGACAGGATCAGAGAGCAGCGCGTGCGTACCGATCACGATCCCTGCCTCGCCAGTGACGATCGCGTTGAGCGCATCCCGCTTGGCCGCCGTCGAGCGAGAGCCAGTGAGCAACACCACCGCCGTTGCGTCCGGGTGCGCGCCCAGCGAGCGGCCCTGCCCCAGATCTCCCATGAATCGCGCGATGGTTTGGTAATGCTGCTTGGCCAGCACCTCCGTGGGCGCCAACAGCACCGCCTGGCCACCAGCGTCCACCACGCTCAGCATGGCGCGCAGCGCCACGAGGGTCTTGCCCGAGCCCACCTCACCCTGCAGCAGGCGGTTCATGGGAGTGGGCCTGGCCAACTCGTCGAAAATCTTCTCCCCAATGGCGATCTGCCCCTTGGTGAGCGTGAACGGTAGACGCTCGTCGAACGCATCCAGCAACCCGCCGACGCGGCGCGGCCGGGGCGTGGCGGGCTCGCCGGCGTACTGGGCGCGACGGTGCGCCATCGCCAGCTGGATGCCGAAGGCCTCGTCGAACTTCAGCCTGTCCTTGCCCACCTCAGCCTGACGACGGTCAGTGGGCTCATGGACGGCGGTGAGCGCCTCCTGGAAGGGCAAGACGCCAGCTTCCTCCACCACCCAGGCGGGCAGAGTGTCGCCGGCGATGGCAGGCATGGCCATCTCGATGCACTCTGCGATGACCCACGTCGGCAGCTTCGCGTGCGCGGGATACAGACCCACCAGGCTGGCGCGCTGCACGGCCCGGCTCATGGCCGCCCTGTTCTGCTGCTTCTCCGTCTTGGGGTTGCGGATGGAGGCGCCGTCGAGCATCACGAACTCCGGATGCGTCAGCTGCAGCTGATCCCGGAACATCCCGACGCGGCCGATGAAGATGCCGCGCCTGTCTCCGGAGAGGAGCTCGCGCTCCCACCAGGTGGCGATTCCGATGGCGCGCCTGCGCGTGTTGTTGTCCTTGACGCGCGGCGCGAAGAATGTGACGTCCACCTTGGTGATGCCGTCCGTGATGGTGGCGGCCACGCGGAACTGGCCGTTGCTCTCGAAGGTCTTGGCGCCCAGCACTCGCGCCACCAGCGCCGCGTCCTCCCCCACTCGGAGGCCGGAGAAATCCGACATCTCTGCCCCCGCGAGGTAGCGGCGGGGCACATGCCGGAGCAGGTCGTCGACCGTGTGGATGCCCAGCTTGGCGAACTCCTTGGCCGTGGTTCCCCCGACGACGTCAGCCAGCCGTCGGTTGAGTTCCCGGTAGATGGAGGTTTGCCACATGCACGCCACCCTACCGAGTGGCCAGCACCGCCCAGCTAGTTATTCACAGCCTCTGCGGCAGCCTGACGCTTGGCCTGACGGTTGCCGATCAGGAAGAGGATGGCCACCACTGCCGCCAACGGCAGGGTGGAGAACGCGATGTCGAGCCACGACAGGTTCTCCAGGTTGCCTGCTGGATCGAGGCAGTAGTAGATGATGCTCATGCCGCCGTCGATGTGCCCCTCCCGCACGCCGACCACCGTGGAGTCGTCATAGGTGCAGATCAGGGAGCTGACGAGACCGCCGTAGTGGGGTGTGGCCCAGAGGACGAGGGTGAGCATGACCCAGACGATGCCCAGGATGAACAGCAGCACCAGGATGGTACCCATCTCAACCCTCCCGCTTCATGGCACCGGTCACCGGGTCGAAGGTGGCCTCTACCGAACTGCGCTGGCTGGAGGCCCTCCCCCGCACTTCAGCCCCGTTTCCGGCGGGCATGACCGACAAGCGAAAGTCCGTCATCTCATCCGGCAGCCCTTCGGCCATGGCGGCGATCATCCCGCGCGAGAGGGTGATGACGGCGGGAATGTCGTTGGCATCGAACGTGGCCCCGGGGGAATCCTGCTGCACGCTGGGGCTCTCATGGCGAGCCGTCCAGCTGTGCCATGAGTGCTGATTCGGATCTGTGGGATGGGTGACATCAACCGTCACAGACTGCGGGCCGGTGAGGTTCAGGTGGCGGATTCGCATGGTGCGCCAGTCGTCGTAGCCGGCATCTTCGGCGGCTGCGGTGAGGGCCCGAGTCAGGGTCTCCTCCGTCATGCCGCCGTGCCGCTCAAGGAGCAGCGCGTCGAACTCTTGGCCGGAAATGGTGCCGATGCATCCGGTGAGGGTGAGGGCCGCCGTGGCGGTGAGTCCGATCAGGATCCTTCTCATGGCCTCAGTCTCGCCCATCCTGCGGGCTACCGATCACATCGCCCGGTTGGCTGGACGGCCCTAGGATCGGCCCATCATGTATCGCCTGATCTTCTGGCCTGTGCTCATGCCGTCGTTCCTGTTCGCCGTCGGCGGCGGAGCGATGCTGCCGGTGACGGTGCTGGCGATGCTCGAGTTGGGGGCCACGGATGCCTTCGCTTCGGCGAGCATGGCAGCCATCGGGCTTGTGGCCATCCTGGTCACCGTCCCGGTGGGGGCGTTCATCGATCGCGTGGGCGACAAGCGGGCCATGGCATTGGCGACGGCGTCGTCGGCCGTGTTGCTCGCGCTCAACGTGTATGCGTTGGCTCGCCCTTCGTCGGTCGCGTTGGGCCTATTCCTCGCGGCGTATCTGCTGCGTGTTGCGCCGATGGTGGCGTGGGGGTTGGCGCGGCAGGCGGTGGTGGCCGAGACGGTGCCTCCGGAGACTCGCGGGCAGGCGATGACGGCTCTGGGCGGCACGCAGCGCGCGGGGAATCTGGTGGGGCCGCTCATCGGGGCCGTGCTGCTGATCTGGTTGCCGCTGTGGTCGGTCTACGTGTTTGGTGCGCTCACGGCTGTGGTGGCCACCGCATTGCTGTTCGTCAAACGTCTCAACAGCACCTTCGATGCTCAGACACGGCAGAACAGAGCCGCGCGCAGCGAAGAGGAGATGGCGCAAGGCGTGCGATGGGGCGCAGTGACGTTGGCCGGGATCGCCATCGCCGCGCTCGCCGTCGCCCGGGCCGCCTTTCCCGTCCTCATCGCGCTCTGGGGTGTGCATCTGGGGTGGAACGAGGCCCAGATCTCGTTCATCGTGGCAATGGGCGCCGCCATCGAGCTGCTGTTGATGATGCCTGGCGGCTACCTCAAGGACGTGATGGGGCGGGCGTTCACGCTGATCCTGTGCCTGCTGGTTTACGGTGCTGGATTCGCCTTGGCACCGTTGTGGCCCACCTCGGTGGGCTTCATCGTCGCCGTCGTGGTGATGAGCATTGGCAACGGCATCGGCGCTGGCATCAACATGACGATGGGCGCAGACCTCTCCCCCGCCAAGGGGCGGGCGAAGTTCCTCAGCATCTGGGCCCTGTTCAGTCAGGTGGGCATCCTCGGCGGGCCACTGATGATCTCTGGGCTGCTGCTGGTTGGCTCGCTCCCCATGGCGATGGCGGCTGTGGGCGCCACCGCCGCCGTCGGCGCTGCCTGGATGGGAGCCTGGGCCCGGGCCATCGGCCTCCCGGGCCGCCGCAAGGGTAGAGAATCATGATCCTCCACCGAGTTGAGCCTCTGCTCACGTTGCGCGTCGGCGGAAGGGGAGGGCGGTGGAGAGTTGTGCAGCGGAGTTGGTGCACAACTTGCCTTTGCCCATCTCCAACCACAAAAAACCGGCGCCCCGCTGAGCGGAGCGCCGGTTCTTGGTTTGTCTCAGATCAACGAGAGACCTTGCCAGCCTTCAGGCAGGAGGTGCAGACGTTGACGCGCATCGCGGCACCGTTGACGGTGGCGCGGACACGCTGAATGTTGGGGTTCCAGCGACGGTTGGTCTTCTTCTTCGACCAGGGCTTGTTGTGACCGAAGCCGGGTCCCTTGGCGCAAACTTCACACTTGGCAGCCACTGGAATCTCCTTGTTGGTTCGTTAGAGGTGCCTTCTCAGAAGGCAACCGCACAATACTAACCGGCTGATCGGGAAATGACCAAACCGGTGCCGCGTCAGCGGCCGCGACCACCACGACGGCGAGAGTTGCCGCTGCCAGAGCCGCTTCCGCTTCGGCGATCCCCGCCGTCGGCAGGCGCCTGCGAATCCACCGGCTCCTCGAAGCGGTGGTAACCCTGGCCGTGGCAGTGCTCGCACTGCTCGGTGAAGGCCTCCTGCAGACCGGTGCCGATCTTCTTGCGGGTCAGCTGCACCAAGCCGAGGCTGGTGACCTCGGAAACCTGGTGACGTGTCCGGTCACGGCTCAGGCATTCGACGAGGCGACGCAGCAGCAGGTCGCGGTTGCTGGGGAGCACCATGTCGATGAAGTCGATCACGATGATGCCGCCCAGGTCACGCAGCCGCAGCTGACGCACAACCTCTTCGGCCGCCTCCAGGTTGTTGCTGGTGACGGTGGCCTCGAGGTTGCCGCCGGCGCCGGTGAAGCGGCCGGTGTTGACGTCGATGACCGTCATGGCCTCAGTGCGGTCGATGACCAGCGAACCGCCGGACGGCAGGAAGACCTTGCGGTCCAGCGCCTTGGCAATCTGCTCGTCGATCTTGTAGCGCGCGAAGACGTCCTTGCCGTCCTCACCCACCTCGAAGCGCTCGAGGCGCTCCTGCAGATGCGGGGCGACGTGCGAGACGTAGGCGGAGATCGCGTCGAACGAGTCCTCCTGCCCGCCGTCGCCCTGGATGACGAGCTTGACGAAATCTTCGGTGAACAGGTCACGCACGATGCGCAGCGTCAGATCCGGCTCCGAGTACAGCGCCTG
Organism: Propionibacteriaceae bacterium; assembly: GCA_030538315.1. Lineage (GTDB taxonomy): Bacteria > Actinomycetota > Actinomycetes > Propionibacteriales > Propionibacteriaceae > Arachnia. Next base: position 15,617 of record JAUNUF010000054.1, read on the forward strand.
CGGGGAGCCGCCCTTCTTGGACTTCTTCTCGATGACGTCCCACTGGGCCTTCAGGCGGTTGACGTCGCGCACCAATTCCTCCTCGGCGATGCCCTCAGCGGCGGTGCGCACGATCACGGATTCGTTGTCGGCGATCAGCCCGGACAGGATGCCGCGCAGGCGGTTGCGCTCCGTATCCGGCAGCTTGCGGGAAATGCCGGAGAGGTGGCCGCCCGGCGAGTACACGATGTAGCGGCCCGGCAGCGAGATGTGCCCGGTGAGGCGGGCGCCCTTGGCGCCCACGGGGTCCTTGGTCACCTGCACCAGCACGGACTGGCCAGACTTGAGGACGTTTTCCACCTTGCGGTCTTCGCCGGTGACCTCGAACGAATCCCAGTCCACCTCACCGGCGTACAGCACGGCGTTGCGGCCTCGGCCGATGTCGATGAAGGCGGCCTCCATGCTGGGGAGCACGTTCTGGACCTTGCCCAGGTAGATGTTGCCGATCAGCGAGGTGGCCGACGCCTTGTCCACGTAGTGCTCCACGAGGATGTCGTCCTCAACGACGGCGAGCTGCGTGTACTCCTCGGACTGGCGGATCACGAGCTTGCGGTCCACCGATTCGCGGCGGGCAAGGAACTCGGCCTCGCTGAGGATGGGTGCCCGACGGCGACCCGCAGCGCGCGACTCCTTGCGGCGCTGGCGCTTGGCCTCCATGCGAGTGGAGCCCTCGATGCCGGTCACCTCGTCGTCGTGGCTGCTACCTTCGGACGAAGTCTCGCCCGTGCGGCGGCGGCGACGGCGGCGACGGCGCACCGTCGTGCCCTCGGCGCTGTCATCCGCATCGGAATCATCACCGTTGTCTGCGTCATCTCCGTTGTCTGAATCGTCAGACTCATCGTCGTCCGAGTCATCCCCGGCGTCGTCAGAGTCCTCGGAATCAGAGCGGTAGCTGCTGCCGCGACGGCGACGGCGGCCACCGCGTCGACGGCGGCGACGGGTGGGGCGCTCGCCCTCAGCCGTGTCGTCGTCGGAGTCATCATCGGACTCGTCGTCGTCGGAATCCTCGGAATCCGATTCCTGATCATCAAGCTCGTCGGCGCTGTCGTCCTCGGAGACTTCGTCCTCAGCGTCCTCGTCGTCCTCGTCCGCAGGCTCCACCTTGGCGGCGACATCTGCGGCGATGGAATCCGCCAGGGCCGCCAGCTGAGCCTCGCGCGCCTCGGCGGTGATGAACGGATCGCTCAGCACGGCCTTGCGGGCCTCGGCAACCTCTTCGGCGGCACGCAGGGCAGCCGCAATGGGGTCTTCATCTGGATCTGCCGCAGTGCTGGCCTTGGGCGCCTCGGGAGCAGCGGCTCCGCGCGTGGCGCGACGGCGGCGCGTACGGGGCGCGGGCGCAGCCTCGGCTTCCGCCGGGGCGAACTCTTCAGTCTCTGCGGCCTCTGCCGCCTCTTCGACCCTCTTCGCCTCGATCGCGCGCGCTTCTGCCCGTCGCTCAAGGGCCCGGGCCTGGCGGCCGCGACCCAAGGCAGCAGGCTCACGCTTCTGCTCAGGCTCAGCCAAGGCGTCACCCTCTGCTGGCTGCTGCGCCTCCTCAACGAGTTCAGGCTGCGCGGCCGGCTCTGGGGCGGCGGCGCGACGGGTGGCGCGGCGACGCGTGGGGGCCTTCACCTCGGGCGTCTCCTGAGCTTGCTCGGCCGCGGGCTCTGCGGGCGCCTCGGTCTCTGCGGCCTCGTTCGGCACATCCACTTCAACCTTGCGGCGACGCGTGGTGGTGGTGCGAGTGGAGGGTGTGGTGGAGGCGCGGCGGCGGCGGGGGGTGAGATCCTCCGCAGGTTCGGCCGGGGCATCTGCGACGGGGGCTTCGGGGGCCGGGGCCTCCACGGGAGTTTCAACCGGGGCTACAGCGGCTGGTGCCTCAGCGGCCGGGGCCTCAACCGGGGCGGGCACCGACTTCGGT
>JAUNUF010000055.1 GCA_030538315.1 Propionibacteriaceae bacterium
GGCCATCGACGCCGACCCTGCCAGGTGCTTCGACGCCGAGGCCTCCCAGGCGATGCAGGCGGAGGTGGAGCTCTGCCAGAAGGAGGGCGACACCATGGGCGGCATCGTCGAGGTGCTGGCCTACGGCTTGCCCCCCGGCCTCGGCTCCCATACGCAAGGTGACCGCCGCCTCGATGCCAAGCTCGCTGGTGCGCTCATGGGCATCCAGGCCATCAAGGGCGTGGAAGTGGGCGACGGCTTCGAGCTGGCGCGCACCCGCGGCTCCCTTGCGCACGACGAAATCCTGCCCACCGACGGCGGCATCAGGCGTGCCTCACACCGCGCCGGTGGTACCGAAGGCGGCATGTCCACTGGCGAGGTGCTGCGCGTGCGCGCGGCCATGAAGCCCATCGCAACCGTGCCCCGTGCTCTGCGCACCATCGACACCACCACCGGAGAGGCCACCGCGGCCCACCATCAACGCTCCGACGTGTGCGCGGTGCCGGCCGCCGGCGTCGTGGCTGAGGCCATGGTTGCGCTCGTGCTGGCCGAGGTGGCGTTGGAGAAGTTCGGGGGAGACTCGGTGGGTGAGACTCGCCGCAACTACGAGTCGTACTTGGCAGACGTTGCCGCGCGCGGCCTGGAGATTGGCCGATGACCATCGTCTTGATGGGCGCACCCGGCGCCGGAAAGTCCACCGTCGGGAAGCGCCTGGCTCGCAAGCTGGGCAAGACCTTCGTGGACGTGGACCAGCGCATCGAGGAGGTCATGGGCAAGCCCGTGGCCGAGATCTTTGCGGATGAGGGCGAGCAGTACTTCCGGGCCCTCGAGCAGGAGGCCACCCTTGAACTGCTGGGTGCCTTCGACGTCGTGGCCCTGGGGGGCGGCGCCATCATGACGCCCGGCATTCAGGAGGCCCTGCGGGAGGGCGGCCACGACGTCATCTGGCTGAAGGTCTCCATCGGCCAGGCCACCCGTCGCGTCGGCATGAACAAGGCTCGCCCGCTGCTGTTGGGCAACGTGCGCGGCCGCTTGATCGAACTCCTGCGCGAGCGCAACCCGGTCTATGAAGCGCTCGCCACCCAGATCGTCGAAACTGACGGGCGGGGTAGCTCAGAGGTCGCGGACCAGCTGGCCGCAGAAAGGGGCGCCGAACAGTGAGCGTCCGCGTCGAATCCGCCCAAGGGCCCTACGACGTGCACGTTGCACGCGGTGCCCTCGAACACCTTCCCCGCCTTGTGGGAGACGCCTCGCGCGTGGCTGTGATCTATCCGGAACCCCTGTTGAGCGTTGCCGCGCATGTGGTGGATGCTCTGGATGCGGCCATCACCATGATCCCGGTGCCGGATGCGGAGGCGGCCAAGACGGCAGAGGTGCTCACCCGTTGCTGGGACGCGCTGGCCGCGGCTGGCTTCACCCGCAGCGACGTCGTGATTGGCGTGGGTGGCGGTACCGCCACGGATCTGGCGGGCTTCGTGGCCGCCTCCTGGTTGCGAGGGGTGCGCTACATCAGCATCCCCACCTCCGTGCTGGCGATGGTCGACGCCGCCGTGGGCGGCAAGACGGGCATCAACCTGGCGGCTGGCAAGAACCTCGTGGGTGCCTTCTACGAGCCTGTGGGCGTCATCTGCGACTTGGCCCTGCTGGATTCCCTGCCGGAGCGCGACGTGCGCGCGGGCCTGGCTGAGGTGGTCAAGGCCGGCTTCATCGCAGACACCCGCATCCTGGAGTTGGCCCGCGAAGACCTGACGGATTTCGCCGATCGCACCTCGGATCGCTTCCGGGAGGCAATGACCCGCGCCATCCAGGTGAAGGCGACGGTGGTTGCCGCGGATTTCCGTGAAGCCACGTCGGTTGGCTCCAAGGTTGGGCGCGAGGCCCTCAACTACGGCCACACGCTGGGGCACGCCATCGAGGCGCATGCCGGTTACACGTGGCGCCACGGCGATGCGATCGCCGTCGGTATGGCCTGGTGCTCGCGCGTCTCCCGCCACATCCTGGGGCTCGACCACGAAAGTGTCGTGGTGCACGACGATCTCCTGGGCGGGCTTGGCCTGCCATTGCGCTACGAGCAATCCGCGTGGGAGGAACTTCGCCGGATCATGAGCCTTGACAAGAAGGCCCGCGGCTCGATGCTCCGCATCATTGGCCTCACGGAGTTCGGCAAGCCGGTCGTGATCGACGATCCGGAAGAGGCTGCCATGGAGGCCGCGTACCGCGAGCTTTCCTGAACCCAAGCCAAGAAGGGCCCGGTCACCGCAGTGACCGGGCCCTTCTCTGTCGGAGAGGATCAGCGGGTGGCCGATGCCTGCCCCACAAGGTGACCGCCATGGTGAGCCACAACGGTGACCGAGCCGTAGCCCGGCACCCGCACCCGGAAGGGATCCGCGTCGCCGGCTCGAGCCGTGAACTCGGCCGTGCGGCCGTTCTTGTACTTGACGGTCACGGTCACCACCGCGTCGGACGGCAGTCCACCGGTGGAGATCTCCACGTAGTTGGGGCCGGTGAACACGCTCAGATCCACCACCGGCGGGATCTGCGGCGCGTTGATGCCCACCACGACGGGATCGTGATCCGAGGAGGCGAACTCGTCGTTGGAGTGGAAGTCGACGATGTTGTAGTTGCGGCGGGAGTACTGGAACGCGATGGACTCGTCCCCGTTGATGTTCCACACCGCAGCCTCGGTGACCAGCGCCAGGGCCTCTTCGTTGGCGAAGATGTGATCCAGCGAGCCGAGACGGCCGCTGAACTGGTAGGTGGCCTCCTCGGTGACGCCGCCCCGGGTGAGGTTCTGGTAGCCGGCGGCCTCGAGGATCTGGAGCGGGGTCTCCTTGGTGTAGGCGTTGAAGTCGCCCATCAGGAACACAGGCTTGCCCCGGAACTCCTCGAAGCTGTTCGCCCACGTGCTGAGGGCACGGGCCTGCGCCTCACGCGACGGGTTGGCGTTGCCCTGACCCGTGCCGTCATCCTCGCCGGAACCCTTCGACTTGAAGTGGTTGACGATCGCGACGAACGTGGTCCGGCTGCCGATGACCTTGAACTCCTGCGCGAGGGGCTGGCGGGCGTCGGCGAAGGCATCGTCGATGAGGATGTAGGACGGGCCCGCGAGCTCCACGGTGCTCGGGTTGTAGATGAACGCGGTGCGGATGATGTCCTCACCCGGAGGGGTCACGACGGGGCTGGGCGCGTAGGCCCAGTTCCCGCCAGCTTCGTTCAGAGCGGTCACAAGGGTGGCGAGCGCCTTGTCGCGGTTCTGGCCGGGCAGGTAGGTGACTCCTGCGCTCTGCTCGATCTCTTGGAGGCCAAGGACGTCGGCATCCAGCTTGTTGATGGCGGCCACGATCTTGGCCTCCTGATCAGCGAAGGCCTCGGCCGAGTAGGCGCCGCGCACCTGGCAACGGTTGGTGGCCACGGGGTGCCCGTACATGTCGTTGTAGGCGGAGCAGCCGGCCTCGTTCATGCCCAGATCGTCGAAGTAGTTGAGCACGTTGAAGGAGGCCAACTGCACGTCGCCGCCCACCACGGGCGCTTCGGCCGGGCGGTCGTTGACGCTGGCGAGGAAGGTCTGGTCCGTGCCGATGACCTGTGTGGTGGGCTGGAAGTTCCACTCGGCGAACCGGTAGTCGACGACCACGGGCTCGGCGAAGGAGACGGGGGAGCCCGTGCGCATGGGGGTTTCTGCACTGAGGTAGGGGAGCGGAGAGCGCTTCGCGTTGTTGTTGGTCACGAAGTTGAGGCTGGCTCCATCGTCGAGCGTGATCTCCCTGAGCACGTTCGCGGCCTCGTAGGCCACGGCCTCAGGGCCCGGCGCCACCACGTCGGTGGCCTGGAACAGCGGCTGGTCGCCAGCTGCGAGGCCGAGGGTGCCGAACTGGTTCAGGTTGTAGTTGTTCGTGATGGTGTAGGCGCCCTGGGGGAGGACGAGCATGCCCTCGTACGCCTCACGCTCTGCATCGGTGCCCGGGAGGGTTTCCAGTGCTGTTGCCGTGACGGCTGCGCACTCGGCCGCAGCCGTGAGGGTGGGGTTGGTGAGCTGCGTGAGGCTCCGGCCGCTGGCGTCGCTGTTGGCGGCGTACTCAGCCACCGTGCCCGTGACGGTGTAGCACTCGCCGATTTGGGCAGTGGGCGCGGTGCGGGTCCAGACGAAGATGCCGTCCGAGGCGTCAGTGGCGCTCTTGGTGGTGCCGCCGCTACCCGGAGTCTGCATGAAGAAGCCGTTGAAACCGCCGGTGGGGTACGTGGCGGTGACCACGCCGACGGTGGTGACGCTCTGGCCGACGAGCGGCGAAGCCGGGGTAGTGCCCTGAATGGCCGCGATCGGCGTGACCGTGGGCTCAGAGGGGTCGACGGGGTCAACCGGATCGACAGGATCCACCGGGTCAACCGGATCGGTGGTTCCGCCGTCGATGGAGGGATCTGTGCCCGGAGTGGGGGCAGCAGCGAAGGTGAAGTCGGCCGCGCTGTTGTCGGTGTCAACGCCGCCTGTGCGGGTGATGGACCCTGGCGTGGTGTTGCCGCCGGTGTAGGCAGCAGGGCCGGTGCCCTCGAATCGCACGGCGGTGCCCCAGCCGACCTTGTCGATCTCCACGCCACCGCGGAGGAGCGTGTAGGAGCCGGTGGTGCCGCTCGGGTTGATGTTGCCGCAGGCCTGATCCGGCTCAATGGCCTCGCCGGCCGAGCCGTTGCTGCCGACCGCGATCACGTAGAAATCGCCCGAGCCGATGCTGCCCGCGAGGGTGCAGGTGTTGCCGACGTTGACGTTCGTGGCGGAGCTGTAGGCGAGGCCGACACCGCTCAGGTCGAGGGCGGCGCTGGTGGGGTTGTACAACTCCACGAACTTCGTGGCGTAGGGCTGATTGGCGCTGCCGCCACGGGCGTAGACCTCGTTGATCACGAGGTCGCTGCCGTCGACCGCTGCTTGGGCAGGCTGCAAAGTAAACGTGCTGGCCAACAACGCCGTTGTGGCGGCCAGCACGGTGAGGTGCTTACGCATGGGATTCAGAACTCCTGGTTGGTCTGGCGCCGAAAACGGCGGAAGGTCAGGTTAGGTCATCATCACCGTAGAGGGGTTCACTTGATGAGGTCACCTCCCCGAGGGGGAGTTCGTCAGCTGTTCACCCGCCGGTAGTGCAGAGTTCTTCACCGCCTTCTGCCGTTACGCTTCTGGCATGTCCGAAGTCCTCCGCGCGATTGGTGCGGCGTTGCGTCTGGACGTCGCTTCCTTCGGCCAGGTGGGGCTCTGGACCGCGCTCATCGTTGCCTTGCTCGCGGGGCTGTCCACCATGCTGGGGCACACCGCGATCCTCTTGCTCAATCGCATCCGCGGGTGGCGCCTCATCACGACGATGACGCTCAACTTCCTCACGCTGGCCTTCCTGCACGTCGTGCAGGCCGCAGTTACCTGGAGCGTCACCTCGCTGGTGCTGCGTCGCCCCGTTGCGTTGATGCCGATCATCATGGTCGGGCTTCTCTCACTGGCGCCTCTGGTCTTCGCCTTCGTCCAGGCGGCCCCGCACATCGGGCTGTTCTTCGGGCGGGTGCTGCAGGGGTGGGCGTTCCTGATCCTCTGGTTCGGTCTGGCGGATGCGTTCTCGTTGGGCAGGTGGTGGGCCTTGGCGTTCAGCCTCTCCGGCTGGTTCGTGATGCAGTTGCTGTCACGCCTCACCCAGCGTCCCTTCGGGTGGCTCGGCGCCCGATTGTGGACCCTCGCAACCGGGCGGCCCACCTTGGTCACGTCCCGCGACGTGCTGGCGGGAACACCTGTCATGCCCATCATCGACCGCACCAGGCGCGAGGTGGACGCGTGATCACCTGGGCGCTCGGTGGCATCGGGCTGATCGTGTTGGCCTTCATCCTCCTGTCGCCTCTGGAATCGTTGCGATGGTGGGCAGACAAGGGGGAGAGGGAACTGGCCACCACGTTCGACGAGGTGCCGGCGCTTCCCCAGCACTCCAGCCCGTCGGAGAACTTCGTGGTGTACCTCTCCGGGGTGGGATTGCTGGACGGGAAGCAACTATCCCGCAGGGAACAGGCCTGGCTGAAGCACCTCGACGAGGAACTGCCTGAGTGGCGGGTGGTGGCCGACGTCTTCCCCTACGCAGTGGACAATCGTGGCCTGTTGGCACGGGCCACCAAGCGGCTGTGGATCATGCTGGATTGGCTGCGTCGACGCTGGCCATGGGTGCGGGTGCATCTGTTGATCAACGTCCGCAACATCGCGCAGGTACTCGTCTCCGCTGATCCCCGGTATGGGCCGACGTTCAACATCGGGTTGGCACAGGAGATCTGGCGTTCCCTTCAACGCCACGGATACAGGCCCGGGAGCGGGACCCCCGTCGTCTTGGTGGGTTTCTCTGGGGGAGCCCAGATGGCGCTCGGTGCCGGCTGGTTCCTGCACGCGCTCGGTATACCGGTGTCCCTCATCAGCGTTGGCGGCATCTTCGCTGATGATCCGGGTCTGGACCGGATGCAGCACGTCTGGCAGCTTCGGGGAGCAAAGGACAGGGCCCACCTCATCGGCTCGTTCGCCTTCCCTGGCCGCTGGATCATCGCGCCCCTCTCGACGTGGGGCCGGGCAAAGCGCGAACGCCGGGTGACCCGACGCCTCATCGGCCCCATGGGCCACGACGGCCCCAGGGGCTATTTCGGGAGGCGGGCCCTTGACGCAGAGGGGCGCAGCTTCTCAGACCTCACCCGCGCCGCCGTCGCCGATATCCTGCGGGAGCGAGGGTGAATGGACGATTTTCCCGTCCGGGCAGGTCTTCGCGTAGACTGCACTGTTGGCCGCAGCCCCCGATCCTTTGAGGAGATAATTTCATGGTCTCGACCAACGATTTCAAGAACGGCATGGTCCTCGATCTCGACGGACAGCTGTGGCAGATCCTCTGGTTCCAGCACCACAAGCCTGGCAAGGGCAACACCGTCGTGCGCTCCAAGATCAAGCACGTGCTGACCGGCAAGGTGGTGGACCGCACGTTCCCCGCGGACACCAAGATCGACACCGCCAAGGTGGATCGCTCCGAGATGCAGTACCTGTACATGGACGGCGATGACTACGTGTTCATGGACAACACCACCTTCGAGCAGCTGTACATCCCGGCCGCCACCGTCGGCGAAGCGAAGGACTACCTGCTCGAGAACCAGAACGCGTTCGTGGCCACCCACGAGGGCAACCCGCTGTTCATCGAACTGCCCGCCTCCGTTGAGCTCGAGGTCACCTACACCGAGCCCGGCCTGCAGGGAGACCGCTCCACCGGCGGCACCAAGCCCGCCACGCTCGAGACCGGCAAGCAGATCCAGGTGCCCCTCTTCATCACCAACGGTGAGAAGGTCAAGGTGGACACCCGCGACGGCTCCTACCTCGGACGCGTCACCAGCTAGATGTCTGAGCGCGCCCCTCACTACAGCGCACAGACCAAGGCCCGCAAGGCCGCCCTGGACATCCTGTTCATGGCGGAGCAGCGTGAGGCCTCACTGAGCGAGACGTACACGGAGCAACGCAGCCTGAGCGGCGGGCCCGTGCGCGAGTTGACCCGCGAGATTGTCTTCGGCGTCGCTGAACACTACGACGAGATCGATCGCCGCCTTGCGGCCTGCACTTCGGCGGCCTGGCCGCTGGATCGCATGCCGTCGGTGGATCGCAACCTCGCCCGCATGGCCATTTACGAGCTCGACTACACCAACACTCCTCCCGCAGCCGTCATCTCCGAAGCGGTGCGGCTCGCGGGGGACCTGTCCACAGACGATTCACCGGCATTCCTCAATGGCCTTCTGGCCAAGGCTGCCGCGGCGAAGCCCACCACGAATTAACCCCGAAAGAGGTAACGCATGAGTCCCGTTCCCGCATTGTTGGTCTTGGAGGATGGGCGCGTTTTTCGTGGCCGTTCCTTCGGCGCTCCGGGAGAAGCCTTCGGTGAGCTCGTGCTCGCCACCGGCTCGGCGGATTACCAGGCGGTCCTGACAGACCCCATCAACTCTGGCCGCGTGGTGCTGGCCACCACCACCCACGTGGGCAACGCAGGGTGGAATGGGGAAGACAGCCGCTCCGAGCGGGTGCAGGCCGCCGGACTCATCGTGCGTGATCCTGCCCCTCGGCCCTCCAACTTCCGTTCCATCAGCAGCCTCGCAGAGGTGTTGCAGGAGCAGGGCGTCGTTGCCATCGCAGACATCGACACCCGCGCCCTCACCCATCACCTCCGCGCGCTGGGCACCGTCCGCGTGGGCATCTCCACTGACACGGACGACGTGGCGGCGCTGCTTGCCCGCGTCCGCAACCACTCTGGAAAGGACGCCTGATGCCACGCCGCACAGACATCTCGTCGATCCTCGTCATCGGTTCTGGCCCCATCGTGATTGGCCAGGCCTGCGAGTTCGACTACTCCGGCACCCAGGCCTGCCGCGTGCTGCGCGACGAGGGCTACCGCGTGGTGCTGGTCAACTCCAACCCGGCCACCATCATGACGGATCCGGATTTCGCCGATGCCACCTACGTGGAGCCCATCACCCCGGAGTTCGTGGAGCGGGTCATCGCCAAGGAGCGCCCGGATGCCGTGCTTGCCACGCTGGGCGGCCAGACTGCGCTCAACACCGCCGTCGCGTTGCATGACAGCGGCGTGTTGGCCAAGTATGGCGTGGAGCTGATTGGCGCCTCCGTCGAGGCGATCAAGCGCGGTGAAGACCGAGAGGAGTTCAAGGAGATCTGCCTGGGGCTTGACATCCCCGGCGGTGCACCTGAGGTGGCCAAATCCCACATCTGCAACACCATGGACGAAGTGTTGGCCGCCGCCGCAGATCTGGGTTACCCGGTTGTGGTGCGGCCCTCCTTCACCATGGGTGGCGTGGGCTCCGGCTTCGCCCACGACGAGGCGGAGCTGCGCCAGATCGCAGGCGCGGGCCTCGCCGCGTCGCCCACCACCGAGGTGCTCATCGAGGAATCCATCCTGGGGTGGAAGGAGATCGAGCTCGAGCTCATGCGCGACAAGGCGGACAATGTCGTGGTCATCTGCTCCATCGAGAACCTCGACCCCATGGGCGTCCACACGGGAGACTCCATCACGATCGCTCCCGCCATGACCCTCACGGAACCGGAGGTGCAGCGCGTCAACGACGTGGGCAAGGCCATCATCCGCGCGGTGGGCGTCGACACCGGCGGCTGCAACATCCAGTTCGCGATCAACCCGGCGGACGGCCGCATGATCGTCATCGAGATGAACCCGCGCGTGTCGCGCTCGTCTGCCCTCGCCTCCAAGGCCACCGGTTACCCCATCGCGAAGATCGCCGCCAAGGTGGCTGTCGGCTACACGCTCGATGAGATCCCCAACGACATGACTCCGGAGCTGACCGCTGCAGTCTCGCCCGTGGTGGATTACCTCATCGTCAAGATCCCGCGCTTCGCCTTCGAGAAGTTCCCGGCCGCGGATCCCTACCTCACCACCCACATGAAATCGGTGGGTGAGGTCATGGGCATCGGGCGCAACTTCACCGAGGCGCTGGGCAAGGCGCTGCGCTCCCTGGAGGACCCGAAGGCCATCTTCGAGTTCAACGTGCCCATCGAGGAGAGCGTGGACGAACTGCTCGAGCTGGCCTCACGTCCGTTCGACGGTCGGCTCCAGGTGGTCATGAAGGCGCTGCGCGCGGGGGCCACCGTTGAGCAGGTCTTTGACGCCACCAAGATCGATCCGTGGTTCCTGGATCAGCTGGAGATCCTGCTGACCGTGGCCCGCGAAGTGCGCGACGCCGCAGAGCTCACGCCCCAACTGCTGCGCCAAGCCAAGCGCCACGGCCTGGGGGACGCCCAGATCGCCCGGTTGCGCAATCTCACAACGGACGTGGTGCGCGGAGTGCGGCACGCGCTGGGCATCCGCCCGGTCTACAAGTCCGTGGACACCTGCGCTGGCCAGTACCCCACGGAGACCAACTACCTCTACTCCTCCTACGACGAGGAGACGGAGGTGCGCCCGCGCACCAAGGAGGCCGTGCTGATTCTGGGTTCCGGCCCCAACCGTATCGGCCAGGGCATCGAGTTCGACTACTCCTGCGTGCATGCCACCATGGCGCTGCGCGAGGCCGGCTACGAGACCGTGATGGTCAACTGCAACCCGGAGACGGTCTCCACTGATTACGACACCTCGGACAGGTTGTACTTCGAGCCGCTCACGGTGGAGGACGTGCTGGAGATCTACCACGCGGAGCTCCAGGCCGGGCCGGTCGCCGGCGTCATCTGCCAGTTGGGTGGCCAGACCCCGCTCAAGCTCGCCCAGACCCTGAAGGACGCGGGCGTCCCCATCGTCGGCACCTCGCCGGAGGCCATCAACCTGGCCGAGGAGCGCGGCGCCTTCGGTCGCGTACTCGCGCGCGCCGGGCTGCCGGCGCCCAAGCACGGCATGGCCACCACGGCGGATGAGGCGAAGGCCATCGCCCGCGAGATCGGCTACCCGGTGCTCGTGCGCCCCAGCTACGTGCTGGGTGGCCGCGGCATGCAGATCGTCTACAACGACGAGGCGCTCGAGACCTACATCGCCAAGGCCACCGAGGTGAGCGACGACCAGCCGGTGCTGGTGGACCGCTTCCTGGACGACGCCGTCGAGATCGACGTGGACGCGCTTTTTGACGGCACCGATCTCTACATCGGCGGCGTGATGGAACACATCGAAGAGGCCGGGGTGCACTCGGGCGACTCCGCCTGCGCCTTGCCTCCCATCACGCTGGGCGACGCGGTGATCGAGCAGATCCGCACCTCCACCCAGGCCATCGCCGAGGGTGTGGGCGTGCGCGGCCTGCTGAACATCCAGTACGCGCTCCATCAGGACACGCTGTACGTACTCGAGGCCAATCCGCGTGCCTCTCGCACCGTGCCGTTCGTCTCCAAGGCGACGGACGCGTCGCTGGCCAAGGCTGCCGCGCTGATCATGATGGGCCGCACCATCGCCGAGCTTCGGGCAGCTGGGATGCTGCGCGCCAACGGCGACGGGTCCACGCCCAAGCACAACGCTCCCGTGGCGGTGAAGGAGGCGGTCATGCCCTTCAACCGGTTCCGCACCTCCGCTGGCGCCTTCGTCGACACGCTGCTGGGCCCCGAGATGCGCTCCACCGGAGAGGTCATGGGGCTCTCGGACAACTTCGGTACCGCGTTCGCCAAGTCCCAGGACGCAGGCGGAGGGCCGCTGCCCACCTCCGGCACGGTGTTCGTCTCGATCGCGGACCGCGACAAGCGCCACGCGATCTGGCCGATCAAGCGTCTCGTGGATCTTGGTTTCCGGGTACTGGCCACCACTGGCACCGCCTCCGTGCTCCGCCGCAACGGCGTGGCCGCGGAGGAGGTCCACAAGCTGTCGGAACTGCAGGAGGGGGAGACCGCCAAGTCCATCGTCGACCTGATCAAGGACGGCAGCATCGACCTCATCTTCAACACCCCGGAGGGCTCCGCGTCTGGTGCCAGCACCCGTGAGGACGGCTACCTGATCCGCACGGCCGCCGTGCTCGCGGACGTCCCCCTGATCACGACGGCGCCCGGCCTGGCCGCTGCCACGCAGGGCATCGAGGCGCTCCAGCGCGGTGAGGTCCAGGTGCGCTCGCTCCAGGAATGGGCTCAGTCATGACGCTCGCGACCAGCGCCCTGCGCACTGGTTACCGTGCACTCAGGGCGGGGCTGTTCCGCTACGCGGGCGGGGATGCCGAGAAGGTGCATGAGGGCATGCTGGAACTGCTCGCCAAGGCTCCAGGCGGAGCCCGCGGCCGCGTGGTGGATCCCATCACGGTGGCGGGCGTCAGATTCCCCAACCGCGTGGGCCTCGCCGCAGGCCTGGACAAGGACGGCGTGGCTGCCCAAGCGTGGGCGCGCTTTGGCTTCGGCTTCGCGGAGCTCGGCACCGTCACGGCCCTTGCGCAACCCGGCAACCCCAAGCCCCGCGTCTTCCGGGCCATTGCCTCCGAAGGCATCGTCAACAGGATGGGCTTCAACAACCGGGGTGCCGCCGCACTGGCGGAGACCCTGCGAGCCAAGGGCGTGACACGTGGCAATCAGGCCATGGGCATCCCACTGGGCATCTCCATCGGCAAATCCAAGGTCACGCCTCTGGAAGAGGCCACTGAGGACTACCTCACGTCGCTGCGGCTCCTGGCTCCTTTCGCCGACTATGTCGCGGTCAACGTGTCCAGCCCCAACACCCCCGGGCTGCGCAGCTTGCAGGCTGCGCGCGAACTGGGGGAGTTGCTGGACGCGCTGACCCAGGAGGCCCTGACCCTCAACCCGCGTCAGCCTGTCCCGGTCTTCGTGAAGCTGGCCCCAGATCTGGAGGGCACGGATCTCGCGGAGACGCTCGCCGTCGTGAACGACTCTGCAGTCTCTGGCGTGATCGCGACCAACACCACACTGTCGCGCCACGGCCTGCTTCCGGTGGACCGCCGGTTCGAGAACGAGGCAGGCGGGCTCAGCGGCCGGCCGCTCACCGCCAAGGCGTTGGCCTTCGTCGAGCACCTCGCGGCCTCCACCGCCCTGCCGGTCATGGGCGTGGGCGGCATCATGAGCCCAGCAGATGGGGCCCGGATGTTCGACGCCGGCGCCACCCTGCTGCAGATCTACACCGGCTTCATCTACGAAGGCCCCGCGCTGGTGCGGGGCATCCAGGAACTGAGGAGGCAGCCGTGAGCTACGCAGAACGGCTCCAACGCATCACCACCGAACGCGGCAGGCTCTGCGTCGGCATCGATCCCATGCCGTCAGTCCTCGACGCCTGGGGCCTGCCCCACGACGTGTCAGGGCTCGAGGCCTGTGCCCGGGGCATCGTCGAGCAGATCGGCCAGGAGGTGGCGGTGTTCAAGCCGCAATCTGCCTTCTTCGAGGCGTTCGGTTCCCGCGGCGTGGCGGTGCTGGAGCGCGTGCTCGAGGACATCAGCGCTGCCGGGGCGTTGAGCATCCTCGACGTGAAGCGCGGCGACATCGGCTCCTCCATGGCGGGGTACGCTGCGGCCTTCCTGGGCGACGATGCACCCATCCGCGCAGATGCCATCACGCTGAGCCCCTACCTGGGTGTCGGATCACTCCAACCTGCCATCGATGCAGCCGTCGCCGGCGGGCAGGGCCTCTACGTGCTGGCCCGCACCTCCAATCCAGACGGCGCCACCATCCAACTGGCCGATGCCGGGGGGCACACCGTGGCGCAGCACGTCGTCGACACGATCACTGAGCTGAACACCGTCTCAGATCATGCGGTGGGCCTGGTGGTGGGCGGCACTCACGCGGATTCTGGCTGCAATCTGGAAGCGTTCAACGCCTCCATCCTGGTGCCCGGAATCGGCGCCCAAGGCGGCACCATCGAGGGATTGACCCCCATCTTCGGTGACGCCATGAGGCATGTGTTGCCGACGGCCAGTCGAGGCGTGATTGGCCATGGGGTGGACAAAGTGGCGCCGCTGGCCCGACAGCTCGTATCAGAGGTCGCCAGCCGGCTCGTTTAGTTTGGCGCAAACCCACCCTAAAGGCTGAAGTTTTCGCCTCTTCACGGTATGTTTCAGCCAACACCGATCGCAAAGCCGACGGTGTTATGCGTTAAGGAAGCTGAAGGGACTATCAACCATGGCCATACCTCAATTGAGCAGCGCACAGCTCGAGGCCGCACGCGAAGCTGCAACCCAGGCACGCAGGGCACGCGCGAATCTCAAGGAGCAGGTCAAGACCGGTGAACTGACGTTCACGCAGGCGCTCACCCAGGCAGTCGGGGACGACACGCTCTCCCGCATCAAGGTTGTTGACCTTCTGCGATCCATGCCACGCGTCGGCATCACCCGCGCGACCGAAATCATGGAAAACCTGCAGATTGCCCCCAATCGACGCATTCGCGGGCTCGGGCGCCACCAGGTGGAGCGCCTGACTGAACTCTTGAAGTGACTTGAGCGGTAGGCTCGGCCGGGTGACTTCCTCTTCAGTGTGGGTGATCTCCGGGCCGAGCGCCGTCGGCAAGGGGACGGTGTGCGCACGGTTGCGTGCGCTGCACCCCGAACCGTTCTATTCCATCTCGATGACCACCCGAGCGCCCCGGCCTGGTGAGATCCCGGGGGAGAGCTACCACTTCGTCAGCGTGGACGAGTTCTGTCAGCTCATCGAAGACGGCGAATTGCTCGAATGGGCCCAGGTGCACGGCAACTACTACGGCACGCCCCGGCAACCCGTCGTCGACTCGGTCGCGCATGGCCGGCCTGTGGTGCTGGAGATTGACCTGCAGGGCGCGCGGCAGGTCAAGAAGAACCTGCCCGAGGCCAAACTCATCTTCCTCAGCCCGCCGTCGTGGGACGAACTCGTCAGCCGCCTGCGGGGCCGCGGCACGGAGACGGAGGCCACCATGGCGCGCCGCCTGGAGACCGCACGAGGCGAACTCGCGCAGGCGCACGAGGCTGACCACGTGATCGTGAACGTGGCAATCGAGGAAACCGTGGATGCTTTGGTAAGCTTGATGAGCTTGTGACCTGTTGACTTGTGATCAGCATTGGAAAGGATCACCTTGAACACCCAGCCCGAAGGCATCACCAACCCGCCGATCGACAACCTGCTCGAGAACATCGACTCGAAGTACCAGCTCGTCCTGTTCGCGGCGAAGCGTGCCCGCCAGATCAACGCCTACTTCTCCCAGCTCGGCGAAGGCCTCTTGGAGAACGTCGGCCCGCTGGTCGCGGCCGCCCCGGAGGAGAAGCCGCTGTCCATCGCGCTGCGCGAGATGGAGGAGGGGCTGCTGCAGTACACCGAGATCGATCCGGATGCTGAAGAGGCCGCGCCTGTCAGCGACATCGATCCCGCTTTCGCCTTCGTCGATCCGTTCGCGGATACCGAAGCCGCGTCTTCCTGACGCACCACCCACAGGGGGCGGCTTGTCGCCGCCACTAAACCCCTACCCACGATGCGGCTTGTTGCCGCGCTAGGAGAGCTCTGCCGTGAGCCGTCTATTCACCTCGGAATCCGTGACCGAGGGTCACCCAGACAAGATCGCCGATTCCATCTCTGACGCCGTGCTCGACGGCCTGCTCGCGCAGGACCGCAACGCCCGGGTCGCCGTGGAAACCCTCGTCACCACCGGCCTTGTGGTGGTGGCAGGAGAGGTGTCCACCACCGGATACGTGGACGTGGCAGATGTGGCTCGCCAACGCATCCTGGACATCGGGTACGACTCCTCCGAGAAGAGCTTCGACGGCGCATCCTGCGGCGTCACAGTTGCCATCGGCGCTCAGTCCCCAGACATCGCGCAGGGTGTCGATGACGCCTACGAGCGCCGCGTGGACGCTGACGGTGATCTTGCCAGCGCACAGGGCGCCGGCGATCAGGGCTTGATGTTCGGGTTTGCGTGCAACGAGACCCCAGCGCTGATGCCGCTGCCCATCGACCTGGCGCACCGCCTGGCCGAGCAATTGACGGCCGTCCGCAAGGAGCAGACGCTCGATTACCTGCGCCCGGATGGCAAGACCCAGGTGACCGTGCGCTACGGCGCCGACGGCACGCCTGAAGGCATCGACACCGTGGTGGTCAGCACGCAGCACCGTGCGGACGTGACCCAGCCGCAGATTCACAAGGACCTCCGCCGCGAGGTGATCGGCCCCGTCTTGGAGCGCTATGGCTTCGGTATGCCGGATCGGGTCTTCATCAACCCCACCGGAAAGTTCGTCATCGGCGGCCCCATGGGTGATGCCGGCGTCACCGGGCGCAAGATCATCGTCGACACCTACGGCGGGATGGCACGCCACGGCGGCGGCGCGTTCTCCGGCAAGGACCCCTCGAAGGTGGACCGCTCCGCGGCCTACGCCACCCGCTGGGTGGCCAAGAACGTGGTGGCAGCTGGCCTCGCCGCCAAGTGCGAGGTTCAGGTGGCCTATGCCATCGGCAAGGCGCATCCCGTCGGCTTCTACCTCGACACCTTCGGCACCTCCGTGGTGCCGGACGAACAGATCCGCGACGCGGTGCTGGCCACCTTCGATCTGCGCCCCGGCGCGATCATCCGTGATTTGGATCTCCTGCGCCCCATCTACAGCGACGTGACCGTGTACGGCCACTTCGGACGCGACATTCCCGCGGCAACGTGGGAGCGGACGAACCGAGCCGAGGCACTGGCGGCTGCAGTCAAGGGATGACGTGACGGGCCGGGTGGCGCGGGTCGCCGTCGACATGGCGCTGGCCCACCTGGACCGGCTGTTCGACTACGAGATCCCCGAATCGCTGGCCGAGGCGGCCACCGTCGGTTCACGCGTCAAGGTGCCCTTCGCTGGGCAGATGCGCGACGGGTGGCTGATCGAGATCGCCGACACCACGGAGGTCGCCTCGTTGGCCCGCCTCAACAAGGTGGTCTCGTCGGAGCCCATCGTCACGCCTGAGGTCTACGGCCTCATCCGGGCGGTGGCCGATCACTACGCGGGGGTCTGGTCAGACGTGGCTCGGCTGGCCATCCCGCCGCGTCATGCCACCACGGAGAAGGCCCCACAGCGCGAGTGGCCCGTGCCGAACACGCTGGCGCAGCCGGAGGTGCTGCCCAACTATCCCCAGGGTTCCTCCCTGCTGGCGGCGCTGGCCGAGGGCCGGTCCCCGCGGCTGGTGTGGCAGGCCGCCGCGGTTCACGGCGGCCCGGGAGATCTTCTCGGAGGCGTCATCGAGGCGGTTGACGCCACCCTCCGCTCCGGCCGCTCCGCCGTCGTGGTGCTGCCCACGGTGCGCGAGTTGACCCCCGCGTTGGCCCGGTTCCGGGCCGTGTTCGGCCACGGTGCAGTGGGATCGCTGGCCTCCGAGGCAGGTCGTTCCGCACGCTATCGCGCCTATCTGGCAGCGTCTCGTGGCGAGGCGCGCATCATCGTGGGCACTCGCAGCGCGGTGTTCGCCCCCTTGCACAACCTGGGGCTGGTCGTCGTGGTCGACGACGGGCACGACGCACACGAGGAACTGCGCGCGCCCTATCCCCATGCCAGGGCCGTGGCCATCCTGCGCGCCTCGCGTCAGAATGCCGCGCTGATGCTAGCCGGGCACTCCCGGAGCGTGGACGCGCAGGCGCTGGTGGAGCGCGGCTGGCTGGCCGAACTGGCCCTTACCCCCGCGGAGGCCAGGCGGGTCAGCGCACCTGTGCGCGCCGTCGGCGAGGTGGAGCGCGAACACGATCCCACCGCGGCGAGGCTTCGCATCCCATCCATGGCGTTCCGGTTCCTGCGCGAGCACCTCCCCAAGGGGCCCGTGTTGGTGCAGGTGCCCATGACGGGGCACTCGGCCTCCCTCGCGTGCCAGCGCTGCGGGAACCGGGCCGTGTGCACCAAGTGCGGCGGCCCCATGCGGGCTCGGCGTCGAGACGTGCCGGAATGCGCCCTGTGTGGGTTCAAACCCACCAGGTGGTCCTGCCCGCACTGCCACACCTCGCAGCTGCGTACCCCGCTGGCGGGTGCCGCCAGGACGGCGGAGGAATTGGCGCGGGCGTTTCCCGGCGTGTTGGCCGTCAACAGCTCGGCCAAGAACATCCGCGACGAGATCCCTGACGAGCCGGCCATCGTCGTCGCCACTCCGGGGGCGGAGCCAGCCGCGCCCACTGGATATGCCGGTGTGCTGATCCTGGATACC
>JAUNUF010000171.1:0-457 GCA_030538315.1 Propionibacteriaceae bacterium
TCGGCTGAATCCGGTCGACCCAATCCCGAAACCCATTGAAAGGAACGACGCATGTCCGTGTATCGAAACCTCCTCTTGCCCGGCCGCCGTGCCGTGCTCGCCGCAGCCCTGACACTCGCGGCCGGCAGCGCGCTTGCCGCCTACCCCGAGCGCCCGGTGACCCTGGTCGCGCCATACCCGGCCGGCGGCGCAGCCGACGTGCTCTCGCGCCTGCTCGCCAAGCGCCTGGAAGACCAGCTCGGCAAGCCGGTCATCGTCGACAACCGCCCCGGCGCCGGCACGGCGATCGGCGCGGCTTACGTGGCCAATGCCAAGCCGGACGGCTACACGCTGTTTCTCAGCTCCAACTCCACCTTCACGCTCAATCCGGCGGCCGGCGCCAGGACGGCCTACGACCCGGCCACGAGCTTCGATGCCATCGGCATGGTCGGGACGCTGCCGCTGGCGGTGCTGGCCA
>JAUNUF010000171.1:467-2105 GCA_030538315.1 Propionibacteriaceae bacterium
TCGGTGCCGGCGCAGAACGTGCAGCAGCTCGTCGCGGCCATCAAGGCCAACCCGGACAAGTTTCCCTATGGCAGCTTCGGCAACGCCACCAGCTCGCACTACGCTGGCGCCATGTTCAACCAGGCCACGGGCCTGAACATGCTGCACGTGCCGTATCGCGGCAGCGCGCCGTTGATGACCGACCTGATCGGCGGGCAGGTGCCGGTCTCGTTCGACACCGTGGTCGCGGCCGCGCCGCAGCTGAAGTCCGGCAAGATCAAGGTGCTGGCGGTGACCACGGCTAGGCGCTCGCAGAACCTGCCCGAGGTGCCGACAATGGCCGAATCGGGCTACGCCGGCTTCGACTTCACCGCCTGGCTGGCAATGGTCGGCCCCAAGGGCTTGCCGGCCGATGTCAAAGCGAGGCTGGTGAAGACGCTCGAAGTGGTGATGGCCAACGCCGAGACCCAGGAGGCCATGCGCAAGGCCGGCTTCGAGCCGCAGTGGGCGCCGGTCACCGACTGGACCGGCATGGTCAACAAGGACATCGAGCGCATGAAGGCGGTAGCCGAGAAGGCGCACATCAAGCTGGACTGAAGCGATGGCCAACGACCTGCTGTCCCGCTCCGCCGTCGAGCTGCGCCGCCTGATCGGCGCGCGCCAACTGTCGCCGCTGGAATTGATGGATGCGTGCATCGCGCGCATCGAGGCGCTCAACCTGCACGTCAACGCCATCTGCGCGACCGACTTCGATCGCGCGCGGGCCGCCGCCCGCGCCGCCGAGGCAGCCGTGATGCGCGGCGACGCGCTCGGCGCGCTGCACGGCCTGCCGCTCGGCGTGAAGGACCTGCAGGACACCGAAGGCCTTCTGACCACCTACGGCAACGTCGGTTTCCGCAGCCACGTGCCCTCGCGCGACAATAGCCTGGTAGCGCGCCTGAGGGCGGCCGGCGCCATCGTGACCGCCAAGACCAACGTGCCCGACATGGGCGCAGGTGCCAACACCCGCAACCCAGTCTGGGGCGCCACCGGCAACCCGTTCGACCCGGCGTTGAACGCCGGCGGCTCGTCCGGCGGCTCGGCGGCGGCGCTGGCCTGCGACATGCTGCCGCTCGCAACCGGGTCCGACACCGGTGGCTCGCTGCGCATTCCGGCGGCGCTGTGCGGCGTGGTGGGCCTGCGCCCTTCACCCGGATTGGTCGCCAACGACGCGCGGCCGCTCGGCTGGTCGGTGATCTCGGTGCTCGGCCCCATGGGCCGCAGCGTGGCCGATACGGCCCTGATGCTCCAGGCCTGCAGTGGCCTCGCTGCGCAGGATCCGCTGTCGTACACACCGACCGAGGCCTCATGGCCGCTGCCGCCGGCCGATCTGGCCAGCTTGCGCATCGGCTACACCGAGGACTTCGGCACCTGCCCGGTCGATCCGGTGGTGCGAGACGCCTTCCGCGCGCGCGTCGAGGCGCTGCGGCCGCTGGTCGCAGCCTGCGAGCCGGTGTCGCTCGACCTGCGCGAGGCCGACCGCGTGTTCGACATCCTGCGCGCCGAGAGCTTTCTCGCTGCCTGTGGCGACACCTGGCGCCACGCGCCCGACACGCTCGGCCCGAACGTGCGCGCCAACGTCGAGATGGCTGCGTCGATCACGCTCGCCGACCGCGCCTG
>JAUNUF010000172.1 GCA_030538315.1 Propionibacteriaceae bacterium
GATCCACGGCTGATGCGCAACTCCATCGCGCAGACGCGGGCCGGGCTCGGCTGGTCCCAGCAACGCCTGGCCGATGAGCTGGGGGTGAGCCGGCAGACGGTCATCTCCATCGAGAAGGGGCGCTACGATCCCTCCCTCCCGGTCGCGTTCCGGTTGGCCCGGGTGTTCGGCACCACCATCGAGGAACTGTTCACCCCGGAGGATTAACCCTCAACGAGGTGGAAGTGCTCGGGCAGGTCCGCGGAGTCGAAGGCTGCGGCGGCGGTGGCCAGGGTGGGCAGCACCTCGGGCGTGGCGATGATCTCCACGCCGTCGAGGCCGTACACGGAGGCGACGAAGATCTCGCCGCCGATGAAGTCGAGCGCCGCGGCCACATCGCCTGCCAGGTCGGCGGGGGCGTGGACCTCATGGGCCTGACTGATAATCGTTGTCATGTAGGTCAGGTTAGGCAGCGCCGCTGAAAAACTGCTGCCAGGTCAGGTAGGAGCTCATGACAATGACCACGACGAGCAGCGCGACGCGCACGAGTTTCGCCCCGCCGCCGAGCACGGTCCGCGCCCCGAGCTGTGCGCCGGCGACGTTCGCCAGGATGAGAATGAGGCCGAGCTGCCACCACACGTGCCCGCCCCAGGCGAAGACGATGAGGGCGCCGAGGTTGGTGGAGGTGTTGACCACCTTCGCCATCGCCGCGGACCGCAGGAAGTCCTGGGAGAGCAGCGCGGTGAACGCCATGATGAGGAACATGCCGGTGCCGGGGCCGAAGATGCCGTCGTAGAAGGCGATGACGCCGACGGCGACCATCACGGCCCACCGGCGCCACCGCCCGACGTCTCCCCCGCCGACGGCGGTGCCGAAGCTCGGGCGCAGCGCGACGAAGGTGCCCACCGCGAGCATGAGGATGATGATGACGGGGCGCATGACAGCGGCGTCGATAAGCGAGGCGGAGGCGGCGCCGAGGCCCGCACACACCAGCGCCACCGGGATGAAGCGCACGCTTGTCGACGCCCCCACCTTCCGCACCATCGTCACCGCCGCCGACGCCGTGCCGGTGACGCCGACCAGTTTGTTCGTGCCCAGCGCCGTCGCGGGGGCGATGCCGGGGACCACGGCGAGCAGCAGCGGAATGAGCACGAGCCCGCCGCCGCCGATGACCGCGTCGATCCAGCCGGCGACCGCCGCACCGATGATGAGGACGACCCAGGCCCCCAATTCAATTTCCACGGAAACCTCCAGACCAATCGTGCGCGGCATTGGTAGTATCAGCGTTACAACCACTCGTCCTCCGGAGGTTACCCGCATGGTCCGCCGCCGCCGTACCATCCTGGCCGTCGGAATCCTCACCACCCTCCTGACCGCGTGCGGAAGCACACCCGCGGCGGAGGAACCGACGGTGACCACGGCGACGTCGACACGCGGGGAATGCCTCTCCGGCGACCTGGCGGACAGTGAGTTCGGGCCGCACCTCGGCTCCAGCGTCATCCGCACGGACAGCGGCGAGTACTTCCATTTCGGGGTGGCCGACAACGCCTACGATTCCTGCCGCGACCTCAGCTGGATCGTCCTCGACGGGCAGATCGTCGACCGCGCAGGCGCCGGCCTCCGCCCCTCCGGCACCGTCATCTTCTTCCACGGCACCCGACTCGCAGACGAGAACCAGCCGCGCCTCTACCAGGGAGTCGAATCGGTCCGTCGGCAGGGCGAGACCGGTGCGACCGTCACCTGGCGCCACGAACAACCACCGCACGCCTCCGAGGACACCGTGTCCCTGACCGGCACCCGGCTGACCGACATCACCCACACCACCCCGGAACAGCGACGCGCCGATGTCCCCGTCATCGACCTCCACAGCCCGCCCATCGAATCCGGATCCGGTGTGCCCCCGCACGGCAACATCCACGGCGGGCCCTTCGACGCCGTCCTGCCCGCCGGGCGCTACCGCATCCCGCTGACCGAGGGCCACGACCTGCTCTGCGAGCTCGACGGGATCATCGACTGCTACCGCGACCTCGGCACCCCGCGCGGCGACGACCCCTCAACCGAGCACGTCACCGTCACCCCCGACGGGCCGGTCACCGGCACGGATCAACCACCGGCCGGC
>JAUNUF010000056.1 GCA_030538315.1 Propionibacteriaceae bacterium
CTGCGCTTTGCCCGCACCGCACCTGAACAGCGGTTCGACGGCGTCGCCTGGCGGGGCGACCACGGCCTGCCTCGGCTCGAGGGCACCGTGAGTTGGCTGCGGTGCGAGTGGCTGCAGATCGTGCCGGGCGGTGACCACACCGTCGTGTTGGCCACAGTGATGGACGCCGAGACCTCCGGGGATTCCAGCCTCGGGTATCACCTGCGTGAGTTCAAGGACGTGCGGCCGGGCAGCATCCCTGCGCCCTGACCGCACCCGCCAGATCAACAATCAGCTGGTCTCGTCGCGGCGCGCGATGGGGTCGTCGCCATCCTCGGAGCAGATGAGATCCGCCACCATGGCTGTCCACCCCGTCTGGTGCGCAGCACCCAGGCCGTTGCCGTTGTCGCCGTTGAAGTACTCGCTGAACACGGGATGCGCCTGCCAGAGGGGGCCCGTCGGGTAGTGCACCGGGTCGCTGGGGCGGCGGCCGTCTGGGCCCATCCGGAACAGCGTGATCATCCGCTGGCGAAGCTCGTGGGTGATGTCGTCGAGGCTCCGGAACTCACCTGAGCCCGTCGGGAATTCGTACAGCTCGTCCTTGGCCGCGCCCCGGCCGTAGGTGGCCAGCGAGTGCAGCAGCAACGTGTTGACGGGGAACCACACCGGGCCGCGCCAGTTGGAGTTGCCGCCAAACAGGTAGTCGCGGCTCTCTGCGGGTTCGTAGCCGATGGGCAGGTCGCCGTGGCCGGGCAGGGAGACGCTGAAGCCGCCGCGGTAGGCGGCAGACAGCGAGCGGATGCCGTGCGGGCTGAGGAACTCGTTCTCGTCGAGGAGCCGCTCGACGATCCGCCGCAGCCGTTCCATCGTGACGACGGACAGCGTGGTGACGCCGTCGAGCCGCTGCAGGATGGGCTCGGTCACCTCCGGGCGGCGCTCGCGGAGCCAGGCGGTGTGGCGCTTGAGATCCGGCAGCTGATCCGAGATGTCGTCAGGCAGGTTCATCACGCCCAGCAGCGGCAACAGGCCCACCATGGAGCGCACCTTCACCGAGGCCGTCTCGCCGTGGGTGACCAGCACGTCGTAGTAGAACCCGTCCTCCTCATCCCAGAGAGCCGCGGAGGGGTTGCCGAAGGCGTCCATGGCCTCGGCGATCTCGAGGAAGTGCTCGAAGAACTTTGTGGCGATGTCGCCCCAGCCGTCGTCGTCGCGCGCCAACTCGACGGCGATCTTCAGCATCGAGAGGCAGTAGAAGGCCATCCAACTGGTGGCATCTGATTGCTCGAGGATCTGGCCCTCGGGCAGCGGCGCGGAGCGGTCGAAGACGGTGATGTTGTCCATGCCCAGGAAGCCGCCCTCGAACAGGCCGGAGCCGTTCTCGTCCTTGCGGTTGACCCACCAGCTGAAGTTGAGCAGTAGCTTGGTGAAGATCCGCACGAGGAAGCCGCGGTCCCAGGCGCCGTCGGCGAAGAACACGACGCGCGCGGCCCAGGCGAGCACGGGCGGGTTGACGTCGCTGAACTTCCACTCGTAGGCGGCCAGTTGACCGGAGGGGTGCATGCACCACTCGCGGCACATCAGCACCAGCTGCTCCTTGGCGAACCAGGGATCGATCCGGGCCAACGCGACGGTGTGGAACGCCAGGTCCCAGGACGCAAACCAGGGGTACTCCCACTCGTCGGGCATGGAGATCACGTCCGCCAGCGACAGGTTCTTCCAGAACGTGTTGCGGGCGTAGGGCTCCGGCTTGAGGCGGGAATCCGGCGGCGGGGGCTCGTTGGGGTCACCTTCGAGCCACTCGCGCACGGAGTAGCGGTAGAGCTGCTTGCACCACATCAGCCCGGCGAACGCGCGGCGTGCGATGAAGCGGTCCTCGTCCGTTGCGGATTCGGGGATCACGACGTCGTAGAACGCGTCGGCATCCGCCTTGCGGTCTGCCACCACCTCGCACGCGGCGGCGAAGGGGCTCCGGATGCGGGAGGCCGAAGCGTCGCTCATCATGCGGAGCCGCAGCACGACCTCCTCGCCTGGGGCCACGGAGTCGAGGTGCCACCAGACGGCAGCCTTGGTGCCCCGATCCGTGGCGAGCTTGGACTCGTCGCCGTGCACCACCGCGTCGTCGATGGCGTCCTTGGGGTGCGCAGGTTGCTCGGTGCCGGAGTTGTCACCGAAGATGCGCTCAGCGTTGGTCTCGTTGTCGCAGAGCAGGAACCGCGGCGCCCCGTTCGGGCCGTCCTCGGCCACGAGGTGGTAAGTGCCCAGCCAGGCGTGCTTGGCGGTGAGGCAGTCGCGGCCAGCGGCGCGGCCGCGGGTGATCGACGGCGTGCGCGTGTCGCGCTGCCAGGCCCAGGTGTTGCGGAACCACCACTGGCCCAGAACGTCCAGCGGCGCCGCCTCAGGGCCGTGGTTGACGATGCGGAACTCGATCACCACGTCGTCGTGGGACTCCTTCGCGTGGACGACGGTGATGTCGAAGAAGCGGTCCTCGTCGAGCACGCCGGTGTCGATGAGTTTGTACTCGCGATCCTCCTTCGGCATCGCCTGACCCCTCTCCACCAGCTCCTGGTAGGGGTAGGCGGCCTGCGGGTAGCGGTAGAGGTACTCGGCGTACGAGTGGGTGGGGGTGGCGTCGAGGTGCCACCAATACTCCTTGACGTCCTCGCCGTGATTGCCTTGAGTGTTGGTCAGGCCGAAGAGGCGTTCCTTGAGCCGGTCATCGTTGCCGTTCCAGAACGCGGGGGCCAGGTTCAGGAAGCCGTAGCGGTCTGTCAGGCCGGCGATGCCGTCCTCACCCCACCGGTAGGCCCGACCGTGGGCGTGGTCGAAGGGGAAGAACTCCCAGGCGCTTCCGCCGGCGGAGTAGTCCTCGCGGACGGTGCCCCACTGTCGGCCGGAGAGATAGGGCCCCCAGAGTCGCCAGGGTGCGTGGTCGTGCGCGGCTGCTGCCAGCCGTTCGTGCTCTGCGGTCTGGCCGGGGGCATATCTCGCTGACATGCCTGTCATTGTGTCAGGAGGCTGGAAATCTGGTCTGAAGAATCCCCGACAACCCCCTTCCATTTGCCATGTATGTGTTCTATAATTAATGCATGTTAATGGAACAGGCGAGAGCGCTCGGGGATCGGCTCCTCGAAGTGCGTGCCATCCGTGAGCAAGCAGAGGCTGATGAGGTGCTGCTGATCGCAGAGCTCGCTGAGGCCTATGTCCTGCCGGCGGGGGCGGAGCAGAAGCACACCCATCTGGTGGACGCTCTTGCGGAAGAGGTGTATCCCTACGGCGGCCCGGACGCGCCCTACATCTCGGAGTTCGCGGCGTTGGAGATCGGCGCGATGTTGGGGATCTCGAAGCGGAAGGCCTCCACGCTGATTCAGGGTGCGGTGCATTTGAAGTGGCAGGTGCCGTGGTTGATGGATCAGGTCCAGGACCTGCAGATCGAAGCCCGCCGCGCCGTCCATGCCGCCTACGTCGTGATGGATCTTCCGGAGCGGTTGAAGCAGGTCGCCCTGCAGCGCTGGGTGCGGGTCCAGCAGCGCTACACCTGGGGTGGTGCGTTCAAGAAGTTGGATGAGATCATCGCCGGGCTGGTTGAGACCCGGGCGAAGGATGAGGCGGACAAGCTGACCCAGCGGCGGGTAGATGTTCACACCTCCACCCGGTTTGGTAGCGACGGTGGGCATGCTGCGGTTGGTCAGATTGATGCGGTGACCAGTGTGATCGACGCGAAACTGTTCGGTGCTGCGGTCGCGCAGATCGCCGAGTTGATGAAGACCGTTCTCGGTGACAACTCCGATCTCGACATCCGCCGCTCCAAAGCGATCGGGATCTTGTCGCGTCCCGCGTACGCGTTGGCGCTGATTCAGCAGGGCGTCAAGCATCTCCCGCCAGATGAGCTGCCGCTTGAGTTTGAGGATGGGTATCCGATCTCTGAGCGTTTCCTGCCGGCTGGTTGTGCCGGTCATACGTGCGGCACGATCGATGTGCCGTTGGAGCGGTTGCAGCCGAAGGTCTCGCTGGAGGTGGTCATCGAGGCTGACGCGATTGCTGCTGACACGGTGTGCCGGGTTGATGATGCGGTGACCATCGCCACCGAAACTCTTGCCACGGTGTTGGAGGGCAAGACGGTGCAGGTGCGTCCGGTGATTGATCTGCCGAGGTTGCCGGATGAGGATCAGTACCGGCCCAGCCTGGCGATGAGGCGGGCGCTGCGCACCAGGTGGAGGTATGAGGCGTTCCCGTTTTCCACCACGTTGGCCCAGGATTGCCAATCAGATCACGTGAAGCGTTACGCGTGGAATGGGAAGTTGTTGCAGACGGGGTTGAAGAAGATGATCCCGCTGTCCAGCCGGGTGCACAGGGTGAAAACTGCGTGTTTCTGGTTGGTGGTCATGCAACCCGAACGCGCCCACCCCATCTGGACCAGCCCACTCGGCTATGAGTATTTGGTGACTCCGTATGGCACGGAGCCTGTGATTCCGCCACGCCATTACCGGCGCCTCGAGAAACAACGCCGCGAACGCCTCGCCCTCGCCAGTTAGAGGCGCCCAACGACCCCGATGCGTTCTCCTCGGCGCAGCCGCTCGACAAACCCAGCGATGTCGTCCACCAACCCCGGATGCGCACCATCCACCGGAACCTCCGTGGCAACCGCTGCAGCGAGATCGCCCAAGGTCTGCTCCACGAGCGATGCGGCGCTCCGCAGCCCCCACCGCTCGCCCTCCGCTACGAGGTCGTCAGTGGATATTTCTGCGTGCCGGTAAATCTGGTTCACCGCCAGAGCCAACTCGCCATCCGTGGGTAGATGAGCCTGAGGAACCATGTCATAGGCGGGAGCGAGGCGGCACACGCCGTCGGGCAGGTGGAGCACAGAGATGTTCTTGGCGTGCAGATCAAGGTTGCCGATGGCCACCGCCAGCACCACGTACCCAAACAGGGCCTCCACCATGGGCGCGCCACCTGCCAGCTGGAAAGCACTGGCCAGTCGTTCCAGACTCACCTTGCCGCCCACCCGCTGGTACTTCTCCGCGCCAGACGCCCCGAGGATCTGATTTCCATCCTCCTGGTGCAAACGCCCCAGCGGGGCCGTCGGGTCCCGGTCATACCGCTCAATCACCACAGCTGGGATTCCGTCGAATTCCTCGATCCACGTCTCGAAAGTGGTCAATCCCACCGCGCGAGCGAGCCGGGCTCCGTATTCCTCGTCGTAGATCATGGTCGGGTACCGTGCGTTGAGAGGCTTGAGGATATGCGTTGAAGGTGCCCCGTCGAGCACCCGATTCCACGGACCGCCACTGTCCCGGGCCAACACAATCTTGTCCTGCACTCCAGCCAGCGAGGTCCTGCCCCCAACGGGCTTGTTGCCCAGCGGCTCCTCGGACACATGGGCCAGCATGTGTGCCACATCCACTTCCCGGAGTGGCTCCTGGCGCGGACTTCTGGGTTCGCCAGGAACACTCGGATCCCAGATCTGCAGGGCGCCAGCAACATCTCTTCCGAACTTGCGGAGCAACCCGATGGCATCATGCTCCGCAACACCTGCTGTCCGCGCCATCTGACTCCGCATTCGACCCTCGGGCAGCAACTCAGCGAAGAAGTTTCGACGCACGCCCGCTCCGGTCCGGGTATGCCGGATGGCCAATGGGATGGCCAAGGACAGGATGCTGGAGTCCACACCGAAGTGGGCGGCCGCCGAGGAGTCTGGGTGGAAGTCGAAGGTACGCCAGTCCCCTCGCAACGTGCCCACCGGCTGGCCATACAGCTCGACCGCAAGCTCACCCATGGGACGCACGGCCTTCACCCTCGGCGTCGTCAGGCTCAGTGATTGTGGCGGTGAGTTCCATGCCTGTTGCCTGCATGGCCGCAAAAAGCCGCTCCATGACGATGGAGGGCTTCCCAGCCTCCAACTCCCAGATGTACTTCTGCGTGGTGCCCAACTGGGCAGCCAACTCCCGCTGAGTCAGGCCGGCGACAAGCCGCGCCTGTTGCAGCATCCGGCCTAGGGACTCTGGGCTGGCGACCTTGCCGTGATACTGCATCAGGCCCACCTCCACGGACTGCGCTACGTCGATATGGAAGTCAGCGTACGTGACGTTCTTATCGACGTCAAGGACTGTGACTACGATAAAGGAGTCACAGGCAGACCTCGCCGGAAAGCAAAAGAGCCTGAACCCTCACAATGAGGGTTCAGGCTATTGCGATGTCCTGAGACATCACAGGGTGGAGCTAGGGGGATTCGAACCCCCGGCCTTCTCATTGCGAACGAGACGCGCTACCAACTGCGCCATAGCCCCAGAGCATCGACAACTCTAGCACCGGCGCAGAATCCGCTCCAAGTTGGGGGAGGCGCTATTCTCCGACGGCGCGTGGGCGCAACTCGGCGACATTCGAGGCCTCGCCCGGAGACGCGGTGATGGTGGCCTCGCCATCCTCGACGTGCGCGGCTGGGTGGTCCGCCGTCGGCACCAGGGGCGACGACGGGGTCACCGGCGCGGACAGGTCGATGGTGCGCACGGTGCGGGGCAGCAGCGGCTGCTGCATGTAGCTGTTGGCCGTCACCGGCACCGGATCCCAGAGCGCACCCATGGTGGTGGGCATGGTCAGCTCGATGGAGATTTCGGTGGCCTCCGGCGTAGCGAACGAGAGGTCGATCACGCCTGTGTCCTCGTCCTCGTCGAATCCGCTGCGCACGGCTTGGGCGCGACGATCAAGGCTGCGGTGCATTGCCACCACCGTGAAGCGCGCCACTGCGAGGAACGCCAGCAGGAGGCCGCCGGGGACGGCGAGAGACCACCAGGGCAGGATGGAGAAGAGGGCCAGCACGGTCAGCGCCAGCAGCGTGGCGAGGAGCACCAGCACCACGGTGAGCCGACGACGCGCAGCCTGGCGCGCGATGAGGCGCAGCTCGTTGAGCTCAGCGCGGCGCGTCAAGGGCGTGGAGACGCTGGCGAGGTTCTCATCCTCAACGTAATCCTCGATGTCGCGTCGTAAGATGCGCATCGAATCAGCGAAACGCTCAGTGGGATCCGGTTCGACCTCAAGATCCGTGGGGCGCTGCGCCGTCACCCAGGGGAGAGCGAACGCAAGGCCGGCACAGACGACAACAGCGATGATGATCCCGGCGAGCATGCCCATACGTTAAACAACATCGGTGTAATTTGCTCGCCTGCTCTCGGCGCGTCGAAGAACGGGCAGCCAAGTTTGGCGGCCCTTCGTCGCCACAGGGCGCTCGCAAGCTCGCGCCTGCGTCGCTCAGGGACCAGGGCGACTCAGCTCAGGGATCAGGGCGACTCCGCTCAGGGACCAGTCAGTCCTCTTCGTCGAACAGCCAGACCTTGACGGCTTGGCCGGCCTTCACGGTCTCCACCGATTCGTCGAGGATGATCAGCGCGTTCGACTGAGCCAGCTCGCCGAGCGCATGCGGCAACGCCACCTGCTCCACGTGGCGGATGCTGCCCTCGAGCGTGACCCGCCCCCGCAGCAGGTGCATGGTGCCCTGAAGCGAGCGCAAGATGGTGGGAGTGATGGCGCGGACGGCGCGGTGATCCGTGCGCGCTCCCATCAGGCACCGGATCAGCGGGCGGGCAAACGCGTGGAACGAAACATAGGCGCTGACAGGGTTGCCCGGCAGCATCAGCATGGGGACACGCTCGCCGTCCTCGCCAATCAGGCCGAAGGTTTGGGTGCGCCCAGGCGACATCGCGACGTCCACCGAATCCACCAGGCCCAGCTCGTTCATCACGCCAACCACGGCCTGATAGTCCTCGCGGCGGCCGCCGGTGGTGGAGATCACCAGATCCGCCCGGATCAATTGATCCTCAATGGCGGTGCGGATGGCATGCGGATCATTGGAGTGCACCGCCACGCGGAACACCGTGGCACCAGCGGCGCGTGCCGCCGCGGCGATCATGTAGGAGTTGGCATCCGTGGCATCGCCGTGCTGCACCTCGGCACCGGGATCCACCAGATGCTCGCCAGAGCTGACCACCACGACGCGGGGCCGGGGCCGCACCATCACCTTGTCGATGCCAGCGCCCGCCAACAGCCCGATGGACCGGTCGTCCAGAATCTCGCCTTCACTCAGCAGGCGGGTACCCACCGCGAGGTGCTCACCGGCGGCGCGCACGTACTCCCCGTCGGCCACCTTCTCGATCAGGCGCGCCCGCCCCTCCTCCAAGGTGGCGAAGGTCTCCGGCAGCACAGCGGTGGCGCCGCGCGGCAGCACATCGCCAGGCGACACCACCACGGCACCACCCTCCGGCAGCCGCTCGACGCCGGCCTCCACGATGTGCAACGGCTCCGCCAGGTGACCCTCGTGATCCGTCAGGTCCTGCGCCCGCACGGCGTACCCGGCCACCTTGGCCGTGGAGTTTGGGGGCACGTTGATGGAGGAATCGATGTCCTCGCACATGATTTGATCCCACGCCTCCAGCAGCGGCGTGCCGAACGGCTCCAGTGGCTCCACGAGGCTGAGCAGGTACGCGGAATGATCCGCAACGCTGCGCAAACCCGAAGCATTCAGCGCGGGCGGTTCAGGTAGGCGAGGTTCCTCGGGGATCTCCTCGACGACGGGCTCGTTCTTCTTGCGTCCACCAAACCAGGCCATGGGTCTTACGATATGCCAATGCCCGACATGGCCCGGAAGGACGCGCTGCGCGCCGCGACGCGAGCTGCGCGCGCCCGCCTGAGCCCCGACGAATGGGCTCGTCAGGACGCTGAACGGACGCGCTGTGCGTTGGCCGCCGTCGGCGAACTGCCCGTGGGTACGGCCGCGGTGTACGTGTCGCTGCCCGGCGAACCTGACACTCATGCGCTGATCGACGGATTGGTTGCCCGAGGGTGGACGGTGCTGATCCCCCGGCTGCGCAGACAACCCGATTGGGGCCGATTCACCCGGTGGGCGGATCTGACACCTGGCTGGCGGGAGATCCTGCAACCACCGGACCCGCGCCTCGGAGCCGAAGCCCTCGCCGAGGCCGAGCTCATCCTGCTGCCCTGCCTCGCCGTCGGGCGCGACGGAAGCCGGCTGGGCACGGGGGGCGGTTGGTACGACCGCGCGCTGCTCCACCGTCGCCCCGATGCGCTGATGGTGGCGCTCGCCCGAGCCGATGAGGTTGAGGACACGGTACCCACGCTCGCCCACGACATCCCCGTGCACGGCTACGTCACTGAGCACGGTTGGGTTCTTTGTTGACCGCTGAACTATCATGGCGGGCGGTTGTCTCCACGGAGGAAGTCCATGCCCACCTACCAGTACCGCTGCACAGA
Organism: Propionibacteriaceae bacterium; assembly: GCA_030538315.1. Taxonomy (GTDB): domain Bacteria; phylum Actinomycetota; class Actinomycetes; order Propionibacteriales; family Propionibacteriaceae; genus Arachnia. The sequence continues at coordinate 9,238 of JAUNUF010000056.1, forward strand.
TTGCGGCACCGATCTCGAAGTCGTGCAGAAGTTCACCGACGACGCGCTCACCGTCTGCCCTGAGTGCGACGGCAACTTGCGCAAGGTGTTCAGCGCGGTGGGGGTCGTGTTCAAGGGCTCTGGCTTCTACAAGACCGACAACCGCAACTCGTCGCCCAGCACCCCCAAGGCGGAGCCCAAAGCAACAGAGCCTGCGGCCAAGACGACGCCGGCGCCTGCCGCGGAGAAGAAGTCGGCCTGATCCTTCGAAGCTGTGGATAACGGTGAATCCGGCTCCCGGCTGGCCACAGTGGAGGCATGAAGAACCTCCTCACGCGCATTGCGTCCTGGGTGTCTTGGCACCGGCGCTTGGCGGGCTCTGCTCTGGCAGCCCTCGCCGTCCTGATGGTGGGCGCCGCGCTGGCCAACCCTGACGAACCCACCTCCCCCGCCGTCGTTGCCGCCCACCCTCTGCCGGCTGGGCACATCGTCACGGAGGCAGACGTGCGGCTCGCGCACCTGCCACCAATCGCGCTGCCGGAGGAAGCCATCACGGATGTCGCGGAGGTGGCCGGCCGGAGCACCGCCGTGGCCGTGGCTGGCGGAACGATTCTTCAACCCCCGTTGTTGGCCACCAGCCACAGCACAGATCCTGGGCGGGCGCTGGTGCCCATCGCCCTCCGTGACGCGGGCCTGCGCGCCCTCCTGAAGCCGGGAGATCAGGTCACGCTGGTGACCACCGGCTACGACGAGGTCACCGTCCTGACCGCGGATGCCCGGGTGGCGGTGCTCGCCACTCCCCCGGGCTCATCCCCGCTCTCCATGCCCTCTGCAGATCAAGGGGCCCTCATCCTGATGGACGTGCCCGTGGCAGAAGCACCCCTGGTGGCGGCGTTGGGGCAGGAGGGCGGGCTTCGGATCGTGTTGGGCGCCCTGTAGCGGTCTTCCGCCATCGTCTTGCTGGCGAAGTGTTTGAACGTTATAGTTCTGCGGGGCTTTGGCCTCCTCCGATGCTGCCATTGCGGCACCGGCACGTCTTCCCGCATCTGCGGAGCATAGAAAGTCAGAGGTCATGAAGGGCTTCAAAGAATTCCTGATGCGCGGCAACCTCGTTGAGCTCGCCGTCGCTTTTGTCATCGGCGCCTCGTTCGCCACCGTCGTTGAGTCATTCACCGCCATGTTCATGGACATCCTGGGCAAGCTCGGTGGCACCCCCGATTTCTCCAAGTTCAACCCCGGCGGCATCTCGGTTGGCCCGTTCCTGACCGCGCTGGTTGCCTTCATCATCATCGCCTTCGTCGTGTACTTCGGCGTGGTGCTCCCCTACACCAAGGCCAAGGAGCACTTCCACAAGTCGGGCGAAGAGACCCCCGAGATCACCAAGACCGAGGAGCTCCTCGCCGAGAACCGCGACGTGCTCAAGACCCGCACCGTCTGATCGCCCGCAGATCCCAGAACGGGGCGCCGTCTTCGGACGGCGCCCCTTTCTCATGGTCCTCACCAGTGCGGCGGGCGATCCGCGACGAGGCGTTGCTCGTCGCGGTCAAGCGGCCGCTCGGCCGGGCGGGCGCTCACCAACCCGGTGAGGCCCAATGCCTGACGCGCCTCGGCGAGCGCGGCGTCGAAACGCGCGAACCCCACCTCTCGGCGCACATCCAGAGGCACCGGGAACGGCCAGGGCTCTTCAGCTTCCTGCGCAGCCTGCCGCATCGCGGCCAGCCGTTGCGCCGTGAAGCCCAGAGCGGCAAGTTCCTCAGGCAGCCCCGCCACGGATTCGACGGCGAGCGCCTCGCCCGTCAGGGCCTGGGCCAGCAGGCTGGCGAGAGGGTCAGCCTTCAAGCTTGGTGCCGTCCTCGATCACCTGGGCGTCACCCTCATCCGGCAAGGTCACAGCACCCTTGACCACCACTCCGGAGCCGAAGGAGTAATCCCCTTCCACCTTGAAGCTGGTGGCCTTGCGCAGCGACGGCGCCACGGGGATGCGCTCGGCGAACTTCTGCACCGTCTTGTAGTACCGCGAATCGAGGCTGATCTCCGGCGAGGTGTCGCTGCAGGCAATGAGCTTGCCTTCGCCGGTCAGGTTGTAGACGTCCGAGCGGAGCAGGAGCAGTTCGTTGGTGGTCTTCACCGGCAGGAACCTGTCTCGGCCCACGCAGATGGCGGTGGCACCCTCGAACACCTCGATGGCGGCGCCCATCGCGGATTCCACCTGGATGACCGGGGTGGACGACGAATCCGCGGGGTCAACGGTCTTCTCGTTGCGGATGAGCGGCAGGCCCAGCACAGAGTTGCGCGCGACGAGCGTGTCCTTCAGCACCTGCAGATCGAACCAGAGGTTGTTCGTGTGGAAGAACGGGTGGCGGTGCTCATCCGTGAAGAAATCCATCTCCTCCGGAGCGGTCTGGGCCGTGTCGCGGAGGATGAGCTGCCCGTCGGCCTTGCGGATGGCGAGGTGGCCGCCCTTCTTGTCGTTGATGGTGCGGCGGCACACCTCGGCGGCATACGGGGCGCCGGACTGGGCGAACCAGCCCGCGATGGTCGCGTTGGGCGCTGCGCCGAGGTTGTCACCGTTGGAGACGCAGGCGTAACGGAAGCCAGCCTCCAGCAGCGCATCCAGCACACCGGAGCCTTCCAGGGCGGGGTACAGATCTCCGTGGCCGGGCGGGCACCACTCGAGCGACGGATCCGCCGGCCATTCCACCGGGGTCAGGTCATCGGAGCGGAGCTTGGGCTCCTGGTTCTGCACGAAGCTGAGCGGCAGGTCGTCGACGGCCAGCTCGGGGTAGCGGGCCAGGTGCGCCAAGGTGTCGTCCTCGGTGCGGAACGAATTCATCAGCAGCAGCGGCAGGCGCGCGTCGTAGCGGGAGCGGGCGGCCAGCACCTGCTTCACGATCAGATCCAGGAAGTTCAGCCCGTCACGAACCGGGAGGAGGGTCTTGGCCTTGTCCAGACCCATCGAGGTGCCAAGCCCGCCGTTGAGCTTGATGATGACGGTCTTGCCGATGGCGTCGCGGGCTTGCGCATCCGTGATGTCCACGTCCGCCAGCATGGGCGGGTCAAGCAGCGGCTCGATGCTGTCTTCGCGGATGACGCCTGTCTCGCCAGATTCAAGGAGGTGGTAGAAGCGCGTGAAGACCTCGATGGCAGGGGTGGAGACCCCGGCATCCATCATCTTCTGGCGGGCTGCCTGCAGGCCGGCTTCGGACACGTCGATTCCCTTCCTAGGTGACTCCCCCAGCCTAACCGCCCCGGGCCCATCCCTCACCTTGAGCGGCGCACCAGTCACATCAGCGACTCAGAGCGCTCACAGTTTCCGCACAGAATCCCTCGATTGGCTGGAGCCACCACACGAAAGGGATCTGCCATGACTCTCCTCCCCTACGAGGCTACTTTCCCCGCACTGGGCACCCGCGCCATGCTGCTGACCTCGCTGCCCGAGACGCTGCTGCCCGCCGTCGAGGTGCTGCGCGCGGCGTTGGAGGCCATGGATGAGGAGGCCGGATTCGACGACCGCTCGATGATCGCCCAGCAGCTGGCAGACGGTTTGGCCGAGGAGTTCGAGGGCGGCTTCCTGGTCGACGTCGGCGGTACACCGGCCGTCGCGGGCGATTCGCTGGCGGGCACGGACCCCGACATTGCCGAGCTGATGGGGCTGACCTACGCGGCGTAGCCCCAGTGTCCAGGCATCGTCAGTCGGTGACCAGGAGCGTGCCGTGCGCGCCCCGTTCGGCATCCACCATGACGTGGTTGACCACCGGATAGTGCCCGGCTTCGACTGGCGTCATCTCCACGAACCCACCCTCAGCGGGTTGTAGCGCCAGGGCCTGGCCGCCCCCGCCGGTGTTGCCAAATGCGTCCACCCCGTTCATCAGCAGGTAGCCGCCCTCGCGGTAGACCGTGTCGAACTGGCCACCCACCACATGGAAGGCTGATTGTCGGTTGGGGCCGGCCACCACCACGTAGAACCGCACGGTCTCGCCCACCTTGGCCACGAACGGCTCCTGGTCGTACTGGTTGGCGATGCCGTTGAACACCACGAAATCAGGGCGCTCCGCCATGACGCGGGAAGGGTCGATGTCCACGGCCTCTTCGGCGGTGGCCGCAGCGGTGGTGAACACCTCGGATTGCACGACGACGTACTCGCGGTCCACCGTCGGCCAGCCTTCCTCAGGTTCGATGATCACCGCGCCGTGCATGCCGGCGGCGATGTGGGCGCTCATGGGCATGGTGGCGCAGTGGTAGAGCCACACGCCGGCGCGCTTGGCCTCGAAGCGATAGATGAGCGTCTCGCCGGGCGCGATGGTGCGCATGGGCTCGTCTGGCGCCACATCTCCGGCGTGGAAGTCGATGGAATGGCCCATAGTGCCGTCGTTGGTGAGCGTGATCTCGAAGATGTCGCCCACCTTGCCGCGCAGGGTTGGGCCCACGGATTGGCCGTTGAACGTCCAGCGGCGTTGCCACACGCCGGGCGCCACTTCGAGCGGCTCCTCCGTGGCCACGAAGTCGAACTTATGCACCGTCGCGTCGGTGCGGGCTGGCGCGATGGGGTCGACGATGTGGCCGAGCACCGCGTCGGGGTTGCCGGTGGCCGGTTGATGGTCGTGCCCGCCAGCCGTGGGAGAAGGATCTGCCGCCGGTGCCGTGTCGCCCACGATCACGTCGAAGACCATGCCCATCTGGCGGTGGCCCACCACGGTGCACCAGCCCTGGATGCTCTGGGTCATGACACCGAGATCGAGCTCCGCTGTCTCGCCCACGCCAATGCGCGGGGTGCGCACGTTGCCGATCATCAGGTCGTGGAGGTTGGTGGGATCCGTGTTGGTGAGCTCGATGATCACGTGATCGCCGGGCTCAACCTCGATGGAGCTGGGCTCGAACCGCATGTCGACGGCGGCCACCTCCACGCGGACGATCTTGCCGGTGGGCGCCACTTCCTCGCCGCCCGCCTGCGTCACGGGCTGGGCGATGGGCAGCCCAGCAGCACCAGGATCCATGCCGAAGCCCACCGACAGCGCCACTGCCAAGGCAGCCACCCCGGCCACCAAGCCGCTCCCGGTCAGCGCGTTGGGACGCTCCGCAGGAAGTGAGGGCTCTTCGCCAGCGGCCGCCGCGCGCTTCTCGAGCGCAGCGGCGCGCATGCCGGCGATCATGAGCGGCAGGAACAACGCCAACGCCACCATCACGAGCGTGGAGACCGTCACCTTGGCCCAGCTGGACAGCGGGAGCAGGAACAGCACCATGCCCAGGTTGATGACGGTGAGGCGCGCGGCGGCCCACTTGTCGAAGTACGCCGCCGCGGCACGGATCACACGGGGCCCGCCACCGATGGCCGATGGCAGCAGGTAGCTCAGCGCTCCGGTGACCAACTGCAGCAGGAAGCCCACCACCCAGATCCCAGACAGCAGCGAGTAATCCGTGGCCAGGCCGATGTCGTCGGCACGCCACACATGCACCGCGGTGCCCACCAGGGCCACGAAGGCCCACAGCACGCCGGCGAGGATGGAGGCCGGCGCGAACTCGCGCGGCAGGCGGTTGCGCAGGGGCTGGATCAGGCAGCGCCCGAACCAGATCAGGCCCAGCGCGTAGATGCCGATGCCGACGGCGGCCAGCGGCCGGAACCCGGCCAGCGAGCCGCCGATGGTGACGGCCAAACCAGTCAGCAGGATGGGGAATGCCTGCTTGGCCAGCGCCTCGGCGCGGTCGTCCATGCGCGTGCGCAACACCGTCGGCCAGAACGTGACGAGCGTGCCCACCAGGGTGAGGCCCACCCAGCCCAGGATCATGGTCATGGTGTGGGCCACGAGGAAGTTGGCGTGCCACCTGTCCCCCAGCCCCCATGCAAGCGTGGCGCCAAAGCCAGCACCCACGGGCACGAAGGCCGCAGCGGCCAGGTAGTAGCGCATGGTGATGCGGAAACGGCCGGGCAGCGCACGGCGCAGGTCGCGGACGATCAGCGCCGCGTGCCACAGCACCATGGCCGAGACGACGACGGCCCCGGCCAGCGTGAGGGGCCAGGTGGCCGTCGGCACGCCGATGAACACCAGCAGTGCGCCAACGGCGAGCAGGCCGGAACGGATGTCCGCGATGCGTTTGGCGTTGTCATCTGGTTTGGTGCGCAGCAAGGCGGCGGTGAAGTGGGAGCTCCAGACGATCAGCGAGTGTGTGATGGCACCCAACGCGATGAGGTGCACCATCAGCCACGTGGATTCCGGCACCCAGCGGTGGATGATGGCCACCACACCGGCGGCGAACAGCCAGAGGATCAGCGTGAAGTCGCGCAGCGACCGACGGCCCCTCATGCCCTCACCACCGAGACAACGACGGTGACGGCGAAGGTCAGGATGGCCAACACGGTGATGACGCCTCCGGTTCGGTAGAGCAGGTGGATGCCGGCCAGGCCGCCGCTGAGGCGCAGCGCCATGCCGACGTTGAGGAGCGTCAGCGGAACCCACATGGCCTTGCGGTAAGGCAGCGGACGACCGATGACGGCAGGGAAGATGATGGGTGCGTGCGCCATGATCATGGCCATCCCGAAACCTAGGAAGGTGCCGTGGATGACCGCGTCATAGGCGCCCGACGACGTCGGTTGCCCGCCGATCAGCCAGACGGCGCCAGCGACGGCGAGCCACAGGTTGCCAGCGAGCAGCGAGGCGGCGTTGTACCGGCGGAGGCCATCGGTACGAATCATGCGGCGGCCCACGTCGTCGCGGAACAGCCACGCGGCGATCACGATCAGGATGAGCCCGACGGCGCGCGCCCCCAGATCTGGAAGGAACAGGCTCACCACGGCGGCCACACCCAGGACGCTGCCCAGCGCGAGCAGCAGCGGGATGGCGCGCTTGCCCATCGTCAGCTGCGCCAACTCGGCACGTTCGGCAGCGATGGTGATCACGAGGAACGCGGCCAGCAACGGCAGCAGCGGGGCGATCTCGGCCACCAGCCAGAGCCCGGCAAACAGGGCGGTGAACAGCGCGCCCAGCACTTGTGCGGCGACCAGCCCCAGCGGGGCGCGCCGCCAGAGCGCGATGGTGAGCACGAAGAAGGCAAGGCCGCCGTCGAACAGCAGCAGCTTGCCCAGGGAGATGGGCGCGCCCACGAGCAGGGTGAGGGAACCGAGACCGAGCAGCGCGGGCGCGAGATAGGCGAGCGCGTGTCGCAAGGCTTGGGCGCGCTCAAGCGAGATGAGGGTGCCCATGAAACCGAGCACCATGACGGGGCCGTGAATGTCGGCGAGGCGGTCCGAATCCACCGGGGCCCAGACGCCGAGCCTCAGCAGGCCGGCGTTGAGCCCGGCCAGCAGAGAAAAGCCGGCGAGGGCGATGATCGCCACCCGCCAGCTTCTCGTGCGCTGACCGATGTCCAGTGTGGCGCTGGAACGTCGCTCAGCGGAAGCCGCCTTTGACACCTCAGGCGGTGCGGTGCAGCTTGAGCTTCCAGGCCTCGGGGCCCTGCTCGACGTAGCTGATGTCGATGTTGTCGCCGTGGCGGTCGCGGATCTGCGCGATCAGCGGCAGGGGGTCGTGCGGGGCGACGAGGATCATCGCCGTGCCGGGCTGCAGCGAGTCCACGGCGCCGTGGATCGCAGCGTGCCGAATGGCGTGGGGAATGACGCGGGCGTCGAGCTCCGGCAACGTGTCGTCGTGACCGCCGCAACCGCAGGACGACTTGGGGGCGAGTGAGATTTCTTGCATGCCCGGAATATTACTACGAACCTCTTGTGTTAACCATCTGGTCCGTTGGTTGGGCGGCGAACCGCCCCTCTCACCACGGCTAAACACTGACGGCCCCAGATGGTGAGGCTGGGCGCCTGTGGTGACGCGGTTCCTGAGCCCGCCTCTGCGACGAAGGAGCCAGGCGGGTCGAAGGACGCTAGACGCTCGTAGCACCTTCAGCACGACGCCCAGAAGTGAAGGAGTGGCCTTCTTCTCCCGGGCTACGCGGAACCTAGCTCGGTGGTGAAGGCCAAAGACACGCTTGGCGGCCCTTCGTCGCCACTGGGTGCTCGTTCCTCGCACCTGTGA
>JAUNUF010000057.1 GCA_030538315.1 Propionibacteriaceae bacterium
AGCGGGGTGCGTGCGTCCCTGGGTCCCTGAGCGGGGTGCGTGCGAGGTACGAGCACCGCGTCACGACGAAGGGCCCGCGGCCGCCTCCACAACTCCCATCTCCTCCACGGCAACCACCTGCTGGTCCCGCAACCACTGCAGGTCTGCCTCGCTCACGTCCTCCAGCGCCTCGAGGTGCTCAACACCCACCACCAGGCCGTCGAGTTCCATTGAGCCGTACAGGCTTGTGAGCATCACTGGGAAATCCTCCCAGCGCGGGCTGCCGGCCATGGCCCGCGCGGCGCTCTCCATCTCCTGAAAGGAGCGCTGACGTGGATGGAAGTTGATGCGCTCAGGGTCGAAGCCCTCCTCCGCGATGAGCCGGTCCAGATCTGCACGTCTGGATTCCACGTAGTAGACGTCCACATCGTCGTACCAGCGGCCCAGCGCCACGCCGGCAAGCATCCCCGGGTATCTGAAGGTCCAGGAGTTGATGGTCTCTGCGATGCGCGAGATCTCCGTCGACGACAGCCCGGTGAAGTATCCGCCCACAGGCCCCTGGACGACGGGGAACCCCGCGACGAAGCGTGGCTCTGGTGTTGGATCAGCCTTGACGCCGATCAGGCCCAGAGAGGTCAGCCGTTCCGTGGCCGCCTGATCCCGCAAGGTTCCTTCGGGGGTGAGTTCGTCGTCGGCGACGAAAAGAAGGACGCCGTCGCCGCGGGCATCGGGCACGGCACCAACGACGTCAATGCCCAGGGATTCAGCCTCTGCCGCGACCGTCTTGCGCGCCACGAGCAGCTCCTGCCAACTCCACCTGCGCGGTTCCAACCGCGACCACGGATTGCCCGCCAGGCCCGCGGCCAACTCCTTGGCACGAACCTCCTCGGCGTCCTTGTACCAGAGGAGGGCCGTCTGCTGGTCGTCCGAGAACCCAAACCCGGTGAAGACGTCCATGTTGGCCATGTACAGGGCCTCCTGCTCGTAGGAGGTCTGCATCGCCGCTTCTGGGATGGGGTCTGGGGCCGGCTCAGATGCCTCCGGACTTCCGTCGTCAGGCGTAGGTCCGGCGTCGCTCGGCGTTTGCTCAGCGTCACTGGGCGTTGGACCGGCGTCGCTGGGCACCGTGCTCACTGCGGGCGACGCAGAGGTGTCGCTCGGGCCCGGATCAGAAACCCCGGCGTCTGCTCCGCACCCGCTCAGCAGCACTGCCGCGGCGGCCACCCCCGCCGCCCACGAGCCAGCAATCCGACGCCTCATATGATCACCCTTTCACCCCTAACGAGCGGTTGGGCCCGCCGAAAGGTTGTCAGCGGGCGGCGAGCACCGCGTCGACAACCTGCCCCAGCGGCACACGCGTGCGCTTCTCCACCCCCAGCAACTCGAGGAGCGACGCGTCGGTGACGGGCCTCGTGAGGTCGCCTTGGCGGAAGAGGAAGTGCACGTCGAGGATCTCGTAGCGCAGGCCCCCACCGTCGAGCTCCTCCTGCAACGCCGAGGTCCCGTCGCCCAGCCGCGCATCCGCCCACGCAAAGGTGCGCTGCGCGTCCTTCTCCAGATCCCAGGTGCGCACCGACATCAACGAGTCCCGCACCTCTTGGCCGAACGCCGCGAAGTTCTCGCGAACGGCATCCGCCACCGTGCCGTCGAAGGCGGCCAGCGCCTCGATGCCCGTCCAATCGGAATCGGCAGCCCGGCGAACGAAATCCGCCCACGGTTCCGTGCCGGGCACGGTCACCTGCACTCCCCCGCAGACGGCGAGGTCGTTGACATCGCAGGCCGAATCGTCGACGGCGATCGCCTGGATGGGTGTGCGCAGCAACTGGTAGTTGACCATGCCTCCATTGGACGCCTTGTCAGCGAGGTAATCAACCCTCGGAGTACTTCGTGAGCATCCGGCGACTTCGTCGCGGGACGCTCCTCAGGAACCGGGTAGCGTGTCCCCATGGCCCTCACCGAGTACCACCTGACAGACCCCGCAGACATGCACCCGGCCTTGGCGCTGGCCCGCTACGGCAAGGCACGCAAGGCGGATCTGTTCCTCGGGTTCTGGCTGGCACTCATCGTGGAGGCCCAGCAGATGATGCCCAATCCCCGCACTGCTCGCAGGCACGTGGAGAAGTTCTTCGCCGGGCGCGACGTACTCACGGCCCTCACCGAGACCGGCGCCGAGTCAGTGGACGCGGAGCTCTCGGACGCGGCTCGGGTGTACTTCGTCTCCGGGCTGGCCGACCCGGGTTATGGATCCACCATGATGCGGATGCGCCGCCTCACCGCCGCGCAGGTGCGGGAGAAGGCGGCCCTCGAGGTGGTGCGCGCCGCTTCACTGATTGTGGAGGCGGGCCTGGACCAGCGGCTGGTGGGTCTACTGGTGAGCGGCTATCTCGCCGCGCTCGCCCCGCACGGTGCGCACGAGCTGCGCGAGGCAGCACAGCGCTACCCGCAGGCCCAAACACTGCTGGAATCCGCCCTCGAGGAGCACCTCTGAATTGCAAGACAGTGTTATTCCTGCCGATGTCGGCATATGGCAGACATGTGCAGGAATAACACCGTGCTAGTTTCGGGACCCCCGCATGACTGACCTGGATCTGCTTCATCACCGCCTCGCGCAGTGGTTCGCCGCCAACGCCCGGCCACTGCCTTGGCGAGCCGCCGGCGTGAGCCCGTGGGCCATCCTCGTGAGCGAGATCATGCTGCAGCAGACGCCGGCCTCCCGCGTGGAGGGGCCATGGCTGGCCTGGCTGGAACGCTGGCCAACCCCTGAGGCGCTCGCGGAGGCACCCACCGCGGACGTGCTGCGAGCATGGGGGCGGCTGGGGTATCCGCGGCGGGCACTCAGGCTGCAGGAGGCGGCGAGGGCCGTGGTCGAACGCCACGACGGCGCGCTCCCCGAGGATGAGGAGGCGCTCCTCGCGCTGCCCGGCGTCGGCAGCTACACCGCCGCCGCCGTCATGGCCTTCGCGTTCGGCCGCCGCTCGCTGGTCACCGATGTCAACGTGCGCCGCGTGCTTGCCCGCTTGGCAGACGGCGTGGAGCACCCGGCGAAGTCGGAGACCGTCGCAGAGCGCCGTCGGGCCTGGGCATTCGTGCCGGATGACGATGTGGACGCCGCGATCTGGTCGGCCGCAGCCATGGAGCTGGGCGCCACCATCTGCACCGCGCGGAACCCGGCCTGCGAGCGCTGCCCCGTGGCCGAACATTGCGCCTGGCTTGCGGCTGGGAAGCCCGAATGGGACGGCCCGGAGCGCGTGGCGCAGCCGTGGGAGGGCACGGACAGGCAGTGCAGGGGTCGAATCATGGGCTCGCTGCGCGCAGCGCACTCCCCCGTGCCGGTTGCGCATCTGGTCTGGCCCGATGACGAGCAACTCACGCGCTGCATCGCCTCGCTGGTCGAGGACGGGTTGGCGGTCCGCGACGGTGACGTGCTCGCCCTACCGTGAATGCTTGGCGGCCCTTCGTCGCCGCTGGGTGCTCCCTTCGACTGCTCCTCGTTCCTCGGAGCGCTCAGGGCAAGCGCAAGCTCGCACCTGCGGCGCTCAGGGACCAGTCGTAGCCGAGCTCGCACCCCGGTCCCTGAGCGGGCTGCCTGCGAGGAACGAGCAGCGCAGCCCGACGAAGGGCGCTCAAGCACCAGTCGCAGCCGAGCTCGCACCCCGGTCCCTGAGCGGGCTGCCTGCGAGGAACGAGCAGCGCAGCCCGACGAAGGGCGCTCAAGCACCATATGGTTGGGTCCATGATCAAGGCAGTGGTCTTCGACCTCGGCGAGGTGCTTTCCTCACCGCCCTCCCTGCTCCCAGAGCTGGCTGAGCGGATCGGTACCTCGGAGGAGCTCCTGAAGGAGCACTACTGGACGGGGCGCGTCGAGTACGACTCCGGCGTGCCGGACCGGCACTACTGGGGCCCGCTCCTCAGCGCGCTGGGCGTCAGCTACGACGACGCGCTGCTCGCTGAGCTCGCGTACCTCGACGCCGACATCTGGTCGTACCTCCGCCCCGCCGCCTGGCAGCTCCTTCGCGACTGCCGCGCCGCAGGCGTCACCGTGGCGGTGCTCTCCAACTCACCGCACGCCATGCAACAGGCCGCCGACAAGGCCGTCTGGCGCGCCGACGTGGATCACCTCTACATCTCAGCCACGCTCGGCGCCATCAAACCGCAGCCCGAGATCTACCTTGGCGCCCAAGCGGAGCTCGGCCTGAAGCCTGAGGAGATCGCGTTCATCGACGACAAACCGGCCAACGTGAAGGCCGCGCAGGCGCTCGGCTGGCACGGGCACGTCTGGGTCAGCGACCACGACACCCGGCGCTGGCTCGAAGAGCTCGGCGTGCTCAGCCCTGCCTAGGATCCCTCGCCCCGCAGGCTCGACCCGAAGTCGGAAACTGGCTGAACGACTCAGACGTCCGTGAGCAGCTCAGCGAGCCTCGCTCCGGCGCACCGGACGCGTGATCAGCGGCAGCACCACGGCCGCGACTGCTATGGCGCCCATCACGGAGAACGCCCGCGTGTACGCGCCCGCATCGCCGACGAGCCCCGCGGCCAGCAGCGGCCCCAGCACGCCACCGGCAGACCAGCCCACCAGCATGAGCCCGTAGATCGCGCCGGCGTGGGTCAGCCCGAAGAACTGGCCGGCCGTTGAGGGCATCACCCCGAACGCGCCGCCGTAACACAGGTAGACGACGGCGGCGAGGGCCACGAAACCAACCCCCTGCGCGTGCGGCAAGAGGATCAACGCCACGCCTTCCAGTGCCAAGATCGCGGCGAGGACGGGCAACCGCCCCAGCCGCTCGGCCACAGCAGCCCACGCCACCCGGCCACCGCCGTTGAACAGCGCCAGCACACCCACGATGGCGGCCGCGCCGGAGGGGCTGAAGCCGCCCACGTCCATGGCCGCCCCGGCGAGCATGGAGATCAGCGAGATGCCGGCCATCACCGCAAGCAAGAGGATAGCGGTGAGCAGGTACCACTGCGGAGTTCGGAGGGCCTGCGGGGCGGTGAGGTCGCCGTCGGCTTCCTTCCCGGCACCCTCCACAGCGGGCGGGGAGGCCATCAGCGCGGCACCGATCACACCAGCCACCAGGTAGGCGACCCCCAACCACCGGAACGCCAACGTTGGCGTCTCGGGCGTGAGCGCCAGCAGCCATTGTGCGACGGGTGAGGTCACCGTCGCTCCAAACCCGAAGCCGCCAACGGCCAGGCCCGTCACCAGCGCGGTATGGCGCGGGAACCACTTCTGCAGCAGCGCCACCGGCACGATGTAGGCCATGCCCAGGCCGAAGCCACCAATCACGCCGTAGCCCAGCACCAGCAGCCAGAAGTGCGAGGGTGCGACGGCCAGCGACGCCAACAGCACGCCCAACCCGTACAACACGACGCCCACCAGGGCCACCACGCGAGGGCTGCTCCGATCCTGCAGCCGCCCACCGATGGAGGCGCCCACGAAGATCATGCCGATGGCCACCTCGAACGGAACCGCAGCCGCCACGGGGCTCAAGCCCATGGCCTCCGGCTCCTGCAACGCCCTGCCGAACAGGCTCCAGGCGTAGACGCCACCAATGACCAACTGGATCAACACGCCGCCGACAAGGGCGGCCCACTTCGCGCGCACGGTTGGCCAGTCTAAACAAACAGCCCCGAGCCGGGCGGCTCGGGGCTGTTCAGCTACGTCAGAAGGCGAGGATCAGGGCTTGCAGCCCCAGGGCTGGAAGCCGCGCTTGGCGTGGAGGCGGTTGGCCACGGTGATCTGCTCTTCGCGGGTGGCCTGGTGCGGGTAGGCGGCGAAATCTTGGCCGCGCACGGAGCGCCAGGTGGCCAGGTTGAACTGGAGGCCGCCGTAGTAGCCGTTGCCGGTGTTGATGTTCCAGCGGTTGCCGGATTCGCAGCGGGCGATCTTGTTCCACTGCGCCTCACGGCTGAGATCGAGGCGGGAGACGGCGGGCTTGGTCTCCACGGGGACGCCAGCGAGCGCGGGGGCTGCGGCGGGAACGCTGGTGACGGCGGGGTTGCTGCCTGCGGTGAACTGGACGATGTTGTTGAACACCCAATCCGCGCCCTGCTTCACGTAGGAGCGGCAGCCGTTGCGGCCGGTGTTCTCGGTGTCGCACTCGGTGAGCCACTCACGGCCGTCTGCCGTCTTCCAGGTATGCGACTGGCCGTACTCGGCAACGAGGGGGTTCTCGCCCCAACCTTCGCGATCCGAGGGCAGGTAGGTGAGGTTGTTGAACACCCAGCCCTCGTGGTTCACGGAGCGGCCGTTCACCTGAACAACCTTGTCACCCCAGATCTGGGTGGTGCAGCGCACGATGTGGGTGGAGTACATCTCGCACTCCGTCTTCCAGTACCGGTCATTGACCAGATGGTGGCCCGGGGTGGTGTACTGATCCGTCTCGGCGGCGTTGGCCGCCTGAGGGGCAACAACCGCCAACCCGAGGCCGACGAGGGCCGCAGCAGCGGCGGAGATGATGCGCTTCAGCATGGTGTCCTTCCTGACGTAGCGTCACGACGTTAACACCACCCCTCCCCAATTTCCAAAGAATCTCTCAGGAAACTGCTCAGGTTTCACCGTGTTGCCAACATTGACAAGGTGTTATGCCGCTGGCGAGTTGCCGTCAGGCTGAGAACTCTCAGGCGCCGCCGGCTCACGTAATGACCAGCCCTACCGGAGTGCGGCTGGCGGGATAGCCTGAGCCGGTACGGAAGGAACACCCATATGCGCATCAGCGTCCCCCGCGAAATCAAGAACAACGAGAACCGCGTGGCCATCACGCCGGTCGGCGTGCAGGAACTCGTGCAGCGCGGGCACCAGATCACCGTCGAGGCAGGCGCTGGGGTGGGCTCCACCTTCACCGACGATGCGTACCGCGAGGCCGGGGCCGTCGTCGTCGACGATGTGGATCAGGTGTGGGGCGAGGCTGAGCTGGTGCTCAAGGTCAAGGAACCCATCGCCGAGGAATACCGCCAGCTGCGCGAGGGGCTGACTCTCTTCACGTACCTGCACCTGGCCGCGGATGAGCCGCTGGTCGACGCGCTGCTGGATTCAGGCTGCACGTCGATCGCCTACGAGACGGTGCAGCGACCCTCCGGCCTGTTGCCACTCCTCTACCCCATGAGCGAGGTGGCCGGCTGCCTGGCGCCGCAGCTGGGCGCGTACCACCTGATGAAGACGCAGGGTGGCCGCGGCGTGCTGATGGGCGGCGTGGCGGGCGTGCCCAACGCCAAGGTGCTGGTGCTCGGCGGCGGCACCGCCGGCCAGAACGCCGTCAACACCGCGCTGGGCATGAACGCCGATGTGACGGTGCTGGACACCGACATCGACAAGCTGCGCCAAAGCTACTGGCGCTGGGAGAACAAGGTGCACACGCTGCGCTCCTCCGCCATGGCGATCCGCGAGCTGCTGCCCGAGATGGACATGGTGATCGGCACCGTGCTCATCCCCGGCGCCCGCACCCCGCGCCTCATCACCAACGACATGGTGGCCACCATGAAGCCCGGCTCAGTGCTGGTGGATGTATCCATCGATCAGGGCGGCTGCTTCGAGGATTCGCGCCCCACCACGCACGACGACCCCACCTTCCAGGTGCACGGCTCGAAGTTCTACTGCGTGGGCAACATGCCGGCGCTGGTGCCGAACACGTCCACCTGGGCACTCACCAACGCCACGCTCCCCTACGTGCAGCGGATCGCTGAGCTTGGTTGGCGCGAGGCCATGCGTCGAGACGTCCCGCTGGCCAAGGGCCTGTCGACCCACGCCGGCCAGTTGACGTCACAGCCTGTCGCCGAGGCGTTCGACCGCGAGCGGACCCCCATCGACGACGTGCTCGCCGGCTCCTGAGAGCCTCCCGCGACGGTTCTTCAGGAGCCGAGGAACGGGCCGACGGCGTCCTTTGGCCGGCCGATGATCGCGCGGTCACCACGGATCAGCACCGGGCGCTGAGCCAGTTCTGGGTGCTCCGCGAGCACCTTGGCGATCTGTTCGGGGGTGCGCACGTCGTCGTCTGAGAGGCCGCTGCGGGCGAAGTTGGGGTCGCGGCGCACCAGCTCGGTGGGGTCGCCGTCGAGCTTGGCGATCACCTCCAGCCAATCCTGCTCTGACAACGGCACCTTCAGGTAGTTGTGCACGTTGAGCTTCAACGCGGACGCCTCGGCGGCCTCGAGCGCGGCGCGCGAGGTGGAGCAGCGGGGGTTGTGGAGGATGGTCAGATCGTCGGACATGGGAGATACCTTCCTAGTTGCTGGCGCCGAGGCCAACCACGAGGTTGATGGTGGAGGCCAGCACGACGGCGCCAAAGAAGTAGCTGAGCAGGGTGTGGGCCAGCACGGCCCGGCGGAGTTCGCGCGTCCGCACTGAGGTGTCGGAGATCTGGTAGGTCATGCCCAGACAGAACGTGAGGTAGGCGAAATCCACGAAGTTGGGTTCGTCGTCGCCGAAGTCGATGGGTGGCCGACAGGTGGCTTGGAGGCCGCGCCCGCAGCCAGCACGTCGGTGGAGTGGGAGGCGAGGAGGAGCAGCCCCACCGCGACCACGCTGAAGCCGGAGCTGACCAACAGCAGGGTGTCGAGGAGCCCGCGGCCCGGATCCTCCGCGGCTGCATGTTCCTGGGTCTGAGCGGGGCTCAGGCGCCAGAGCCGAGCCCAGGTCCACGTCGAATACACGACGGCGAAGACCACCCAGCCCACCACCAGGCCCCACTCCCTGCCGCTGGCGGCCCACACGGCGACGGTGGTGGCCACGCCCAGCAGAAACGCGATGAGCAGGCGAATCATGCTGCTGCGACCGCGACGTGTTGTCATGGCGCCCAAGATACTCGGGAGGTCACGATCGCGTTGCAATCCGGAGTCTTGCCACGGAGATACCCCCGGTGGGTGGAGACTGAGGCATGCGAATGAAGTCGTGGCTGCTGGTGCTGCTCCTGCTGGCTGGCGTGGGCGTGGTCAGTTGGCAGCAAGCACCCAGCGCTGTGGCATGCAGTTGCGCGGTGATGAGCACTGCCGAGCACGGCCAGCTGGCCGAACTGGTGGCCGAGGGCGTCGTCGTGGGCGTGGACCGGCCCGTAGATGCGCAGAGCTCGCTGGATGACGCCACCTACACCGTCGAGCTGACCCGGGTATGGAAGGGGCCAACGGATGCGCCTCAGGTGGCGGTGCTCTCCGCGATCGAGGGCCCGAGCTGTGGCTGGGAGGGCATCGACGAGGGCATGACCATCGCGCTGTTCGCCAAGGCAGACGGCGACATGTGGCGCTCCAGCCTCTGCGACGGCAGCGGGCCGATGAACGAGGAGATGTCCGCAGAGCTCACCACGGCGCTGGGCGAGCCCGTGCAAGTGTCGCCTGCCACGGCCAACTCCCCGGCACCCGACGGCGACGAGCTGCCGCAGGACAACCTTCGCCTTGTGTATCTGGGGCTTGGAGCGGCGGGGGTCGCCTTGGTGCTGTTGGCCGTTCTCGCGTGGGTGAGGCAGCGCAAGTCGACGCAGCCCTGACCCTTCCGGCCTGCTCGCTCACGCCGTCGGCGGCCAGGGGCACCGGCGCCTGCCTTAGTCGTCGGTGCCAGCTCTACAGGGCAGGCACCTCCGATTAGGGCAGGCGCGCCACTCAGGAAGACAGGCACCCCCACATAAGGCAGGCGCCGTCGCTCAAGGCAGGCGGGGTTAGGCGGGGGACGGAGGCGGGGCCGTCCAGCGATTCCTGAGCCAGCGAATGCCTCGACGGATCCGCGACATCAACGCCAACGCCAGCCAGATCATGAACGCCAACAGGATGGCAGCGACGACGGCCGCGGCCACCGGGAACATGACGGCGAGCGTGGTGACGCCCACCACGCCGATGTCGCCTGCAACGGAGGCTCCCACGTTCGAGACGGGCTCAGGCGAGGTGTTGACCGCCAGCCGGATGCCGGCCTTCGACAGGTGGCTGAGCAGCGCCGTCACGCCACCGACGGCGGCGAGCGAGATCGTGAGGAGGTCGCCCTGAGCGCCAGCGATCAGCGCACCGATGACAGCACCCGCGATGGGACGGATCACGGTGGAGGGCACATCCCAGAAGGAATCGACCACCGGCACCTTGTCTGCCACCAACTCCACCAGGGCAAGCACGCCCATGATGATGAGCACGTCGGTGCGCTGGAAGCCCTCGGGCACGCCGCCGGTGCCGACAAAGCGGCCGAGGAGGCCGAGGATGAACACGGTGGCGTACGCGTTGATGCCGGATGCCCAGCCCGAGGCGAACGTCAGGGGAAGCAGTTCCATGGGTAGCAGTATGGGCCGAGTTCATCGTCGGTAACAGGGGGCAACGCCCAGACCGGGGTGAAATCAGGGAATTCAGGGAGCCGCTGGGGGCATCTGCACGAGCAGGCCGCTGTCCTCCACGTGCACCCGGAGGGCCAGGATCTCGCCGAAGTGGTCGCCGTCGAGCTCCACCTCTTCGGGATGTCGGAAGTGCACCTCGATCTCGCGGCACTGCTGGTAGTTCAGCTCACGGCTGCGGTCGCGGTTCTTCCGGACGAGTTCGCTGCCCGTGCGGCGCAGCAGCCAGTTGTCCACCAGCACCTTCCAGGCGACCCTCGGCCAACCGAAGAGGCCCCGTGGCAGCACCGCGACCACGTCGAGGATCCCGTCGTCGACGGCGGCATCAGGCAGGAGCAGCACGTTGCCGCCGATGGAGCCGCAGTTGCCGATGAGGATCGTGTGCACCTTGGTGTGTTGCGGCTCGTCATCATCGAGGTAGTAGACGATGCGCATCCGGTGATCCTTGACCAGCGCCTCGAGCCCCGCCTTGATGTAGGCGAGCATGCCCACCTTCTTCTTGAGTTCCTCGTCCGTGGAGGCCATGATCTTCGCGTCGAGCCCCACGCCCGCGGCCACGACGAAGGCTCGCTCCTCCTGCTTGCCGCCGGGGCGGGTCCAGCGGGCGATGCCGAGGTCGACGGCGCGGGGCTCGCCGTGGAAGGCGGCCTTGACGGATTCCTCGAGGTTGTCGATGGTCAGTTCGAGGTTGCGCGCCAGCAGGTTGCCGGTGCCCTGGGGGGCCAACGCGATCGGCACGCCTGAGTCGCGCAGGCCCTCGGCCACCGCCCTGATCGTGCCGTCCCCGCCGACGGCGAGCACCACGTCGGCTCCCCTGTCCACGGCTTCTTGGGCCATGCCGGTTCCTGGGTCGTCCTCGGCGGTCTCCAGCCACATCGTCTCCGACCAGCCGGCCTCCTGCTGGGCAGGGTTGACTACAGCCTCGAGCTCTGAGCGCTCGATCTTGGTGGGGTTGAACACGACGCCGAGGGTGCGCATGTCACCAGTATCGCTGTTTGCGCAAGCCAGCGCCGGTTCCTGGGCCGGGCGCCCGCGTCCTTCGAGCTATCTGGCTCGCAAACTCGCGGGTGAGGATTCTTCGACTGCCTTTTTCGTGCCGATGTCGGCGTATAGCGAAGATGTGCAGGAAAAAGGCAGTTGAAGAATTCATCCCGAAGTGTGAGGCGACTGGCTCAGGGACCAGCAATCGGCTCAACCGGCGGCGGTCAGTCCTTCCAGACCGGCACGTCGCGGGGCTCGTGCGGCACTTCCTGCCACACGACGATCGACCACGGCTCCACCGTCGCCGTCTCGCCCATGATCATGCCCTCGCCCTCGAGCCAGTAGTTGTGCGCCGGCTCGGCCCACGACCCGGTGTCGATCAGGCGACGACGCACCAGGCCAGGCTGACGCGGCGCCGGGATCGTGAAGTCGACGGGGGCGTCGGCCATGTTGACCAGCACCCAGAAGTCGTCGCCCGGGCTGTTGATGCAGATCGACATCGCGCGGTCGCCCTCGACGGGGTGGCCTTCGCCCGACGGATTGTGGAACAGGTAGGACACATCCCGGTTGTCTGGAATCAGGTCGCCCCAGGCGCGCTGCTGCAGCGATTCGTGGCGCTGCCGCAGGTTGGCCAGGAAGGTGGCGAAGCGGAAGAGCCCGTTGACGCCGTCCTGATTGTCGAAGGTGCCGAGGTTGTCGTGGTAGGCCGCGGGCTGCAGCCCGGGCACCTCCGGGACTCCCACCGGCACCAGATGCGGCGACGCGGTGGGGATCATGTCGTAGTTGTTCAGCATGGCCACCGAATCCAGCGACCACGGGTTGTTGTTGCCGTTCTGAGTACGGCCGAACTCATCGCCGGCCACGATCATGGGCACGCCGCGCGATAGGAACAGGATGGTCCAGAGGTTGCGCACCCGCTGGCGACGCAGCGCCTGGTCACCGCCGGAGTCCCAGCTCAGGTTGTTGTCCGAGCCGCCGTCGGAGGGCCCGAACGGGAACAGTTGCCCGTTGTTCTTCTCCTGGTAGCTGACGAGATCCACCATGTTGAAGCCGTCGTGCGCATTCACGAAGTTGATGGACTTGTGCGCGCCACCGGAATCATGGAAGTGGTGGTAGTCACCGTTGACCATGTCCAGGAAGTCGATGGTGTTGCCGTCGCCCTTGCTGAAGCGGCGCACGGCGTCGCGGTAACGGCCGTTCCACTCGCCCCAGCCGCGCGGGAAGTTGCCCACCTCGTAGCCCCACAGGTCCCACGCCTCAGCGATGACCTCGATGCGTTCCTGCTTGGCGAAATCGGCGATCTCGACGAGCAGCGGGTGGTCCGTGAAGAACCGCTTCTGGCGGGCCCAGTCGTCGGGATGTGCGTCATCGGGTTTGCGGCCGAGCACGGTGGCCAGATCGAAGCGGAAACCGTCGACCATCATCTCCTGCGTCCAGTAGCGCAGCGAGTCGAGCACCAGGGTGCGGGCCGCCGTCGAGGAGTAGTTCATCTGGTTGGTGGAGCCGGTGGCGCCGTCGATGATGATGAAATCGCTGTTCATCTGGTAGTACTCCGCGGTGGCGAAGCCGCCCAGCGACGTGAAGCCGGTGGTGTTGACGTCGCCGTGCCAGTTGCCGCCCTCGGCGGTGTGGTTGTAGACCACGTCGAGGTAGACCTCCATGCCGACGGCGTGGAAGGCCGAGACCATCTCCTTGAACTCGCGGGTGGGGCCGCCGTGGCTCTGATCGGCCGAGTATTCGCGGTTGGGCGCGAAGAAGCTCAGCGTCATGTAACCCCACGCGTTGGTGAGGCCCTGGCGCGCGGATTCCGACGCATTGGTCTGGTGGATGGGAAGCAGTTCGACGGTGGTGATGCCCAGCGCCTTCAGGTAAGGCGCCATCATCCCGGCGCCCTTGTAGGTGCCGCGCACCTCGTTGGGGATGTTCTGCACGGCCTCGAAGCCGGGCTCGCTGGCCAGCAGGTCGCCGAGGCGCACGGCCGACGGGTGGCCGGTCAGTTGCTGCACGGAGGTCTCGTAGATCGCGGCCTTCTCGCCTGGAAGACGGGGCTTGGCGACAACGGGCGTGGCGTCGGTGATCACCACACCCTTCGGCGCGAGCGCGGCGGTGTCGATGGAGCGGCGGGTGACGGGCTCGGCGGCGCCGAGTTCGCCGTCGGGGTCGACGAGGTCGCCGCCGGTGCCGAATGCGCCGTCGGTTCCGTGGTCGAGGATCTTGTCCGAGTAGACGTTGTGGGTGACTTCGCGGGCGTAGGGGTCGAAGAGCACCTTGTTGGGGTTGAAGCGGTTGCCCTGCTCGTCGAGATCGGCGATGAAGCCGTCCTCGGTGCCAGGGGTCCACGTCTCGACGTAGGGCCAGTTGGGGCCCCACACGCGGTAGCCGTAGAGGGCGCCAAGCGGCAGGCCCTGCACGTTCGCACGCCAGATTCCGTCCTCACCCTTGGCGGGGAGGAAGGTGTGCGAAGCAGAGGCGCCGAGCGCCTCGGGATATATCTCCAGCTGGACCCGAGTGGCCGCCGGGGCGTACACCGCGAAGGTGATCCCCTCGGCCGACGGATGCGCCCCGAGGGGCCATTCCGCGGTGGTCCAGGTGGTCTCGTCAAGTGCGATAACCATGCTTCGATTCTGACAAAGTTCCTGCCCGAATGCGCAAACGTGCTAGTCACATGCGTTTTGAACGTTCTGATTCGGGAGTGTTTGGAGCGGGGTTGTGAGAGGCGAATCCAGGTTTGGGGCACGACGGCGGGAGCCTGGGCGGTCTTGAGTTGGGCGCTGCACGTCGAGGCAGTTCGTGCTTGCTCTGGGCAAGGCAGCAACGACGGCCCCCAGCCACCCGCTCACCTGCCGTGGTTGCTGCTTCGCCCAGCGCAACCGCCCAGCACCTCGACTTCCAGGGAGTGACCACAGGAAGCGTGGAGGCTCAGCGGCCCTTCGTCGCCACTGGGTGCTCGCAAGCTCGCACCTGTGACGCTCAGGGACCAGCGCCAGCGTCTGATGGTCAGAGTGAGAAGATGGCGACGTGCACCCAGTTCTCGCCGTCAACAAGGCCTCAGGCCGGTGGCCGTTCGCGCTCCGCGCGGCGATCGCCGTCGCCGGGCCGGTGCTGGTGGCCGCGCTGCTGGGCGACCTCCGCCCCGGCCTGATGGCAGGCCTCGGCGCGTTCACCGTCCTCTACGGCGCCAACACTGCGGGGCGGTTCCGCGCCAAGTTGCTGCCGACGATGGGCCTGGGCTTCGTGGCAGCCGCCACCCTGGGCGTCCTCACCCACGGCAACGGCTGGCTGCACCTGCTCGCGATGGTGGGGGTTGCCGTCGTGGCATCGACGGTGACCAACGCGTTGATGGTGGGCCCACCCGGCGCCTACTTCCTGGTGCTCGTGTGCGGCGTGGCCGGGTTCATGGCGCAGAACGGGCAACCCGGTTGGCTGGTGATCGGGATGACCGCCATCGGCGCGGCGGTCTCGGTGGCCGTGGGCCTGATGGACCTCCTCTGGGCCCCCTACGGCGCCGAGCGCAAGGCCGTGACCGCAGCAGCCCGGGCGATCCAAGGCTTCGAACGCGACGACGCAAACCTCGACGAGGCGCGCGCCCTCGCCTCCCAATCCCTCCACCACGCGTGGACGACGGTGCGCGACGCCGGCGCCCACCCCACGTCGCGCCTCCAACCCATCATCCGCGAACTCACCGAACTGCAGGCCCGCTACGAGCGCCGCTCGGCCCAGTTCGCCGGCCGGTTGGCGGGGTTCGACGTCAAGCCTTGGGGAGCGGTCGAGGGCGAAGAGGGCTCCGACGATTCGGCGCTCACCGGGGTGGACCGCGAGCAACTGCGCGATTCGTCGCTCGGCCGCCCCGACGCCAGCTACCTACTGCGCCGCGGCCTCAGGTGGCCGACCGGGATCCTGTTGGTGGGAGCGCGCGCGGGGATCGCCGCCCTCGTGAGCGGGGTCATCGCGCTGCTGCTGGACGTGCCGCACCCCTACTGGGCGGTGGCGTTCGCCGTGCTGGTGCTGCACCAGGGCGGCCGGCGGGCGGCCCAAACGGTGCGGGGCATCCAGCGCCTGCTGGGCACCGCCGTCGGGTTGGGGCTGTACGCGCTCATCCTGTGGTGGAACCCCCACGGCATCTGGGTGGCGTTGCTGATGGCGGTGCTGCAGTTCGCCATCGAGGTGCTGGTGGTGCGCAACTACGCGCTCGCGGTGATGTTCATCACGCCGTTGGCCCTCACCATCGCCAGCGCGGCGGCCAGCCCGGAGAATCCCACGATGATGATCGCCGAGCGGATGTTCGACTCCGCCATTGGGATCGCCGTCGCCGTCACGGTGGTGTGGACGGTGGGGCGCGGCACGGCGCTGCTGCTGACGCGGGCCAACGCGCGCCGTTCGATCGTGGCGATGGAGCCCGTGCTCGACGCGCTGGCTCAGGGCCGCGTCGACACGCCAGACGCCGCGCGAGACCGGCGCCACCTGTACTTCGAGCTGCTTCGGCTTCAGCACATCGCAGATCAGTCGGCGGCCGACGAGCCGGCCCGGCTTCGCCCCTACCTGCCCACCTTCGTGGCCGTTGCCCAGCTTGGCTACGCGGTGCTGGGCGCCTGTTGGCACCCTGATTCCCCGGCTGCGGCGACGGCGGCCGTGCGTGTGCGCGGGGCGCTCACCCGCATCACGTCGCGGCCCGTGCAGGAGTACCGCGACCCAGTGAGCCTCCGCACCGACGTGGAGTGGGCGGCGGAACAGCTGCGGGAATGGAAGACGTGACCGGTTATGTTTTTCCCATGTACCGACACCTCTTCTGGGACATGGGCGGCACGCTCGTGGACACCTATCCAGCCCTCGACGCCGCGCTGGCAGATGTGGTTCGACGGCGTGGCCTGGCCCTCACAGACGCCGAGGTCGCGGTGCTCACCAGACGCTCCACGGGCGAGGCGATCACCACGCTGAGCCGTCGCTTCGACATCCCGGAGGAGGAGTTCGAGGCAGCCAACGCGGAATTGAAGCGGCGGTGGGAGACGACACCCGCCCCAGCCGCCGTCGGGGCCAGGGAACTGCTGCGCGACGTGCGCCGCGCGGGCGGCCTGAACCTGGTGGTGACGCACCGGGAACGCTCGTCCGCGGAAGCGCTGCTGGAGGGCCTGGGGCTGCAGGTGGCGGATCTCATCTCCACCTCCGACGGCTATCCCCGCAAGCCGGATCCCACGATGTATCACGTCATGTTGGCGCGCCACGATCTGGACCCGGCGGAGTGCCTGGCAGTGGGAGACCGCCCCATCGACGCGGAGGCGGCCATGGCGGCCGGCATCACCGCCGCAATGCTGGAACCTGCCACCGCTCCCGTTGACGACGGGGCCGAGCACACCGTCGAGAACCTTGCGGGACTGCGGCCGCTGCTGGGCCTGGGAGAGCCGTCAGAGCGCTGATTTCCAGGTGTCGACGCTGTTCTTGAGCTCCTCGAACAGCGCATTGAACCGGTCCTTCTGGCCCGAATCGCTCAACGCCTGATCCACCTCAGAGAGCGCATCGCTGGCCCGCTGGTCGTCGCGGCTGCGCGTGGCCCTGGCAAGGTCGCGCAGGGCTGAATCGATGCGCTTGCGGAAATCCTTGTCGAGCTCGCCGCCGGTGACGGCCTCCCTGACGGCGTCGCTCAGCCTGTCTGCGGCGGCCTGCGCCTCGCGCGCGGCACTACCTGCGTTGACAGGGGGCTGCGTCCTCCGGGGCGGGCGGGTGGTTTCAGGCGGCGGGGGCGGGGCCTGCGTGGTAGCCGGCGGGGACGGCGGCGCTTGCGTGGTCGTCGGAGGCGGCGGAGGCGCTGTAGTGGTGGCCGGAGGCGGA
>JAUNUF010000058.1 GCA_030538315.1 Propionibacteriaceae bacterium
GATCGCTGGTCCCTGAGCGGATCGCCTGCGACGAAGGAGCGCTATCCGACGAAGGGCCGCCAAGCGTGCCTATTGCCCCATGGTGTCGCCCTCAGGTACGGAGCGCCTCCACGACGATGCCCTTCGGCGTGAGTTTCGCCCCTGCGCTGAGCAGCGCTGCCTCGAGCCCGGACGCGGCCACGCGCTCGCCGTCGATCTCCTCGATCCGCACCCTGTCCATGCGGCCCTCGGCGACTGCCTGCTGTACGGCGTTCACCACCAGGCCGGCGCGCAGGCGGCGGCTCTCTTCGTGGCCGAAAAGGGTCAGTACGCGTCCGCCTCTGGTGAGGTG
Source organism: Propionibacteriaceae bacterium (assembly GCA_030538315.1). Classification (GTDB taxonomy): domain Bacteria; phylum Actinomycetota; class Actinomycetes; order Propionibacteriales; family Propionibacteriaceae; genus Arachnia. The sequence continues at coordinate 332 of JAUNUF010000058.1, forward strand.
AGCGATGCACTCGCCGTCGGCCAGCACGACGAGGGCCCCGGCCGCGCGCGACGGGTGCGCTGTCGCGTGGGCCGGCCAGGGGAGGATCGAGCCGTAGGGATTGGCGGGATCCAGTGCGGCCAGAACGTGAAGGTTGCGGGGTCCTTCGACCCGACGCGCCGCTCGTTCCTCGCGGGCGCCGGGCTCAGGAACCGAGTGGGAGCGGAGCTGTTCGATGATCTCGGGTGTGCTGAACTGAGCGCCGCCCAAGCCGTCGACGAGGTAGCCGCGCAGCATCTTCCCGGATTCCTCCAGCCGGGCCAGCAAGCGGTAGGCGGCCGCGAAGCCGCCGGGCGTGCCATCAGCCGTCACGCCACCGCGGGTGATCACCCCGAAGCGTTCCAGCCACGACGATGCCAGCGCCAACGCCGCGTCGGCAGGGGAGGGCAGCGGGTCTCGGACGCGATACCAACGCCCTGCGGCCTGCGGCGGCGTCAGCGACCCCTGGCCGCTCAACAACGCCCGCGAGGGGCGGGGGAGTCTGGCTCGACGGCGTGGTGAGGGCCGTTGGGCCTTGTGGGCCGCGCGAGTCGCCCCACCCACGCGCGCCCGGACCGGCGCCATGGATGCAGGAGCGACGGCGCCCGACTCGGCCGCCTTCCACAGCTCTTCGGCGAGCTCGACGGCGGAGCTTGGCGGGGGCAGGACCGCCTCAGCGACATCGCCCATGGTGGGCGTGTGATGTGCCCCGGCTGGTGGGTGCACCGCCAATTCCCGCAACGAGGCGAACGTGCCGTCGCTGTGGGCGAGTCGCTCGGCGAGGGCTTCGGCCTCCTGCCCAGGTGCCTCGGGGAGTGGGCTCAGAAGGTCGAGGTCGTCTGCGGGGACGAGCGCGATGAGTGGATCGTTGGGCCCTGCGGAGCCGCGCACGCGGATGACCACCTCGCCCTCGGCGAGCAGTTCGTCCAGATGTGAGCGCTGGTAGTTGCGGAGTCGGGCGGGCAGCACGTGCGTCTCCCAGGCGCTTGCTGGGAGGGCGGCTCCGGCGAGCCGCTGGAGGGTGAGCAGCACCTCGTCGGCGCTGGAGGAGGGGCGGTCGTCGAGGTGGTGCGAGGCGGCGAGGAAACGCGCAAAGCCCGCCTGAGGGACGGGCTCCAGTTCTGAACGGGCCTTGGCGAGTGAACGCGTGCGGATGCGGCGGAGGACCGTGGGATCGACGAATTGGGTGAAGGTGTTGGGAGGGCTTGGGTGTCCTTCGACCAACCGCGCCCCTCCTTCGTCGGGGGCGGCTGGCTCAGGAGCCGGTGTCGTGAACAGGCCGGTGATCAGGCGGCGGGCTGTGCGCTCGCGTTCCAGCACGAGCTCGACGGTGGACACACCCAACCCGAATGCCTGGGCCACCTCGGTGGCGGTGAACGGGCCATGGGTGCGGGCGTATCGGGCGATCAGTTGGGTGAGGGGATCGCGGCCTTCGGTTGGGGGCGCCGAGAACCCCGCCGGGACGGGGATGCCGAGGGCGTCGCGGAGCAGACCGAGGTCAGAGGCCGCGACGACGTGGGGTCGTCCAGCCAAGGTGAGGACGGTCGCTTCGGTGGAGGTTGCCTTGAAGTTTGGCGGCCCTTCGTCGCCACTGGGGGCTCGTTCCTCGCCCCTGTGACGCTCAGGGACCAGTTTCTCGTCGAGGTCGTCGAGCGGGATGGGGCCGAGCTCGCGAGCGAGGGCGGGCACGCCGTCGAGCGGCACGCGGTGGGTGGGTGCGGTGTGCTGCAGTTCGGCGACCACCTCGGCGATCACATCAGGATCCAACACCTCCCGCAGGTCCAACGTGCCGAGGGCTGCCGCCAGCAGCTCGGGGTCGATCGAGAGCAGCGCGGCCCTGCGTTCCGCGAGCGGGGTGTCGCCGTCGTAGATGAACTCGCCGGGGTAGCGGAACAGCAGCGTGGCAGCGAACGGGCTGGGCGTCTCCGTCACCACCTCGACGAGCCGCACGGCCCCGCTGCGTAGCTCACGCATGAGCTCGATCAGGCCGGGCAGATCGTAGGCGTCTTGCGTGACCTCGCGGATGGTCTCGATGATGATGGGGAAGCGTGGATGGTGGCGCGCCACCTCCAGCAGCTGTGCTGAGCGCTGCCGCTGCTGCCACAGCGGGGCGCGCTTGCCAGGAGTGGGGCGTGGCAACAGCAAAGCCCGGGCCGCGCATTCGCGGAACCGTGCAGCGAACAGCGCCGTGCCGCCCACCTGCTCGACGACGATGCGTCGCACGTCCTCCGGATCCACCAGCATCAACTCTGGGATGCGCTCGGCGAGCTCGGAATCAGGGAGGCGCAGCACGATGCCGTCGTCGCCCGCGACGGGGGTGGAATCCACGCTGATTTCGCGCGACAGCGCGTCCGCGATCACCAGCGCCCACGCGCCCAACACCTGACGGCCCAGCGGGGAGTGGATCACCACGCGCCAATCGCCGAGCTCGTCGCGGAACCGTTCCACCACGACGGTGGTCTCATCCGGCACGGCACCAGTGGCGGCGCGCTGCTCGGCCAGATAGGCGCTCAGATTGCCGCGGGTGTTCGGGTCGATGAACGTGCCCGCGAGGCGTGCGTCGTCTCGGGTGGCCTCCCGCTGGAGGCGGCCGATGTGGCGGCCCAACTCGGCGGGCCTGCCCTCGTCCTCACCGCGCCAAAACGGCAGCCGCCCCGTGTTGCCCGGCGCGGGCGTCACCAGCACTCTGTCTCGCGTGATCTCCTCCACACGCCACGACGACGCGCCCAGCGTGAACACGTCGCCCACCCGGGATTCGTGCACCATCTCCTCGTCCAGCTCTCCGACCCGCCTGGCCCCGGCCTCGTCTGCGCCCGCCAGGAACACCCCGAACATGCCCCTGTCTGGGATGGTGCCGCCGGAGGTTGCCGCCAGCCGAAGCGCTCCCGGCCGCGGGTACAACCTGCCGTCGTCGCCCATCGCCAACCGGGCCCGGAGATTGCCGAAATCCGCCGACGGATAGGCGCCGGTCAGCAGTTCGATCACGGAATCGAGAAGTGAGCGATCCAGATCTGCGTACGGCCGCGACCTCGTCACCGCCGCGAACCACTCCTCGACATCCAGCCCGTCATCGCCCTCAGCAGCAGCCGCCGCCACCGTCTGCTGCGCCAACACATCCAGCGGGTGGGACGGGATGCGCAGCTCTTCGATGTCGCCTGAAAGCATCCGCTCCGTGGCCACGACGGCGGGCGCAAGGTCGCCTCGATGCAGCGGGTACACGTCACCCACGGACGTTGCGCCCACGACGTGCCCGGCCCGCCCGATCCGCTGCAGCGCGCTGGCCACCGACGGGGGAGCACCCACCTGGATCACGCGGTCCACAGCGCCCATGTCGATGCCCAACTCCAGCGAGCTGGTGGCCACCACGCATTTGAGTTCCCCGGATTTCAGCGCAGACTCGATCTCAGCCCGCTGCTCCTTGCTCACCGACCCGTGATGCGCCCGGGCAATCACCGAGGGCGCACCCCGCACCATGTCGACGGGTGCCATGATCTCGGCCGGCGGCCGTGCAGGGAGTTCGGGCAACGATTCAGGATCATGCTCCGCCGCCCACATCTCATTCAGGCGCCCGGTGATCCGCTCCGCGGTGCGCCGCCCGTTGGTGAAGATCAACGTGGAGCGCCCGGCCTTCACGGCCTCGTACAACTCCTGCTCCACGAACGGCCACACGGAGCCCTGACCCTTGGCCGGCCCGCTCAACAGCGTCAACAGATCTGTCTCGGCGTCCTGCCCACCCGAGAGGTCAGTCAGATCCTCGACGGCGGTACGGACCGTCACGTCCCACTTCTTGTGGGCAGGCGGCGCCACGACGGTCACGGGCCGGTCGCCGCCCAGGAAGGAGGCGACCCGCTCGATGGGCCGCACCGTCGCCGAGAGCGCCACCCGCTGCACGTCGCGGCCCACCAATGCGTCCAACCGCTCCAGCGACAACGCCAGGTGGCTGCCGCGCTTGGTGCCTGCAACAGCGTGGATCTCGTCGACGATCACCGTCTCCACGGACGCCAAAGTCCGCCGCGCGGAACTCGTCAACATGAGATACAGCGATTCTGGGGTGGTGATCAGGATGTCTGGCGGCCTGCGCACCAGCGCCGCCCGCTCCCGGGGGCTCGTGTCGCCGGAGCGGACGCCCACGGTGATGTCCGTCCACGGCGTACCCAGCCGCTCCGCGGCCAGCCGGATGCCCGTGAGCGGCGCCCGAAGGTTGCGCTCGATGTCCACGCCCAACGCCTTCAACGGCGACACATAGACGACGGTGGTGCCCGCCGTCGGCTCCTTCGCAGGCCGCGTGGCCAGCTTGTCGATGGCGGACAGGAACGCCGAAAGAGTCTTGCCGGAGCCCGTTGGAGCCGCCATCAGGGCGTGCTCACCGCGTGCGATCGCCGCCCACGCCTCCGTCTGCACGGAGGTGGGGGCGGCGAAGACGCTGGCGAACCATTCCCTCGTGGCCGCCGAGAACTCAGACGGCAGTATCTGCGGACTCTTCCGTGCCGTCGGTGCTCCAGTTGATGTGCCAGTTGCCCTCGTCGTCCACCCGGCGGTACGTGTGCGCGCCAAAGTAATCGCGCAGGCCCTGCGTGAGCGCCGCGTTCAGGCGCGGAGCTCGCACCTGGTCGTAGTGCGCCAACGCAGACGAGAAGCCCGGAACCGGCACGCCTGCCTTGGCGGCCGCCGCCACGACCTCGCGCCAGCCGTCCTGGGAGCGGGCCAGCTCCGCCACGATCGACGGCGCCTCCAGCAGCGTGACCAACTTGTTGGCCGCGTACTCGGAGCGGATGCGCTCCAGTAACTTCGCGCGGATGATGCAGCCGGCGCGCCAGATCTTGGCGACCTCGCCCACGTTGATGTCCCAGCCGTATTCGGCGCCGGCCATGCGCATCTCGTCGAGGCCCTGCGCGTAGGCGATCACCTTCGAGGCCCACAGCGCCTGGCGGATCTGCTCGATGAAGGCGTCACGATCCGCCACCTCGATCTTGACCTCCGGGCCGGTGAGCGCAGCCTGGGCCGCCTGCCGCAGCTCGGGGGAGGAGGAGATGGCGCGGGCGAAGACGGCCTCGGCGATGGTGTTGACCGGAGTGGCCAGATCAAGCGCAGACTGCACCGTCCAGGTGCCGGTGCCCTTCATGCCGGCCGAATCCAGGATCTTCTCGACGAGGGGCTCGCCCGTGCGGGGATCCTTCTTCCGCAGCACCTCGGAGGTGATCTCGATGAGGTAGGAATCGAGATCACCGGTGTTCCAGGTGGCGAACACGTCTGCCATCTCGTCGTGGCTGAGCCCCAGAGCCTTGAGCAGCTCGTAGGCCTCGCCGATGAATTGGATGTCGGCGTACTCGATGCCGTTGTGCACCATCTTCACGAAGTGGCCGGAGCCATCCGTGCCGATGTAGGTGCAGCAGGGTTCGCCGTCGACCTTGGCGGAGATCTTCTCCAGGATGGGGCCCAGCGCCTCGTAGGACTCAGGGGAGCCGCCCGGCATGATCGACGGGCCCTCCAAAGCTCCCACCTCACCGCCGGAGACGCCCGCGCCCACGAAGTGGAGGCCCATGGCCCGCAACTTCTCCTCGCGACGGCGGGTATCGGCGAAGTGCGCGTTGCCGCCGTCGACGACGATGTCTCCCGCCTCGAGGAAGGGCACGACGGCGTCGATGGTCGAATCCGTGGGGCCGCCAGCCTTGATCAGCAGGATGATGCGCCGGGGCCGTTCCAGCGAGGCGACGAAATCCGCCAACTCCTCGGCAGGCACGAAGTCGCCCTCGTGGCCATGTTCCGCGATCACTTCGGCGGTGGGGCCATAGCTGCGGTTCCACAAGGCCACACGGTAGCCATTGCGGGCGAGGTTGCGGGCCAGGTTGGAGCCCATCACGCCCATGCCCATCACTCCGACGGATGCCAGATTGCTCATGAGAATCTCCTGAAGAAAGGTGTGTGCCACGAGCCTAGTGCGGCCCACTGACAGCAGTGGGGGATTCGATCCTGACATCGGTGCCCCACCGTGCTTATGTTTCGCTCAGAGACTGTCCAGCTTTGACCTGGCAAGGAGCACAAGATCACGAATGGATCACAAAACGCTCAGTTTCCTCGTCTAATCGCACGAAGTATGTGAGCGTTAACACTGGCGATGGTGTAGTTCGGGATTTCGACCGGTACCGTCGCTTGTAGGAATAGCTCCTGCTCGAAGTAGATCCGGAGGATTGATGACTTTCAAGCGCTACATGAAGGCCGGCGCCCTGCTGGCCGTCGCTGCTCTTGGCCTGACCGCATGCGGTGGCGACGCCACCCCCGCCAACACCCCTGCAGCCCCCGCGGAGAGCACCCCCGCGGCCGCTCCCGAGACCACCCCCGCCGAGGAGACCACTCCCGCTGAGTCTGGCGACGTTGTGGAGATCGAATACCTCCACCGCCTGCCCGACAATGAGGGCATGCAGCTGGTGGCAGACGTTGCCGCCAAGTGGAACGCCGAGAACCCCAACATTCAGGTGACCACCACCAAGTTCGCCGGCGAAGCCGGTGACATGATCACCAAGCTGGAAGCAGATGCCAACGCTGGCACCGCTCCCTGCCTCGCTCAGCTCGCCTACGGCGAGGTGCCCGAGATGTTCACCAAGGGTCTTGTCATGGACGTGACCCAGGAAGCCGCGAAGTACCGCGACAACTTCGGTGGCGCCTTCGGCATGATGGCCCCGGGTGGCGTGTCCGTCGGCCTGCCGCAGGACAACGGCCCGCTCGTGTACTACTACAACGAGGTGGCCTTCAAGGAGCTGGGCATTGAGGTGCCCACCAACATCGACGAGTTCCTCGCCGCTGCCAAGACGGCTGCCGCCGCTGGCAAGTACATCGTGAACTTCACCGCTCAGGACACGCGTGACTGGCTGTCGGCTCAGGCCGCTGCTGCGGGCGACGCCTGGTACACCGCTGAGAGCGACCAGTGGGTCGTCAACACCAACGGCGAGGGCACGCAGCGCGTGGCCGCCATGTGGCAGGACCTGCTGGACAACAAGGCCACCGCCACCCACAACCGCTGGGATGACACCTACACCGCCGCCATCGGCGACGGCTCGCTCATCGGCACTATCGGCGCTGCCTGGGAGGCCGCGTTCATGCTCGACGGTTCGCCCACCGCTGGTCAGTGGAAGGTCGCCCTTCTTCCTGATTTCGGCGCTGGCCAGATGTCCGGCCCGTGGGGCGGCTCCGGCGTTGCAGTCATGAAGGGCTGCGACCACCCGGCTGAGGCCATGGAGTTCAACAACTGGTTCAACACCCAGCTCGACGCCCTCGCTTCGCAGGGCCTCGTCGTCGCCGCTCTCGGTGACGTCGAAACCCCCGCCGCCATCGCTGAGGCCTTCGGTGGCCAGGACGTCTACTCGGTGCTCGCCGAGGCCAACGCCGTGATGAGCGACAAGTTCGCCTACATCCCCGGCTGGTCCACCGTTGGTGACCCCGTCGGTGTCGCCGCTGCCGCTGCCGTCGACGGCTCGGGCAAGGTTGCCGACATCTTCACCGCAGCCGGTACGGCGTCGGTGAAGGCACTCAAGGACGCGGGTCTCCCCGTCAAGGAGTGAGCTGAGCTCAACCACTGAAAATCTCGCGGGGCTCTTGGGCGCGAGCCCGGGAGCCCCGCGATTTTCGTCTCCCCATCCATCCCACCTCGTCACACCACTTTCCACCCGTCCAGGAGGACTCTCGTGACCACGCACATCCAAGGCGCAGCGCCCCAAGCAGTAGCGGCGGCAGCCCCGCCGGGCCGACGGCGCCGCCGCAGCAAGGATCGACACGAGGCACTCACCGGGTGGGCTTTCCTGGCGCCCTTCGTGCTCCTGTTCGTCCTCGTGTTCGTGATTCCCATCGTGGTGTCCGTCATCGAGTCCTTCTACAAGCGCGTGCCCTCCGGAGGCGGGCTGTTCGGCGGCGGCGAGCCGGTGCGCACGTTCATCGGCATGGAGAACTATGCGGAGGTGGCCAGCAGTTCCACCTTCTGGCTCGGCATCGCCCGGGTCGTGGGATACGCGGCCATCCAGATCCCCATCATGATCGGCGTCGCCTTGGCGCTGGCGCTGCTGCTGGATTCCTTCCTGGTGCGCCGCCCGGGCTTCTTCCGTCTCTCGTACTTCCTGCCCTACGCCATCCCCGGCGTGGTGGCCGCCATGGTGTGGCTGTACCTGTACAGCCCCGGCATGTCGCCGCTCCTGCCGTATCTGCCGGACGGCTTCAGCTTCATGTCGCCGGGCGTCATCCTCGCCTCCATGGCCAACATGACCACCTGGACCTACACCGGCTACAACATGTTGATCTTCCTGGCCGCCCTGCAATCCATCCCGGGTGACCTCTACGAAGCGGCCCGCATCGACGGGGCGTCGGGCTGGCAGATCACCACCAAGATCAAGATCCCGCTGGTGCGCGGCGCGGCGCTCCTGGCGGTGCTGCTGTCCATCATCGGCACCATCCAGCTCTTCAACGAGCCTGCCATCATGTACACGGCCAACCCGTGGATGGGCGAGAACTACACGCCCATGATGATGGCCTACAACAACCGCAACCTGATCTCCGGCATGGGTTTCTCCTCAGCCGTGTCGGTCATGATGGCGCTGATTGCCGGCCTGCTCGCCGTCGTCTACGCCCTGCTCCAGCGGAAGGCGGACTGACCCCATGAGCACCAAACTCGCCACCACCGCAGACGGCCTGCAGTACCGCCCCTCCGTGGAGGGCATGCCGCCGCGCTCCATCGCGCCCAAGACGCCAGCCCGGGTCATCACCACCGTCATCTTGGTTGTCGCGCTGCTGTACTTCCTGGTGCCCATCGCATGGCTGATCATCGCCTCCACCAAGAACAACGCTGATCTGGCCTCGTCGTTCGGCTTCTGGTTCGCAGACATGAACCTGGCGGACAACTGGACCAAGCTCATGGGCTGGACCCAGCGCATGTTCCCGCGCTGGGTGTTCAACTCGGTGCTGTACTCGACGGTGGCCGCCACCGTCGGCACGCTGCTCTCGGTCTCGGCCGGGTACGCCATGGCCAAGTTCAAGTTCCCCGGGAAGAACCTCACGATGGGCGTCATCATGGGCGGCCTGCTCATGCCCATTGCGCTGCTGACCATCCCGCTGTACGTGGTGTTCCACAACATCGGGCTCACGAACACCATGTGGGCCGTCATCATCCCGTCGGTCGTGAGCCCGTTCGGTGTGTTCCTCGGCCGCGTCTACGCCGAATCCTCGGTGCCGACCGAACTCCTCGAGGCCGCGCGCATCGACGGCGCGGGTGAGGCCCGCATCTTCTTCACGATGGTGCTGCGCCTGCTGGCCCCCGCCATGGTGACGATCTTCCTGTTCATCTTCGTGGCAACGTGGAACAACTTCCTGCTGCCGCTCATGATGGTCAACTCGACAGAGATCATGCCGGTCACCCAGGGCCTCTACGGGATGATGAGCTACTTCGCGCCCGACAAGGGCGCCGTCATGCTCGGCGCGTTGCTCGGCGTGATCCCGTTGATCCTGCTGTTCGTGTTCCTGCAGCGCTTCTGGCAAGCCGGTCTCGCGGCCGGCTCCGTCAAGGGCTGATCCGCTGCCGTCGGCTTGTTCGGCCGAGGCCGTCGCGCCGTGCTGAGAGGGGCGGGTCGCCGCCCAACGGGGGCCCTCGGCCGGTGCGCGAAGACGTGGGTGCGTGGTGGCGGGTTGTGACGCGGTCACCGGCCTTCCCCGAACGCCCGGCCTACCCACGACCCGCCCCTCTCACCACGGCTAAACCCTGACGCTGGCCGAAGCTCGCTCTGGGCAGCTGTTGTCGCCCTTCCCGGAGCCGCCGAGCTGGGAAGCCAAGTGCGGTCTCACGAGCGGGTGAAAGTGCGGCGACCGCGGAGGTACGTCGCCTCCACAGGGTCGGGCAGCTCGCGCCCGTGGTACGGGTTGTTGCGGCTCAAGGAGCGGGATTCGGCCCGGTCCACCGTCGACATGCGATCAGGGTTCACCAACACCAGGTTGGCGGGCTCGCCGACCGTGAGGGGACGGCCCTGGTTGCTCAGCGATGCCAAGCGGGCAGGGGCGTGGCTGGTGCGCTCCGCGACCTGCTCCCAGGTGAGCCGGCCCGGCTTCACCATCGTCTCGATGATCACCGACAACGCCTGCTCCAAGCCCAGCATGCCCGGCTTGGCGTCGACGAACGCGTGGTCCTTGTCCTGCGGAGCGTGCGGCGCGTGGTCAGTGCCGACGACGTCGATGGTGCCGTCGGCCAAACCCTCGCGCAGGGCCTCGATGTGCTCCGAGGTGCGCAGCGGCGGGTTGACCTTGTAGACGGTGTCGTAGCCCATGAGCTCCTCGGTGCCGAGCAGCAGGTGGTGCGGGGTGACCTCAGCCGTGATGTTGATCCCGCGGCTCTTGGCCCAGCGGACCACCTCGACGCCCTCGGCGGTGGTGATGTGGCACACGTGCAGCCGCGACCCCGTGGCCTCGGCCAGCATCGCATCCCGGGCGATGATCGTGGACTCGGCCACCGGCGGCCAGCCGCCCAGGCCCAGACGGCCCGACAGCTCGCCCTCGTGGCAGCAGGCGCCAGGCCCGGCCAGGAAGGAATCCTGCGAGTGCTGAGCGATGACGCCGCCGAAGGGCTTGACCCACTCCAGCGCACGGCGCATCAGCTGCGGGTTCATCAGGCACATGCCGTCATCGGAGAACATGGTCACGCGGGCGCGGGAGCGGTGCATGAGGCCCAGCTCGGCGAGCTCCTGGCCCTGGAGGCCCTTGGAGATGGCTCCAATCACGACGACGTCGACCAGGTTGGCCTTCACGCCCAGATCCAGCACGTGCTCGGCCTTCTCCGCCGTGTCGGTGACTGGCTGCGTGTTGGCCATGGCGCAGACGGCGGTGTAGCCGCCGCGGGCGGCAGCCTCGGAGCCGCTCTTCACGGTTTCGGCGTCCTCGCGGCCGGGTTCGCGCAGGTGCGTGTGGGGGTCGACCATGCCGGGGAGGGCGAGCAAGCCGTCGCAGTCGACGACCTCGGCGCCGCTGGGCGCCTCGTCGACGATCACGCCGTCCGAGAGATGCAGGTCTGTGCGCGTGCCATCAGGCAGTTGGACACCTCGAAGGGTGGTGGCGGTCATCTACTTTTCCTCTCCGGCCAGCAGGTGGTACAGCACGCTCATGCGCACCGCGACGCCGGCCGAGACCTGGTCCAGAATGATCGAGTGGGCGGCATCAGCGGCCGCGGATGAGATTTCGAGGCCTCGGTTCATGGGGCCGGGGTGGGCGATGCAGGCGCCGGGCTTCAGCATGCGCAGGCGCCGCGGGGTGAGGCCGTAGGCGTCGATGTACTCGCGCTCCGACGGGAAGAAACCGCCGTGCATGCGTTCCCGCTGCACACGCAGCATCATGGCGACGTCGACGTCCGGCAGCACCTCGTCGAAGCTGGAGGTGGTCTCCACACCCCACGTGCTGACGCCAGGCGGCATCAGCGTGGGCGGTGCCACCAGCACCACGGAGGCGCCGATCTTCTCCCACAGCAGCACGTTGGAGCGCACCACGCGGGAGTGCAGGAGATCTCCGGTGATGGCGATCCGCTTGCCCTGGAGGTCACCCAGTTCGTTGGCGCGGAGGTGCCGACGGATGGCGTGGGCATCCAGAAGCGCCTGGGTGGGGTGTTCGTGCATGCCGTCTCCGGCGTTGACCATGGAGGCACGCACCCAGCCGGCGGCCTGGGCCACCGAGCCGGAACCCGCGTGGCGCATCACGATGGCGTCGACCCCCATGGCGTCGAGGGTCTGGAGCGTGTCCTTCATCGACTCGCCCTTCGAGACGGAGGAGCCCTTGGCGGACACGTTGATCGCGTCAGCCGACAGCCACTTGGCGGCGAGTTCGAAGGAAGAGCGGGTGCGCGTTGAATCCTCGAAGAAGAGGTTGACGACGGTGCGGCCGCGCAGCGCCGGGAGCTTCTTGATGGGGCGCTGCTGGATGTCGTGCATTTCCTCGGCGGTGTCGAGGATGGTCCAGATCTGGTCTTCGGTGAGATCTGCGATGCCGAGGAGATGCTTCACTGGCCGCTCCGTTCGATGGTGATGAGATCTTCGCCGTCCGTCTCGGACAGCTTGACGCGGACCCGCTCGTCGCGCGCCGTGGGGATGTGCTTGCCGACGATGTCTGCCTGGATGGGCAGGTCCCGCCCGCCTCGGTCCACCAGCGCGACCAGTTGGATCGCACGGGGCCGCCCGAGATCTGCCAGCGCCAGCAGCGCGGCCTGGATGGTGCGGCCGGAGAACAGCACGTCGTCGACCAGCACCACCACCTTGTCGTCGATCTCCGTTGGCAGGACGGTGGGGGAGGGCATGCGGGTGGGGTTGCGGCGCAGATCGTCGCGGTACATCGTGATGTCGAGTTGCCCGACGGGGATCTCGTGACCCTGAGCCCGAGCGATGGCGCCGATCCGTTCAGCCAGCGGCGCGCCCCGGGTGATGATGCCCAGCAGGATCACATCGTCACTGCCGTGATTCTTCTCCAGGATCTCGTGGGTCATGCGGGTCAGCGCCCACTGCATCTCGTCCGCACTCACTACGGCGCGTGGCTCCATGGCAGTCCTTCCGTGGTCGAAGCGAATCTACCGCACGGACGTGTGCGTGAGGCGGGCGTGTTCGGTATAGAGTGCCTCCCATGAATCTGCTCCCTCTTGAGGTCCTTCCAGGCTGGCCCCAGCCGGAGCCTGTCTCCGATTTCTTCCTGTTCCTGCTGATGATCGGCGGCCCCGTGGCCTTCACGATCCTCGTCGCCGCCATCTACCTTGGCCCCAAGCTGGCCCGCGAGCGCCGCGAGCGCGAGCTGCCGGCCGGCACGGCCACCGAACTCGAAACCACTCGCCCCAACTGATCACACGCAAAGGGCCGCTCAGCACTGCTGCTGGGCGGCCCTTTGCTGTGTCGGCTCAACCAGCGAGCCGGCTGCGCTCCTGTGCCTTGAGGGAGCGACGGGCCTCGTCGAGGCGTTCGGTGACGGCGCGGCGCACCTGTTCTGTGGGCTCGTTGTCGTCCAGCCAAGCCTGCACCGTCGCCACGAGGGATTCGGTGACCAGCGGGGTGGGGAACAGCCAGCGCAGCGCGGTGCCGACGGTGGCGTACCCGCGCTCAGCCCACGGGCCCTCGCGGCGCGAGATCTTGCCCAACAGATCGAGGTAGGCGGCCGGGTACGGCTCCAGCACCTCGTCCTGGCCGTAGCGGAAGAAGCCCATGGCGATCGCGCGGTGCGTTTCGTTGGGCACGTCCGGATCATCCGTGGCCAGCGCCCACGCCTGCGCCTTGGATTCGGCATCTGGCAGCGACGCCCCGGCGCCTGCGGCCTGCTCGGCGCCGGCCGAGGTGTTGTCGCGGTCCAGTTCGACGGCGATCTCGTCGTGGCCGATCGCGCCCAGCTTGGCGAGGGCTGCGGTGATCGCCCAGCGCATGCCAGTGTCGATGGCAAGGCCCGGCGGCACCTCTTCGTCGTTGAGCCAACCTCGGATCAGTTCCACGCCCTCTGGTGAACTGACGTTGCCGATCAGGGCCTTGGCGATGAGCACCTGCTTGTCGGAGCCCGCCTCCGCCTCCTTGAGGAGCTTGGCCAGGCCGCCCACCCAGCGGGTGTTCAGGCCAGCGCGCAGTTCGGGTGCGGTGAAGGCCAGGGCGGCGTTGCTGGCCTGGGCGAGCAGCGTCGAGACGCCCGCCATGTCGTTTTCCGACGGCAGCGCGGCCTGCACCAGGCGCTTGTACTCCTGCGCGGGGAACTCCGCGTCCCGGGTCATCTCCCAGAAGGCGGTGAGCACGACGGCGCGGGCCAGCGGGTCTGCCAGCGCACCGATGTGCTCCACCAGGACCGCGGCCGAGGCGTCGTCGAGGCGCACCTTGGCGTAGGTGAGGTCGCCGTCGTTGAGGAGGACCACGTCGCCCTTGTGGCGGCCGATGAGCTCTTCGATGGTGGTGCGTTCGCCGTCGACATCCGTTTCGACGTATTCGCTGCGGGTGAGCCCATCCTCGCCCAGCGAGTAGATGCCGATGCCAAGGCGGTGGGTGCGCAGCGTGGGGTAATCCGGGTGGTGGCTCTGCACCACGTCGAAGCGGGTGAAGTTGCCCTCCTCGTCGACGTCGAAATCTGCCGCGAGGGTGTTGACGCCGGAGGTCTCCAGCCACTGCGAGGAGTACCAGGACAGGTCTCGGCCGGAGGCAGCCTCGAGCTCGACGAGCAGGTCGCTCAGCTGCGTGTTGCCCCAGGCGTGCTTCTGGAAGTACTCGTGCACACCCCTGAGGAAGGCGTCCTCGCCGACGACGGAGACCAGCAGCTTCAGGACGGAGGCGCCCTTGGCGTAGGTGATGCCGTCGAAGTTCTGCTCCACCTTCTCCAGATCGCTCATGTCTGCGGCAATGGGGTGCGTGGTGGACAGCTGGTCCTGCAGGTAGGCCCAGGCCTTGCGCTCGTTGCTGAACGACGCCCAGGAGTTGGCCCCGGTGCTGTAGCGCTGGGAGATCTTGTCGTTGGCGTAGTGCGAGGCCCATTCGGCGAAGGACTCGTTCAGCCACAGATCGTCCCACCAGCGCATGGTCACCAGGTCGCCGAACCACATGTGTGCCAGCTCGTGGAGGATGGTGTTGTCGCGGGCGTCGAGTTCGCGGGAGGTGACGCGCGAGCGGAAGAGGTACTCGTCACGGAAGGTCACGCAGCCCGCGTTCTCCATGGCGCCGGCGTTGAACTCCGGCACGAAGATCTGGTCATACGTGGAGAAGGGGTACGCCACGCCGAAGGAATCCTCGAACACCTCGAAGCCGCGCTGCGTGGTGGTGAGGATGCGGTCTGCATCCAGGTGCTGGGCCAGGGACTGCCGGCAGGCCACCGCGGCGGGGATCTCCTTGCCGTTGGTGGTGATGGAGCCCTCCACCACGTGGAAGTCGCCGCACACCAGGGCCGTGATGTAGGTCGACATCCGGGGCGTGGTGGCGTGCTCGAAGCGGCCAAACCCGTCGCCCAGATCCTGCGGCGCCACTCGGGCCTCGTTGGTGAACACCACCCAGTGGCTGGGGGCGTCGACGGTGAACTGGAAGGTGGCCTTCTGATCCGGCTGCTCCGCGTTGGCGAACATGCGCCGCGCATCTGCCGTCTCGAACTGGGTGTAGAGGTAGTGCTTCCCGTCCGCCGGGTCCACGAAGCGGTGGAGGCCTTCGCCGGTGTTGGAGTACCGGCAGGTGGCCACGATGCGCACCTCGTGCTGACCCTCGCTGAGCTCTGGCAGCGGCAGGCGGTAGCCGTCGAAGCCTGAGGTGTCGAAGTGCTCGCCGTTCAGGGTGGCCTCGCGCACACCGTCGGCGATGAGATCGAGATGGGTGGCGCCGCCCGTGGAGGTGAGGCTCAACTCGGTGATGGAGAGGAACTGCTTCTCCGGCTGGTCAACCTCCCGGCCCGTCAGGTCCACGAGGACCCGGTACGCCTCTGTGCTGATCACCTGGGACCGTGCAACTGCCTCGTCGCGCGTGATGTTCGCCGTAGCCATGAGGTGTTCATTCTCCTGTATCGGTTGCGTCAGCACTCGTCACCGACGAATGCTTCGAACATTGTGGTACCGAATGTGCAGATTCGTGGGATTTTGGGGGTTGTTCGTTCAACAAGGCGGCAGACCGCCAGTGCTGTCTGCGCCGTATGCAACGATGATCGCCATGACCGAACACCCCGAATCCGGCGTCGAATCTCCTGAATTGCGCCGCCAGTGGACGGAGCTCAACACCTTGCTCCGGGAGGCCCAAGACGCGTACTACGCGGATCAGCCCACCATGTCGGACGCGGAATACGACGAGTCCATGCGGGAGCTCCAGGCCCTCGAGGAGGCGCACCCGTCGCTGGTCACCCCAGATTCGGTGACCCAGATAGTGGGTTTCACGCGCGTCACGGATTTCCGGCCCGTGGAGCACCGGCGCCGGATGATGAGCCTCGACAACGTGTTTTCGGATGAGGAACTCGCCGCTTGGCTCACCCGCACGCCCGCTGAGCGCTACCTCTGCGAGCTCAAGATCGACGGCTTGGCCGTCAACCTGCTCTACCTCGACGGGCGGCTCACCGTGGGCGCCACGCGCGGCGACGGCAGGGTGGGCGAGGATGTCACGCCCAACGTGGAGACCATCAAGGGGCTGCCCCGCCGGTTGAAGGGCGCCGCCCCAGCGGTGCTGGAGGTGCGCGGCGAGGTGTTCTTCCCGGTGGCGGCCTTCGAGGAGCTCAATGCGGCGCTGGTGGCGGACGGCAAGGCCCCGTTCGCCAACCCGCGCAACGCAGCGGCGGGCTCGCTGCGGCAGAAGAACCCCCAGGTCAGCGCGTCGCGGCCGCTGCGGATGATCGTGCACGGGGTGGGCGCCGTCGAAGGGGCCAGCTTCGAGAGCCAATCGGATGCCTACGCCCAGCTGAAGCAGTGGGGGCTGCCGGTCTCGGAAACGTACAAGGTGGTGGGCTCGGCTGAGGAGGTCGCGGAGTTCGTCGCCCACTACGGGGAGCACCGCCACGATCTCAGCCATGAGATTGACGGCATCGTCATCAAGGTGGATCGCCTCGCGGAGCAGGAACGCCTGGGCGCCACCTCGCGCGCCCCGCGCTGGGCCATCGCCTACAAGTACCCGCCGGAGGAGGTCAACACCAAGCTGCTCGACATCCAGGTCAACGTGGGCCGCACCGGCCGCGT
>JAUNUF010000059.1 GCA_030538315.1 Propionibacteriaceae bacterium
ACCAGCGATGATCCGCTCAGGGACCAGCGATCACGCCTCAGGAGCCGGCGACGAGATGGGGTTCCAGACTTGAGCGGAGCGAGTCCGGCAGCGACGTCTTGTTCAAATCGTTGTCGGCGACCACAAGGATCGTCCGAGCCCGGTTGTGCACGGCACCAGTCAACGGATCAACAAGCTCCGACGCCAGCACGATCGACGACGTGCCCAGGTGCACAGGCGCCACCCGCACCTCGTACGGCTCCAACCGGTGCTCGATCTGCGCCAGGTAGTCCACGTCCTGCCGCGCGATCAACCACATGTACTGCGACTCCTTCGAGCCGGCTCGCGCCATCGTCGGGTCCCACTGCGTGGTGGCGGTGACGCGCGCCTGCTGGATGAAGTCGTAGATCTTGGCGTTGTTGACGTGCCCGTAGCTGTCCAGATCCGTCCAGCGCACGGGCAGTGGCACAGCCGTACCGCGACCCTCCAGCGACGGCGCCTTCAACTCCCGCAGCGGCTCAACCTGAATACGGCGGTCCGAGAAGAACGCCCGGTACTCATCCTTCAACCGGATGGGCGCCTGCTCCTCGAAGCTGAACGCGCACAGCATGGTGCGCGCCTTGAGCGCCACCTCTCCGCCCTGTGTCAGCTCATATGCCAGCTCCACCCGGGAGGCGCCCAGCTTGGAGACTCCCAGCTCGATGAACACCGGCTCGTCGTCGTAGTGCACGGGGCGCCGATACTCCACCTGGTGGCTGACCACGATGATGCCCTCGTCGAGCAACGCAGACGCGGAGCCCTGACGCAGGAACACGACGCGGGCCTCTTGCAGGTAATCCACCATGACGGCGTTGTTCATGTGCCCCTGCGCGTCCATGTCTGA
Organism: Propionibacteriaceae bacterium; assembly: GCA_030538315.1. Lineage (GTDB taxonomy): Bacteria > Actinomycetota > Actinomycetes > Propionibacteriales > Propionibacteriaceae > Arachnia. The sequence continues at coordinate 863 of JAUNUF010000059.1, forward strand.
CCAGCGCAGGGGGCACTCCCAGCGGAACAAGGGGCTCAGTCCTCCTGCGGGTACAGGGTCTCGACGATGTCGGCGTACTTGTCCGTCACAGCACCGCGGCGGATCTTCATGTTGGCCGTGACGCCGTCGTTCTCGACGGTGAGTTCGTGGTCGAGGATGGCGAACGTCTTGACCGTTTCCCACTTCTCGAGCCGCTCGTTGACCCGGCTCATCCACTTCTCCACGGATGCCTTGATCTCGGGGCGCTGGGTGAGCTCGGCGTAGCTGAGGTGCGCGAGGTTGCGCTTCTCCGCCCACTTCTGCAGCAGGGCCGGATCCATGACCACCAACGCGGAGACGTACTTGCGGCCGTCGCCGATGGCGATCGACTGCGACACGTAGGGGATGTTCGCCTGGATGGCGCCCTCCACCTTCTGCGGCGCGACGAACTTGCCGCCGGAGGTCTTGAAGAGGTCCTTCTTGCGGTCGGTGATCTTGATGTGGCCGGTGGAGGTGACCTCGGCGATGTCGCCGGTGTGGTACCAGCCGTCTGCGTCGATGGCCTCTGCCGTCTGGTCTGGCAGGTTGTGGTAGCCGGGCGTGATGATGGGGCCGCGCAGCAGCAGCTCGCCGTCCTCTGCCAGCTTCATCTCCAGGCCTGGAATGGGCGGGCCGACGGTGCCGAAGTGCGGATCCGCGGGCAGGTCCACGCTGGCGATGGCGCTGGTCTCGGTGGCTCCATAGCCCTCGACGATGAGGATGCCTGCGCCGTAGAACCACTTCTGGATCTGCGGGCTGAGCTTGGCGGAGCCCGAGATCATGAACTTCATCTGGCCACCGAGGCGCTCCTTGAGCTTGGAGAACACCAGCTTGTCCGCCAGCTTGTACTGGAACGCGAGCGCGCCCTTGAGGGGGCGGCCAGCCAGGCGGTCGTCGATGGACTTGTAGCCGACGGCGAACGCCCAACGCGCGATCTTGCCCTTGAGGCCGGTGTTGCCCGTCATGACGGCGGCGCGGACCTTCTCGAAGATGCGCGGAGCGCCACACATGAACGTGGGGTGCACCTCTCCCAGGCCCTGGACGATCTTGTCGACGCGGCCGTCGACGGCGGAGGCGAAGCCGTAATCCAGCTGCGCGGCGATCAGCGCCTTGCCGAAGACGTGGCTGAGCGGAAGCCACAGGAACTGCAACTCGTCGGGGCCGATGATGTCGAGGTACTTGGTGGCGGCACCCTCGTACACCCAGGACAGGTGGTTGAGGCGCACGCCCTTGGGGCGGCCCGTGGTGCCGGAGGTGTAGATCAGGGTCGACAGCGTGTCGTGGTGGGTGGAGCCGATCGACTCGTCGAGCGCGTTCGGGTTCTCCTTGATGTGGGCCTCGCCGAGTTCCTTCAGCTTGTCGTAGGAGATGATGCGGTCGTCGAAGGTGACGCCAGTGCCGTCGAGCACGACGATGGTGTGGACCTGCTGGTCGAATTCCGCGTTGCCGGCAACCTTGGCCAACTGCTCTGCGTTCTCCGCGACGAAGACGCTGGAGCCGGAGTCTCCCACGATGTAGGCGACATCATCCGCGCCCGTGTTGGGGTACACGGTGGTGGTGGCACCGGCGGCAACGGCGATGGCGAGATCGAGGAAGATCCACTCAACGCGCGTGCTGGAGCAGATGGCAACCCTGTCCTCATACTTCAGGCCGCGCGCCAACAAGCCGGCGCCCAGCTTGTTGATGATGTCTTCTGATTCGGTCCACGTGAGCTTGCTCCACGTGTTGGGGCCTTCCGCTGCCCCGTCCGGATACATGAATGCCAGCTTGTCGGGCGTCTCCGCCACCCGGCGTCGCAGCATGTGGCCGACGTTGTCTGCCGTCCTCGACATCATCTCTTCACGAATACCCATCAGGTTCCCTTCCGCGTTTCCGAGCAAGACTAACGTGCAGCACACCGCAGGGCTAGGTATAACGTCAATGGATTACTTGAAAACTAAATTACTGTGCTATCCTGATTGGCATGTCTGAACCAGTTGCAGGCTGGCTCACCGAGAGCCAGCAACGTGTCTGGCGGAGCTACCTCCTGGCCAACACGCACATCAATGAGTACCTCGACGAAGCGTTGAGGCAGTTTAACTTGTCGCTTCCCGAGTACGAAGTGCTCGTGCGCCTGAGTGAATCGCCCAACCACACCCTGCGCATGGGTGAGCTCGCCACGTCGGTGGGGCACTCCCGCTCGCGCCTCACGCACACCGTCAAGCGCATGGAGCGCGTCGGCCTCGTGAGTCGTAACTCCTGTGATTCCGACGGCCGCGGTGTGCAGGCCACGATGACGCCGGAGGGCTTCACGCTGCTCAAGCGCGCCGCTCCTGCCCACGTGGATTCCGTGCGTCGCGTCTTCGTCGACGCCATCGCGCCGGAGGACTACTCGGCGCTGGGCCGCGCCATGCAGGCCGCGCTCGCCGTCACGGACTGAGCCTGCCGCGCCGCCGTCCAAGGACGGTGGCAGACTAGGCGCGTGACTGTCGATACCGCGCTCCCCCATGCCCGCCTGCTGAGTGAACTCGGCGAGCTCGCGGAGATCGTCGATTCCAGCACGCTCACCCGCGCCCTCTACTCCTCGGACGCTTCGCTGTACCGCGTCGAGCCACAGGCCGTGGCGCACCCGCGCACCTCCGACGAGTTGGTCGCCCTCGTGCGCGCCGCGCTCAAGACCGGCACCCCCATCACCGCTCGCGGCGCGGGTACTTCGTGCGCCGGCAACGCCGTCGGCCCTGGCTTGGTGATCGACGTGGCCAAGCACCTGGGCGTCATCCACTCGATCGATCCGGATACGCGCACCGCCGTCATCGACCCCGGAGTGGTGCAAGACCAGCTCCAGATCGCGGCCCGCCCGTTCGGGCTGCGGCTTGGCCCCGACCCGTCCACCGCCAACCGCTGCACCGTGGGCGGCATGATCGGCAACAACGCCTGCGGCCCCCGCGCGCTGGGCTACGGCCGGATGGCCGACAACGTCGTGTCGCTGGACATCGTCACCGGCACCGGGGAGCTCATCACGCTGGGGGTCGACGACGTGCCTGAGCTGCGCGAGCTCGTCGCCCAGAATCTGGGGGTCATCCGCACCGAGTTCGGCACCTTCATCCGCCAGGTTTCGGGCTACTCGCTGGAGCACCTGCTGCCGGAGAAGAAGTTCGACACGCCCAAGTTCTTCGCCGGCACCGAGGGCACGCTCGGCGTCATCGTGCGCGCCACGGTGCAGTTGGTTGCTGATGCGCCGCATTCCGTGATGGTGGCGCTGGGCTACCCCACCATGCCGGACGCTGGCGACGACATCTCCAACCTGCTGCGCTTCAAGCCCACCGCCTGCGAGGGCCTTGACCGGCGCATCGTCGACGTGGTGATCGCCAAGAACGGGCCAGAATCCGTGGGCGATCTCCCCGCCGGGGACGGCTGGATGTTCCTCGAACTGGTTGGCACCGATCGCGAGGAGGTGCTCGCGCGGGCGCACGCCGTCGTCGCCGAATCCGCCGCCACCGAAGGCTGGGTGGTGGAGGATCCCGCGCGTGCCAACGCCCTCTGGAAGATCAGGGCCGACGGCGCAGGCCTGGCCGGAGTAAGCCTGGCCAAGCCCGCCTACGGCGGCTGGGAGGATTCGGCCGTCCCGCCGCAGCATCTGGGCCAGTACCTGCGCGAGTTCGATGCGCTGCTCACCAAGCATGGCCTGCAGGGCCTGCCCTACGGCCACTTCGGCGACGGCTGCCTCCACTGCCGCATCGACTTCCCGCTCACGGAAAGCGACGGCGCCGAGCGCTACGTGGCATTCATCGAGGAGGCCGCGAAGCTGGTGGCGTCGTTCGGTGGTTCGATGTCGGGCGAACATGGCGACGGCCGGGCGCGCTCCGCGCTGCTGCACCACATGTACTCGCCCGAGGCGTTGGAGCTGTTCCGCAAGGTCAAGCACATCTTCGACCCGAACAACCTCCTGAACCCCGGCGTCCTCGTCGACCCGGCCCCCATCGAGCAGGACCTGAGGATGGTCGCCGTCAGCCGCTCCCCCCTCGCCATCAGCCACGCGGAGTTCGTGGAGGCCGTGCACCAGTGCAGCGGCGTGGGCAAGTGTCTGGCCAACTCCACGGCAGCAGGCGGCGTGATGTGCCCCAGCTATCAGGCCACGCGCGATGAGAAGGATTCGACGCGCGGCCGGGCCCGCGTGCTGCAGGAGATGGTCAACGGCTCGCTGATCACGCAGGGCTGGCATTCGCCTGAAGTGGAGCAGGCTCTCGATCTGTGCCTCAGCTGCAAGGGCTGCGCGCGGGACTGCCCCACGGGCATCGACATGGCCGCGTACAAGGCACGCGTCACGCACGAGAAGTACAAGGGACGCCTTCGCCCGCGCAACCACTACTCGTTGGGGTGGCTGCCGCGGTGGGGTCGCCTCATCACCCGCGTGCCCGGGCTGGGCAAGCTCATCAACGTGGTGGGGGCCGCGCCCGTCCTCGGCAGGTTGCTGAAGTTCGCCGCTGGGGTTGATGGTCGCCGCCAGATCCCCCGCTTCGCCTCCAAGACCGCACGTTCTGCGCTGGCGCTGACCGCAGGCAAGGCAGATAGCCGGTTCCTGAGCCTGCCCGGCGAGCTTGCGAGCCAGGCAGGTCGAAGGACAAACAGCGACAAGGGGCGCGTTCTCATCTGGGTCGACTCCTTCTCGGACTGCTTCGAATCCACCTCCTTCGCGGCGATGGTCCAGGTACTGGTGCGCTTGGGCTACCAGCCAGAGGTGCTCAACGAGACCGCCTGCTGCGGCCTCACCTGGATCTCCACCGGTCAACTCGACGGCGCAGCCAAGCAACTCAAGAACGCCGCCGCTGTGCTGGCCCCCTACGTGCGCGACGGCGTGCCCATCGTCGGCGTGGAGCCCTCCTGTACCGCGGTGTGGCGCTCCGACGCGCCCGAGCTCCTGCCCGACGACCCGAACGTCGCCGCGCTCAACGGCAAGGTGCTCACACTCGCTGAGTTCCTCACTGCTGACCCGGATTTCCACGCTCCAGATCTCAGCGGCCACACCATCGTGGCGCAGCCGCACTGCCACCACGCCTCGGTGATCGGCTGGGCGAAGGACGAAGCAATCCTCAAGGCCACCGGCGCCGACATCATGCGCGTCGGCGGCTGCTGTGGCCTGGCTGGCAACTTCGGCGTTGAGATCGGCCATCACGAGGTGAGCGTCAAGGTGTTCGAGCATGACCTCGGCCCCGCCGTCGAGGCGCACCCCAACGCCATCGTGCTGGCCGACGGTTTCTCCTGCCAGACCCAGCTGACGTCGCTCGCCGGCCGCTCCTCCATGTCGCTCGCAGAACTTCTCGCCACGCATTAGCGGTCCCTGAGCCCGCCTCTGCGACGAAGGAGCCAGGCGGGGCGAAGGGCCAGAAACTGGATGCAACCGACCCAGCGCCCCGTGCGTATTCCCATCAGAACCGCAGAGAGGAGGCGCCATGGAGGAAGCTCAGTTCGACAGCCTGTACAGCCAGTCGTTCCAGTCAATCGTCGGCCAGATCTACGCCATGTGCGGCAACCTGACCGAGGCGCAGGACTGCGTCCAGGAGGCGTTCATCCGGGCCTGGGACCATCGTCGCAGGATCGACTGGGACCAGAACCCAGAGGGATGGGTGCGCACCACCGCCTACCGGCTCGCCGTGAGCCGCTGGCGCAAGGCCGCGCGGGCGTTCCGCCAGCCTGACCGCGCCGTCGAGCCAGAACAGACCCGTGAGCCGAACCCGGACAGGGTCGCGCTCGAGAAGGCCCTGGAGCAGCTGCCGGCAGACCAGCGCCGCGCGATCGTGCTGCATCACCTGTGCGACATGAGCGTCGCGCAGGTTGCCGACGAGGTCGGCTCCCCCACCGGCACCGTAAAGGCCCGGTTGGCCCGAGGCCGCGAGACGCTCGCGCGCCTCCTCAACACTGACTTGGAGGTCCGTCATGCCTGAGCGCATTCCCGAACTGGACCGGCTGGCCGCCGAGGCCCAGGAGGTTTCCATGCTTCCCCCGTCTGAGATTCGCCGGCGCGGCAACCGCCGCCGCGCCACCCGCACCGTCGCCGTCACCGCCGCGATCACCGTCGTTGCACTGGCTGCCGGTTTCGGCATCTGGCAGAGCCCGCTCATGGATCAGGTCCGGGAACCGCAGTGGGCCACCACCGCCGAGCCTGAGGTCCCGACGGTTGACCCCACCTCCGAACCGACGGCGATCCCCACCGAGACCGCTGAGCCCACCGTCGACCCAAGCCACACGGCAACCGCGGACCCGACGGAGGTCGCAACCGAGACGCCGCCAGTTTCCGCTGTCACCCTGCCCACGTGGGACAACGCACCCACCGCCGACATGCTGTTCCCCGAATATGCGCCTGGCGAGATCAAGAACCAGTACGAGGGTCTGGGTCAGGCGGCGAAGGGCCTCTGCGACCCCGGTGAGTATGGTGATCCCAAAGTCGTCCTGACCCGTGAGTTCGGAGCAGTGGGCGACTACCCCACTTGGATGGAAGCCATGACCTTGGGGTACAGCTCAGCGGAGGCCGCGGGCATGGGTTTCGACCTGATCAAGGCCGCGGCCTTGGACTGCAATGACGCCATGACGGAGCGCGCCAAGCTCGTTGAGCCCGGCAGCTACGACGCCACTGCAGACGTCCCGTTCGACCCGAGCATCGTCGACGCAGACCCTGTCCGCATGGCGTGGATCAACATGGGCGGGCTTATCCCGGACAGCGACTACGGCATGTTTGGCGAGACGCTCGTGCTCCAGGCCGGACAGCGGGTGCTCTGGGTGACCGGGGCTTTCCAAGGCCAGGACAACGAATGTGCCCCCGCCCCCGGCGACGAGCACATCGACCAGTGCCAGGTGCCGGCCGCCATCCCGGAGATGCTGAAGGCGCTCGTCGGCTAGGCCCAGCGTCGCACTGCTTGGCGGCCCTCCACCACGATGGCCGCCAGCAGCGCAACGAACAGCAGGGGGATCACCCAGAAGAGCAATCCGGACAGCCCATCGGCGAAGCCCTTCCCGAACATACGCATCAGCAGCGACGGCGCCTTCGTGATGGGGCCCGACTCCGGCAGCGCCAACGCCAGCAGCACCCACGCGCCGTAGTAGGCGAAGCTCAGTTTCGCGGCGATGGGGCCCAGGAAGTGGCGCCACTGCTGCCTGCGGTACGTCCACGCCAACAGGCCCGCGATGACCTGGCCTGCGATGATCGCGGGCAACCCGATCACGGCGAACAGGAAGAACGTCATGTCTGGGGGCGCCGTCAGGGCCCGAAGGATCGCCACCACGCCCGGCAGAATGACAATGCCCCACCACAAGCCCTGATACGCGTACTCACCCAGCGGGTAGCGCGGCACAGGAGCAACGGGAAACATGCCCATCACCCTAACCCCACCAGACAATCAGGCCCGGCTCGCAACGCGAACCGGGCCTGAACTGTGCACAGATCAGCGGGTGAGGCGACGGTGCGCCGTCGACTTCGGGCGCGACGCCACGGGGCCGAGGCGCTCGATCTTGTTGTCCTCGTAATCTGCATAGTTGCCCTCGAACCAGAACCACTGTGCCGGGTCCTCATCCGTGCCCTCCCAGGCCAGGATGTGGGTGGCCACGCGGTCGAGGAACCAGCGGTCGTGGGAGATCACGACGGCGCAGCCGGGGAATTCGAGGAGCGCGTCCTCGAGCGACTGCAGGGTCTCGACGTCGAGGTCGTTGGTGGGCTCATCGAGCAGGAGGACGTTGCCGCCCTGCTTCAGGGTGAGTGCCAGGTTGAGGCGGTTGCGCTCACCGCCGGAGAGCACGCCGGCCAGCTTCTGCTGATCCGGGCCCTTGAAGCCGAACGACGCGACGTAGGCGCGAGACGGCATCTCGAAGTTGGCGACCTTGATGTGGTCCAGCCCGTCGGAGACGACCTCCCACACGTTCTTCTTGGGGTCGATGCCTTCGCGGCCCTGGTCGACGTAGCTGAACTTGACCGTCTCGCCCACCTTGACGCTGCCGGAATCCGCATTCTCCAGGCCGGTGATGGTCTTGAACAGCGTGGTCTTGCCCACGCCGTTGGGGCCGATGATGCCCACGATGCCGGCGCGCGGCAGCGTGAACGACAGGCCGTTGATCAGCACGCGGTCTCCGAAGCCCTTCTTGAGGTCCTTGACCTCGAGCACGACGGAGCCCAGGCGCGGGCCGGGCGGGATGTTGATCTCGGCCAGGTCCACGGAGCGACGACGCTCAGCCTCGGCGGCCAGCTCTTCGTAGCGGGCCAGACGGGCCTTGTTCTTGGCCTGGCGGGCCTTCGGGTTGGACCGCACCCACTCGAGTTCCTTTTCGAGGATGCGGGCGCGCTTGGCGTCCTTCTTGCCCTCGATCTGGAGGCGCTGACGCTTGGTCTCCAGGTAGGTGGAGTAGTTGCCCTCGTAGGGGTGGAGGCGGCCGCGGTCGATCTCGCAGATCCACTGCGCCACGTTGTCGAGGAAGTAGCGGTCGTGCGTGACGGCCAGCACGGCGCCCGGGTAGTTCTTGAGGTGCTTCTCCAGCCAGTCAACGGATTCGGCGTCGAGGTGGTTGGTGGGCTCGTCAAGGAGCAGCAGATCGGGCTCTTCGAGCAGCAGCTTGCACAGCGCCACCCGGCGTCGTTCACCACCGGAGAGCACGTTGACCGGCGCATCCGGCGGGGGGCACTGGAGCGCGTCCATGGCCTGCTGCAGCTTGGAATCCAGCTCCCAGGCCTCGCGGTGATCCAGCTCCGTCTGGAGGGTGCCCATCTCTTCGAGGAGCTTGTCGAAATCAGCGTCGGGCTCACCCATCTCGACGCCGATCTGGTTGAACCGGTCCAGCATCGCCTTGGTGTCGGCCACGGCGAGCTCGACGTTCTCGATGACGGTCTTGTCCTCGTCGAGCGGGGGCTCCTGCAGGAGGATCCCGACGGTGGCACCCTTCGCGAGGGCGGCATCACCGTTGTTGGGCTTCTCGAGGCCGGCCATCACCTTCAGGAGGGTGGACTTGCCTGCGCCGTTGGGCCCGACGACGCCGATCTTGGCGCCCGGGAGGAAGTAGAGCGTGACGTTGTCCAGGATGACCTTTTCACCGGCTGTCTTCCGGACGTTCTGCATGCTGTAGATGAACTCAGCCACTGGGTATCGACCTTCTCTTCGTAAGCGGACCGTGGGCCAGTGTATGCGGGGAAGGTAACAAGCCCGAAATGCGCGGCACAATGGTTCCTGTGCCAACGAGATATCCCGTCCCGCTGACCCCACCCACGTACGGAAAGGCCCCCGCAAAGGTGACCGCCGGGCGCAGGGTTGGCCTGTACTCCGTGTTCGACGGCGCCTTCATCATCGTCTCGCTGGTACTGACCCTCTGGTACGCGGGGATCTTGCTGCGGCAGGGCTTCTCCTGGTCGCCGCACATGCTGTGGCTCGTGGCCTTCTGGATCATCTTCACCTACCTCGCACTCCCCCGCCTGCACCAGCTGTTCACGCTGCTGTACGTCCCGGATTACTTCATTGGCCGCTCCCGAACCGGCGACGGCCTGCTCGGCGACCCCATCAACCTCGCGCTGGACGGCAACGAGGAGGACATCCACTCGGCCATGCAGGCGGCGGGTTGGACCCTGGCGGACGAGATCACGCTGCGCTCGGCCTGGGGCATGGTGGTCTCCGCGCTGCTGAAGCGCTCCTACCCCGCGGCCCCCGTCTCCGGGCTGTACCTGTTCGGGAAGCGCCACGCCTTCGCCTATCAGCAGGAGGTGGACGGCAACCCCAACCGCCGCCACCACGTGCGGTTCTGGCCCGTGCCTGACGGCTGGACGCTGCCGGGCGGCGGCCACGTCGACTGGCTGGCCGCCGGCACCTACGACCGCTCCGTCGGGCTCTCCGCCTTCACGCTGCAGATCACACACAAGATCGACGAGGACATCGACCGCGAGCGTGACTACATCGTCAACACCGTTCGTTACGCGGATCCGGAGATCGGCATCCACGTCTTCGATGAGTTCTCGACGGCGTACCACCACCGCAACGGCGGGGGTGACCGCATCCGCACCGACGGCAACCTGCCGGTGCTGGAGGTGGACGGCGCAGCGGAGCGCAACCCCACGTCGATCACCCCGCAGACCCAGGACAACGAGCATCACCTGCCTCCCATGACCTTGTGGCTCGCCGCCGGGCTGACCGTGTTGCAGGCGGTGATCTTCAGCATCGTCTGGTGGGGCTCTGGGTGGTTCAGCCTGTTCGATGCCCCGGAGGATGCCGCCTATCGGTGGGGGCTCCACGCGATTGGGGTCGGGATGGTTCTGGTGCCGGCGGTACTGGTTGCGCTCACGTTCGTGCGTCGGCGGTGGGCCAAGATCCTGCTGATGATCCTGATCACGGTCAACAGCATCAACGAATTGGCGGATGCCAGCACCTCAGCAACCATGGGGTTCATCAACGTGGCCACCCCGTCGTTGAGCGTCATCATGCTGCTGGCGCTGACGGCCGGGCCGGTCCGCGACTGGGTGGGCTTGGAGCGCGGCGGTCAGGTGGAGAAGCCGGAACCCACCGTCAAGATCCCAGCCGCCTGAGGCCTCAGGCCGCTGCGGCGTCGGGCGCTTCCTTCAGCAACTGCCCCAGCTGCGCTTCGTTGTACGCGCCGTTGAAGATGCGGGTGCCCGGCTGGTAGGCGCGGCCCGCGCTGAGCGGCCCGGCGTCGACGGGGTCGAAGCCCAGCCTCTCGATGAACGCGCTCACCATGGCGCGGGCGTCGTCGTGGTCCGTGGCGAGGGCGAGCGCACGGCGCAGCGGGTCCCCCGCCTCGCGGCCGTCGGATTCGATCTCGTGGTAGCCGATGTGGTTGAACGTCTTGACCACCTTGGCACCCAGATAGCCCTGGATGACCTCGCTGCTGGTGCGCGGGTCGTTCTCAAAGTCGTCGACCTCGCCGTCGATGGGCGCCCAGTAGTTCATGACGTCGATGACGGTCTTGCCCGCCAGCATGTCTGGGTTGAGCGTGCGGTACTTGTGGAGCGGAACCGCCACGATCACGAGATCAGCGGCCGCGGCCTCGGCTGCCTCGACGGCGCGGGCACCCGGCATGACGATCTCCACGATCAGTGAGATCTCGCCTGCCGGCTTCGAGGTGGCGATCATGACGTCGTAGCCAGCCTGCAGCGCCTTCCGCGCGATGGCGGTGCCGACGCGTCCCGCGCCCAGGATGCCGACGGTCCGGATCTCGTTGCTCATAGCTGACTCCTATACGTTGCCTGCCACCACTATAGTTGATGATTCAAGCACATTGGAATCGGCTACTTCACGAGCCGGTCCAGCAACTCCCTTGCCTGCGAGTAGCGCTTGAGTTCAGCCTCTGCGGGAGCCAGCACGTGGTCGAGGGAGACCTCTGCCACGGCCTTGTTCAGCGCCTTCTGCGCGCGCCGTGCGGCGCTGTTGGCCGACGCCCGAATCATGAGCCCAGACACGGCGGAGAGCACGATGCCCAGCAGCACGCCGCCGATGATCATGATCGTGGGGACGGGCACCTGCAGGCCGCCCTCTGGGCCCACGGGATAGATGTCCACCTTGGGCAACCCGAAGTAGCTCAACAGCACGTTGAGTGTCAGCCACAGCGCGCCCGCGACCACGGCGACGATCAGCACCCACTGCAGCGCCCGGATGATCTGCCACCACACAGGCGTGCGGTCCACCTTGAGATCCGTGGCGACGATGGCCCGGTCGAGCTGATCCGGCAGCGTGGCCTCTGAGGTGTGGACGGCGCGGAAGATGGCGTCGCGCCAGCCTGCGGGCATGCCGTCGCTCAGCTCGTTGGCCAGGCCGCGTAGGCCCGTCGAGAGATGCGACGAGGCCGCCGACGACCGCGCAGGAAGCGAGGAACGGCTGAAGCTGCCTGAGGCCTCGAGCTGCGGCGCCTCAGCGCCGCTGGGCTTTCCGCCACCGAGCCGCAGGCGCTTCAACGGATCTGGCTTGAGCCTGCTCAGCCACTTCACCAACGGCCAGCCCGTGGCCAGGTGGCCGCGATGATTCACAGAGCCCCGCACCGCGTCGACGACGGTGGGCACGCCCGCCGCGGCCGAGAGTTGGGCATTGAGGCGGCGCACGGTCTCGTCGCTGGCGGTGTGCGTGGCGGCCCGGCCCATTGTTTGATCCAGCTCACGGGCGGCGACGGCGACATCCGCCTGCAGGCGGGTGGTGGCGGCGCGCTTCCCGGTGGCCAGGGTGGCCAGGCGGCGGCGCAGATCCTCGATGCCCATGCCCGTCACCGCCGAGGTGGCGAGGATGGGCACGTCGTGGAGCCCACCGTCGTCAAGCAGGACGCGGATGTGGGCGAGGCAGCGCGCCAGATCTTCCGGCGAGAGCTTGTCCGCCTGGTTGAGCACCACGGTGATGACCTCGCGGTGCTGGGCGAGGGGCCGCAGGTAGAACTTGTGGATGGCCGCGTCTGCGTACTTCTGGGGGTCGAGAACCCAGATGAACTGGTCCACGAGCGCCACGAGGCGGTCGACCTCCATGCGGTGGGCGGTGGCCGTGGAATCGTGATCTGGCAGGTCGAGGAGGATGAGATCCTGCATGCCCTCGGCTGGCGCGGCGACCTCGTGGCGGCGCTGCACCTCCAACAGATCCAGCAGTTTCGTGTTGCTGGCGGAGAAGCTGGCGGCCATGGTGAGCGACGTCGTGGGCCTGCGCGGGCCCTGCTCCGCCAGCCGCGTGCCCGTGAGTGCGTTGAACAAGCTGGACTTGCCGGAGCCGGTGGCGCCTGCGATGGCGACGATGGTCTGGGCTCCAGCGGCCAGCCTGCGCGGGGCGTGCGTGAGGATGGCGCGGGTTCGGCCTTCTGCCTCGGCCGGTACGCGGCCCTGAGCGAGGTCGAGCACTTGGGTGAGTGCGCCTAGTTGTTCGGCGATCTGCATCACAGCTCCGGGGCGGTCAGGTCGTCGAAGGCACCGCGGGCGGCATCACGGAGGGTGGCGGCTGCGTTGTCGAGCTGGGCGGTGGCCCCGTCGTCGACTGCGAGGGTGTCGAGGATCAGGCCGTAGCGGGCCAGTTCGACGGCGAGCACGGCCTCCACGCGCCCGTTGAGGTCGTGCTGCGCCTGCTCGGCGAGCTTGCGCACGGCGCCCTCGCCGAAGACCGCTTCGAGAAGGCGTTGCGCCAGCACGGAGGCGCCGCCGGCGATGCCCACCTCCGCACCCGTGAGGCCACCGGTGGCGGCGAAGACCACGATCATGAGGGCCAGTGCCAACACGTTGGTGCCGAGCGCCAGGAAGCGCGCCTTCATGCGCTTGCCGCGGCCCTGCTCCTCCACGAGGCGCATCACATCTGATTGCCAGGCGCGGATGGCGGCGGCGGCCTGCTCGTCGAAACTCTCCGAGGGGTGGGCAAGGGCTGGCTCGGCCACGATGATGTCGCGGCCCCAGCGGGTGCGAGACCACTTCACGGCCACCTGTTCGGCGGCCCATTGGCCCTTCTCCTGCAGCACTGCCGCGAGGTTGTCCGAGATGGCGATCTCGACGGCTTCCACCTTGGGTTCGCCGCGGAACCAGCCGGTGACCCGGTCTCGGAACACGCCGATGCGTTCCTCGATGGAGCGCATGAACTCGCCGGTGCCCACCAAGTCCTGCCAGCGGCTGAGGATCTCGCCGCGCAGCATCGTGCCGTCGCCGGCGGCCTCGGCCACCTCTGCTGCGGCCTGCCGGTAGGTGGTGACGGATTGCTCTCGAAGCTCGGTGAGGGCCTCGTTCTGGCGCGCGATGCCACCGATGAGTTCCTGGAGCTGCGGGTCGATGGAGCGCACGGAGCCGGCCAGCGACTGGACGGCCACCTGCGAGCGCGCCTCCGATTGGGACGCGAGTTGGCCCAGCCACTGACGCAAGCCACCGACATCTGCCAGCGGCAGCAACCCGTCGGGCGCCAGGGCGCGCTCTGCGACGGCGAACAGCTTGGCTGAGGCGAGCCCCCGTTCGGCCAGCATCTGGGCCAGGTGCCCAGCCACCTGGCTGAGCGCTCCGGGTGGGCAGCGATTGACCACGACGGCAAGCATCGTGTTGCGCTCCTGCGCCTGCTGCAGGTACTCCCACGGCACCGCATCCGCGTAGCGCGCAGCGGAGGTGACGAACACCCAGAGATCTGCGGCCAGCAGAAGCTGGCGGGCCAACGCGCGGTTGGCGTCGTCGACCGAATCGATATCTGGGGCATCCAGCAGCGCCAAACCTGGGGGCAGGTCCGGGAACGCGACGATGTGCAGCGCGCGGGAGTCATGCAATTGCGTGTCGGTGCGCACGAGGCCGGGCAGCACGTTGTCTGACCGGAACCACGCCTCATCATCTGGGTGGCAGATGAGCACCGGGGATTTGGTGGTGGGGCGCAGCACGCCTGGGCGGGTCACTTCGGCGCGCAGCAGCGAGTTGACCAACGTTGATTTTCCGGCACCGGTGGAGCCGCCGACGACGGCGAGCAGCGGGGCGTCGAGCCTGGCCGCTCGGGGCAGCAAATAGTCACGCACCTGGTGTGCGAGCGAGCCAGCGAGGCCGCGAAGGGATTCCGCGCCGTCGATGGGAAGCGGGAACTGCGCTGCCGGGAGGGCGGAATCGAGGAGGTGGAAAGCCTCAACGAGCTTCTGAGTACCGCTCATGAACGAACAGGATAGTTGCCGCCGACGCCCGCCGGGCCAGGCGCGACGGGTTGGGCGTAGTTGGTGGTCAGCGGGCCGCCGGGGCCGGGCGGTGGCGGGGGAAGGCTGCGGCGCTTCTTCTTGCGCGGCGGGATCATGGGCTGACCTGCGTAGTCGCTGAACGCAGTCTTCTGGAGTTCGTGGATCTCGACGATGAGCTCGTGGGCGCGGTCGTCGCCCGGGCCGCCGACGGTGCCGCGCACCATGGCGTTGCGGAGGTAGGCCAGCTCGGTGACCCGGCGCACCAACTTGGCGGTGCGCCACCACAGGCGCGGGCCGCGGAAGATGGCGAAGAGGAGGAGCTTGGCGCGGCGGAGGGGGCCGCCGTAGAGCTCGACGTCGCGCTGCGTGAGCCACCCGGCGCGCTGGTAATCGCCCAGCCGGGCGCGGATGACCTGCCCGTTGCCCACCACGCTGACGACCAGGGAGATGATGATCACCAGCACCAGGCCCAGCGCCATGAACCATTGCGGGCGCAGGTTGTCTGGGTGGTTGGTGGAGGCCAGCCCGTTGAACAGCATGTGGCCGGCGCAGGAGAGCAGGTAGCCCGCAACCGGTGCCATGACGCGCACCCACTTGGAGCGCGCGCCCAGCCCGATGGCCAGGCCGCCGGCGGTCATCATCGTGAACAGCGGGTGCCCGAAGGATGTGTAGACGCCACGGAGCATGACCAGCTCCATGAAGGATTCCTTGGGGTCTGCAATCGTGATGTCGTGCGTGGCCTGCATCCAGACGCGGGCGTAGTAGATGATGTTCTCGGTGAACGCGAAGCCGACGGCGGACAGCCCGGCGAGTGTGATGATGGACAGGCGCGAGACGATCTTGTTGCGCCACAGGATCACCAACAGGATCAGAATGGTGGCCTTCGCGAACTCCTCGACGAAGGGCGCCGAGAAGACGGCGGCGCGGGAGCCAGAATCCGAGTTTGCCTGCGTGGTGGCCATCATTTGGCCCATCCAGGTGTTGATGTGGATGGAGAACCAGGTGGAGGCGCAGGCGCCCCAGCCGAGGGTCAGCAGCCAGATGACGGGGCTCGATGCGCGGAACCGGTCCAGCCAGATGAACAGCGCGGTGTAGACGAGTGCCGTCCACATGGCCCAGTAGGCGCCCATCTTGATGGATTCGTTGCTGAGGCCGAGCGTGCGAGTGCCGTCCTCGAAGGTCTGCTCGGGGTGCAGCATCCAGTACTGGTTGTGGAGCGCCCAGAAGTACAGCGGCAGCAGGATGACGGTCATCCAGAACAGCGGATGGCGCAGGAGCCGCTGCCACCAGGGGCGGCGCGGCTCGTTCTGGGAAAGCCCGTTCAACCAG